>DATJIG010000150.1:0-22102 GCA_035493495.1 Alphaproteobacteria bacterium
GCGAGCGGCGAGGCGAAGATGCGCTCACCGGAGGCGCGCTGCGGCGCAGGTGACGAAGCGGGAGCCGGACGTGGCACGGGCTGCGGCTGGGCAGCCGCCGGTTGCGGAACCGGACGTTCGGGCTGCGGCGGCTTCGGCGGCTGCGCGGGGGGCGCGACTTCAGCCTTCGGCGCGGGTGCCGGAGCGGCCTTCTTCGCCTCCGCGGCGGCGGCGTCGAGATCGCCCGCCTTCTCGCCCTCGTTGAGCAGAAGCGCAATCGGCGTGTTGACGGCGACCCCTTCGGTCCCGTCCTTCACCAGGATGCGGCCGAGCGTGCCTTCGTCGACAGCCTCGACCTCCATGGTTGCCTTGTCGGTCTCGATCTCGGCGATCACGTCGCCGGACTTCACCTTGTCGCCTTCGTGCTTGAGCCACTTGGCGAGCTTGCCCTCGGTCATCGTCGGCGAGAGCGCGGGCATGAGAACCTTTGTCGGCATCGGGCCCTCCTCGCCTACTCGCGGCCGAGCGCGGCGCGAACGCCGGCGACGATCTCGGACGCGCGCGGCACCGCGAGACGCTCGAGGTTGGCGGCATACGGCATCGGCACGTCGGCGCCGGTGACGCGCTTCGGCGGCGCGTCGAGCCAGTCGAACGCCTTCTCGACGATCTGGGTCGTGACCTCGGAGCCGATGCCGGCGTACGGCCAGCCCTCCTCGGTGGTGACCAGACGGTTGGTCTTCTTCACCGACTCGACGATGGTGTCGATGTCGAGCGGACGCAGCGTGCGCAGGTCGATGACCTCGCAGTCGATGCCGTCTTTCGCCAGTTCTTCGGCGGCGGTGAGCGCCTCGCCGACCATGATCGAGAAGGCGGTGATGGTGACGTCCTTGCCCTGGCGGACCACGCGCGCCTTGCCGATCGGTACCACGAACTCGGGATCCTGCGGCACGTCGAAGCTGCGCCCGTACATGATCTCGTTCTCGAGGAAGATCACCGGATTGGGATTGCGAATCGCGGCCTTGAGCAGGCCCTTGGCGTCGTCGGCAGAGTACGGCGAGATGACGATGAGACCCGGAACGTGCGAGTACCAGCTCGCGAAGCACTGCGAGTGCTGGGCGCCGACGCGCGCGGCGGCGCCGTTCGCGCCGCGGAACACCATCGGCGAGCCCATCTGGCCGCCCGACATATAGCGGGTCTTAGCGGCCGAGTTGATGATCTGGTCCATCGCCTGGAGGGCGAAGTTGAAGGTCATGAATTCGACGATCGGCCGCAGGTCTGCGAATGCCGCGCCGACCGCAAGGCCGGTGAAACCGTGCTCGGTGATCGGCGTGTCGACGACGCGCTTCGGACCGAACTCATCGAGCAGACCCTGCGACACCTTGTAGGCGCCCTGGTACTGCGCGACCTCCTCGCCCATCAGGAACACGCGGTCGTCGCGGCGCATTTCCTCGGCCATCGCGTCGCGAAGGGCCTCGCGCACGCTCTGGTGCTTCACATTCTCGTAGAACTTGGGATCGACGTCGGAGGGAGGAACGTGGGTCGGCGCGGCGGGCGCGGCCTGGGCCACGGTGGAGGACTTGGCGGCGGGCTTGGCATCGCTCGGCGGCGCCTCGGGAGCTTCGGCGACCGCGGGGGCCGCCTTCGGCTTGAAGTTCTTCAGGGCGTCCTTGCTCTCGCCCTCTTCCAGCAGCACGGCGATCGGCGTGTTGACGGCGACGCCGTCGGTCCCCTCATCGACCAGGATCTTGGCGATGGTCCCCTCGTCGATTCCCTCGACCTCCATCGTCGCCTTGTCGGTCTCGATCTCGGCGAGGATCTCGCCCGATTTCACTTTGTCGCCCTCGTGCTTGCGCCACTTGGCGAGCTTGCCCTCGGTCATGGTCGGCGAGAGCGCCGGCATCAGGATTTCTTTTGGCATTATCGTATCCGGAACAGCAGTGCGCTTACGCGAGAACGTCGGTGTAGAGCTCGGACGGATCCGGCTCCGGATCCTTGGTCGCGAAATCTGCGGCCTCGAGGACGACGTCCTTCACCTGTTTGTCGATCTGCTTGAGCTGATCGGCGGTGGCGAAACCGCGGTCCATCAGGTGGCGGCCGTAGGTCTCGATCGGGTCGTGCTGCTCGCGCACCTTGTCGACCTCCTCGCGGGTCCGGTACTTGGCCGGATCCGACATCGAGTGGCCGCGGTAGCGGTAGGTTTCCATCTGCAGGATGAACGGGCCCTTGCCCTCGCGGCAATGAGCGACGGCCATCTCGCCGGCCTCACGCACCGCGATCACGTCCATGCCGTCGACCTTCTGGCCGGGGATGTTGAAGGGCGCGCCGCGCTTGAAGAAGTCCGGGCTCGCCGAGGCGCGGGCGACCGAGGTGCCCATGCCGTACTGGTTGTTCTCGATGATGAAGACGACCGGCAACTTCCAGAGCGCCGCCATGTTGAAGGCCTCGTAGACCTGGCCCTGGTTTGCGGCGCCGTCGCCGTAATAGGTCAGGGAGACGTTCTTGGTGCCGCGGTACTGGTGCGCGAAGGCGAGGCCCGCGCCGATCGGCACGTCGGCTCCGACGATGCCGTGGCCGCCGTAGAAATTCTTCTCTTTGGAGAACATGTGCATCGAACCGCCCTTGCCGCGGGAGTAACCGTGGGCGCGCCCGGTGAGCTCGGCCATCACGCCCTTCGGGTCCATGCCACAGGCGAGCATGTGGCCGTGATCGCGGTAGGTGGTGATGACGGTGTCGTCCTTGCCGATCGTCGACTGCATGCCGACGACCACCGCTTCCTGGCCGATGTAGAGGTGGCAGAAGCCGGCAATCAGTCCCTGGCCATAGAGCTGGCCCGCCTTCTCCTCGAAGCGGCGAATCAGGATCATGTCGTGGTACATGCCGACTAGGAGCTTGGGATCGTCCCCGGCGGTCGTGCGACTGCCGCGCACCACGGCAGGTCGACTTTTCGCGGCGCCGCGCGGCGGCGCCTTCGCGGAGACTTGGGTTCGGCTGCGGTTCAGGGCATTGGCCATTGCGGACGTCCTCGGGTTGGAGGCGGAGGCAGGCGGATATGTGGTCGATGCGGGCCGCGGGCGCCCGCAAAAGAGGCCGGAGATATAGCGCCTCTGTCACAGGCCGGGAAGGCCCATAATTTCGTGCAAAGACAACACGTTATATATTATTAACTGAAATACGATTACTCATGAGGTAGCGCATTAATTTAATGGTGATAAAACGGTGCTTAATGTAATTTTAAGCACGCGCATTTTCGAAAGCGCGGTATTTTGTTTCGCACCCACTCACTCGGCAGGGGGTTCAAGACCTCCACTACCGAAATTTGGGGCGTCCGCGCGGGTTGTCACCCCGCGCGCGCGACGTGTCGCCTATGCGCTGAGCGCTTTGTGGAGACGTTCAGCACGCCTTGTCGCTGCGCGGCTAGCGCGCCTTGTCGCCTGTGCGGCTAGCACGCCTTGTCGCCTGTGCGGCTAGCGCGCCTTGTCGAGGGTAAGCGCGACCACGCGGCCTCGCTGGCCGCTACCCGTACCGGTGCCGGTACCAGCGTCCGAACGGTCGGGCGTCGGCGGCGAGATGAGGATCTCGTCCTTGCGGATAACGCCGAGCACAGAGCGCGCCCGCTCGTCGAGCATGTCGGGATCGAGCGCGTCGGAGCGCAGAAGATCGGTTTGGTGCGCGAGGACCTCGCGCGTGTGGGTGATCTTTTCGAGCTCCGCCTGCGTCGACTCAACCTCTTGGGTCAGCTTCACCCACGCGAGGATGCCGCGGTCGCCTTCGATCGCGTGATACGCGAAATAGGCGAACAGGCTGACCGCCAGCGTGGGTCCCACCACCTGACGGGCATACGTGCGGACATCTTTGACGAGCGCCATAGAGCGCAACGAATCACATGCGATTCCCGAGCGTCAACGAAAAACGCCGAAATTTTCGCGTGCTCGCGAAGTGTTGCGCCCCAGACTCAGATTTGGAGTCTCGGGCGTCCGATCTGTTGCAATTTTGACTCAGGTCTCGCGGCCGCGGTGCGATCGCGAGACGCTAAAGCGAGCGTAGCGCCTTGCGGCCGGCGAAGCGCGCGTCGGCGCCCAGCTTCTCCTCGATGCGGATGAGCTGGTTGTACTTCGCAAGCCGGTCGGAGCGCGCGAGCGAGCCGGTCTTGATCTGGCCGCAGTTGGTAGCGACGGCGAGGTCGGCGATCGTCGAATCCTCGGTCTCGCCCGAGCGGTGTGACATTACCGCGCGGTAGCCGGCCTTGTGGGCCATTTCGACCGCCTCGAGGGTCTCGCTCAGCGTGCCGATCTGGTTGACCTTCACCAGGATCGCGTTGGCAACGCCCTTGGCGATGCCGCGCTCGAGGCGCACAGGATTGGTGACGAAGACATCGTCGCCGACGAGCTGGACGCGATCGCCCAGCTCCTCGGTGAGCGCCTTCCAGCCGTCCCAGTCGTCCTCGGCCATGCCGTCCTCGATCGAGACGATCGGATAGCGCTTGCAGAGGTCGGCATAGAGCTTAACCATGCCGGCCGAGTCGAGCGTCCGCCCCTCGCCTTCCAGCTTGTACTTGCCCTTCTCGAAGAACTCGGTCGAGGCGGCATCGAGCGCCAGCACGATATCGTCGCCGGCCTTGTAGCCGGCCTTCTTGATAGCGCCCATGATGAATTTCAGCGCGTCGTCGGTGGACGCGATGTTGGGCGCGAAGCCGCCCTCGTCGCCGACGCTGGTGGAGAGGCCCGCATCGTGAAGCTGGGCACGCAGCGCGTGGAACACCTCGGCGCCCATGCGCACCGCGTCGGCAATGCTGTTCGCGCCAACCGGCAGAATCATGAACTCCTGGAAGTCGATCGGGTTGTCGGCGTGCGCGCCGCCGTTGACGATGTTCATCATTGGCACGGGAAGCGTGCGCGCGCTCACCCCGCCGACGTAGGCGTAGAGCGGCAGGTTGGCGTTGATCGCCGCGGCCTTCGCGGCGGCGAGGCTGACGCCGAGGATCGCGTTGGCGCCGAGCCGGCCCTTGTTCTTGGTGCCGTCGAGCTCGATCATCGCGCGGTCGAGCGCGAGCTGGTCCTCGGCGTCCATGCCGCCGACCGCCTCGAATATCTCGCCGTTGACCGCGGCCACCGCCTTGCGCACGCCCTTGCCGCCGTAGCGCTTCTTGTCGCCGTCGCGCAGCTCCACCGCCTCGTGGGCGCCGGTCGAGGCGCCTGACGGCACGGCGGCGCGGCCCATCGCGCCGGACTCGAGGATCACATCGACCTCGACCGTGGGGTTGCCGCGCGAGTCCAGGATTTCGCGCGCGTGGATATCGACGATGGCGGTCATGATCAGCTCCGGAACAGGCGTGGGGAAATAAGACTCAGGCCGGCCGGCGCTTGGCCAGCCGGTCGAACTCGACGAGGGTGCTGAGGAGCGCCGGCAGGGCCTTGAGCGGCACCATGTTGGGGCCGTCGGACGGAGCCTTGTCGGGATCCTGGTGCGTCTCCATGAACACGCCGGCGACGCCGACGGCCACCGCCGCGCGCGCCAGCACCGGCACGTAGCGCCGGTCGCCGCCCGACGACGTGCCGAGGCCGCCCGGCTGCTGCACCGAGTGGGTCGCGTCGAACACGACCGGGTAGCCGGTCTCCTTCATGACGGGCAGCGAACGCATATCCGAGACCAGCGTGTTGTAGCCGAACGAGGCGCCCCGTTCGCACAGGAGGACGCGATCATTGCCGGCCGCGGCGATCTTCGCGGCGACGTTCTTCATGTCCCACGGCGCCAGAAATTGTCCCTTCTTGACGTGGATGGCCCGCCCCGTCTTCGCCGCCGCGATCAGGAGATCGGTCTGGCGGCAGAGCAGCGCCGGAATCTGCAGGATGTCGACGGCCTCGGCGACCGGCGCGCACTGCTCCGGCTCATGGACGTCGGTCAGCACCGGGCAGCCGAATTTTTCGCGGACCTCGGCCAGGATCGGCAGCGCCTTGTCGAAGCCGATGCCGCGCGGGCTGTTGATCGACGTGCGGTTGGCCTTATCGAACGACGACTTGTAGACGAAGCCGAAACCGAGCTTCCTGGCGATCTTCGCGATACCCTCGGCCATCTCGAGCGCATGCGCGCGGCTCTCGATCGCGCACGGCCCGGCGATGATGGAGAGCGGCCGGTCGTTGCCAAACACCACCGAACCGACCTTGACGCGGCGCTGCTCGCCGACCGCGGGGGATTTCACCTTGAGCGCCATGATCACACCAGACGGGACTGTTCGACCGCCGCCTTAATGAACGAGGCGAACAACGGGTGCGGCTCGAACGGCTTTGACTTGAGCTCGGGATGGAACTGCACGCCGACGAACCACGGATGCTCCGCGAGCTCGACGATCTCCGGCAAGCGCTTGTCGGGCGACATGCCGGCGAAGATCAGGCCGCGGCTCTCGAGGCGGTCGCGGTACGTGATGTTCACCTCGTAGCGATGACGATGGCGCTCCGAGATCGCCGGCGCGCCGTAGATCGCGGCGACCTTCGAGCCCGGCCGGAGCTCGCACGGATAGGCGCCGAGGCGCATCGTACCGCCGAGGTTGTCGCGCTCGCTGCGAGTCTCGACTGTGTTGCCCTTCATCCACTCGGTGAGAAGGCCGACCACCGGCTCGGGGCTCGGGCCGAACTCCGTCGAGCCCGCGTTGTTGATGCCGGCGACATTGCGCGCGAACTCGATCACCGCCATCTGCATGCCGAAGCAGATGCCGAAGTACGGCACCTTTCGCTCGCGGGCGAACCGCGCCGCGGCGATCTTGCCCTCGGAGCCGCGCTCGCCGAAGCCGCCCGGCACAAGGATCGCGTGGACGTCCTCGAGGCGCTGCACCGCGCCGTCCTTCTCGAAAATCTCCGATTCGATCCAGTCGACGTTGACCTTCACGTTGTTGGCGATGCCGCCGTGGGCGAGCGCCTCGGAGAGCGATTTGTAGGAGTCGCGGAACTGGGTGTACTTACCGACAACCGCGATCTTCACCTCGCCTTCCGGCTCGCGGATGCGAGTCATGATGTTGGTCCAGCGGCTGAGGTCGGGCTGCGGGCTCTCAAGGCCGAAGTGGCGGCACACCACGTCGTCGAAGCCCTGCTCGTGGTAGGCGATCGGCACCTGGTAGATGCTGTCGACGTCGAGCGCCGGGATCACCGCGTCGGGCGGCGTGTTGCAGAACAGCGCGATTTTGCGGCGCTCGCCGAGCGGAATCTCGCGCTCGCAGCGGCACAGCAGCGCGTCCGGCTGGATACCGACCGACAGCAGCTCCTTCACCGAGTGCTGGGTCGGCTTGGTCTTGAGCTCGCCCGCGCTCGGGATCCACGGAACGAGAGTGAGATGCACGTACATCGCGCGCTGGCGGCCGACCTCGTTGCCGAGCTGACGGATGGCCTCGAGGAACGGCAGGCTCTCGATGTCGCCGACGGTGCCGCCGACCTCGCACAGCAGGAAGTCGAGACCCTCGGTGTTGGAGCTGATGAACTCCTTGATCGCATCGGTGACGTGGGGAATGACCTGCACCGTCGCGCCAAGATAATCGCCGTGGCGCTCGCGCGAGATCACCGTCGAGTAGATGCGCCCGGTGGTGACGTTGTCATTCTGGTGAGACGCAACGCCGGTAAAACGCTCATAGTGGCCGAGATCCAGGTCCGTCTCCGCGCCGTCGTCGGTGACGTAGACCTCGCCGTGCTGGTACGGCGACATCGTCCCGGGATCGACGTTGAGGTACGGATCGAGCTTGCGCAGCCGCACCTTGAAGCCACGCGCCTGCAGGAGTGCGCCGAGCGCCGACGAGGCAAGTCCCTTCCCCAGGGACGACACCACGCCGCCGGTGATGAATATGTAACGCGTCGTCGACATCGAGACCCTCAGCTACGCGAAAAGCCACGGCGGCGCCGGTCGGCGCGGCCCGAATGCTCTAAATGAAAGGGGCGGCTCCCCCGCCGCCCCGAATCCGTATTGTGTAACGGTGTCCTGTGCACCGGCCGATCACCGCGACGGAACGGTGGGCTGGGCCGGGGCGGCGGGCGCGGCCGGAGCCGGCGCGCTCGGCGACGAGGGCGCGACGTCCATGATCGAGCTCGGCTGACGGCTGTGGCCGGCGAGCACGGCGAGCGACAGGCTGGTGCCCATGAACAGGGCGGCCAGAACGGCGGTCGTGCGGGTGAGAAGGTTGGCTGAGGCGCGCCGGCTCATCATGCCGCCGCCGGAGCCGCCGATGCCCAATGCGCCCCCCTCGCTGCGCTGAAGGAGGACGACGATCACGAGGGCGATCGCGAGGAAAATGTGGATGACGAGCAGCACCGTCGCCATGGAGCACCTATTTACCGGCTTTGCGGCCTGGCCGCTAGGCCAATTCCTATCTCGTTAAGGACAACTTGACGCGATCACGAGGAAGTCGTCGGCCTTGAGGCTCGCGCCGCCGATCAGCCCGCCGTTGACCCCCGGCACCGCCAGAATCGCCTTGGCGTTGCCGGCGTTGAGCGACCCGCCATAGAGCACGCGCACGTCGGCCGCGCGCTCGCCGGAATGACCGATCAGTTCGGAGTGTATATGGGCGTGGGCTTCCTGGATTTCAGCCACCGTCGGCGTGCGCCCGGTGCCGATCGCCCAGACTGGCTCGTAGGCGATGACGACCTCGGCCCCCGACAGGCCCGGCGGAACCGAGCCTTTGATCTGGCGCGTCAGCACTTGGAGCGTCTCGCCCCCGTCGCGCTGCGCCGTCGTCTCGCCGATGCAGACGATCGGGGTCAACCCGGCCGCTCGCGCGGCCTCGGCCTTCGCCCGCACCATCGCGTCGGTCTCGCCGTGGTCGGTGCGACGCTCCGAGTGGCCGACGATGACGAACGTTGCCCCGGTGTCCCTGACCATCGGCGCGGAGAGGTCGCCAGTGTGCGCGCCCGATGCCTTGGCGTGGCAGTCCTGACCGCCGACCGCAACCTTGGTTCCCCGCATCGCCTCGGCGATGCGGTTGAGGATTGTCGCCGGCGGGCAGACCAGGACGTCGCAGCGAAGCGCGTCCTTGGCGGCGCGCTCGGCGACGCTCCGGGCCAGCGCCACGCCGTCGGCGGCCAGCCCGTTCATCTTCCAGTTTCCGGCAATCAGAGGACGCGGCGCCGCCATGCGCTCCACAACCCTTGGTCTCGGGGACAGATTTCGACGTTCCGGCGCGGCGAGCCGCCCGGAACGGCACGGTGTGTATCACGGCGCGCGGCCCGTTTCCAACGATCCTGACCGAGTCGGTCGCGGACGTCCGCGGTCGAGGCCGTCGTTGCGGCCAACCGGCCCCCCTTCTATGATGCCGCGCGCCAAAAACCGCGCGTTTTGCGCGGCTTGATCGCCGTATAGCCGCCACCGTTCACAGGTCGGGTGAGACCCCGTTTTCCATGCTCCAGTCGCTTCGCGAACACGCCTCCTCCTGGGTCTTCCGGGCCCTCCTCGGCATCCTGATCGTCAGCTTCGGCATCTGGGGCATCGGCGACATCTTCCTGGGTGAGCGCGACCCGGTCGTGGCCAGGGTCGGCGACGTGAACATCACGGTGAGCCAGCTCAACACGGCGTTCCGTGACGAGATCCGCCGCGTCCAGCAAATGGTTCCCGAGCCCCTGGACAACGATAAGGCAAAGCAGCTCGGCCTCCTCGATTCGGCGCTCGGCCGGATGGAGGATCGCATCCTGTTCTCGCTGGGGACGCGTGACTTGGGCATCCTCATCAGCGACGAAGTGCTGCGTCAGGAGATTTCCCGCGAGCACGCGTTCCAGAACGCGACCGGGCAGTTCGATCCCAACACCTACCGCCAGGTCCTGGCCGGGGCCGGCTACACCGAGGCGAGCTTCCTCTCCCAGATGCGGCTCGACCTGGCGACCGCGCGGCTGTCGAACGCCGTGACGGCGTCGGTGCCCGTGCCGTCGGCAATGCTCGACGCGCTCTACCGCTACCACGCCGAGCAGCGCGTCGCCGATTACGTCTCTATCCCGAAGGCCGACGCCGGCAACGTCGGCGCGCCGTCGGACGACGAGCTCAAGTCGTTCTTCGCCGCTAACGCCGCCCAGTTCACCGCGCCCGAGATCCGCTCCGCCGTCATCCTCCGCCTCGATCCGGCGGCGATGGCAAGCAGCGCCAAGATCGGCGACGACCGCGTAAAGCAGGAATACGACAGCCACGTCGACGACTACACGATCCGCGACCGCCGCGAAATCGAGCAGGCCGTGTTCACCGACGAGGCCCAGGCCAACGAGGCGGCGAAGCAGGCCGCTTCCGGCAAGCCGTTCGCGGACGCCGTGCGCGACGCGTCGGGCGGCAAGGTCAGCGTCGTCAAGCTCGGCATGGTCGAGAAGTCGGATCTGCTCGGCGACATCGCCGACGCCGCGTTCGGCGTGAAGGCAGGCTCGGTTTCAAAGCCGCTCAAGAGCGCGCTCGGCTGGCACCTCGTGCGGGTCACGCGCGAGGAGAAGGGGCGCGTGCAGCCGCTTAACGAGGTCGCCGACAAGATCCGCAAGGACATTGCGCTGCGCGAGGCGCAGGATTCGCTCTACTCGCTGTCGAACCAGATTGAGGATTCGCTCGCAGGCGGCGCCAGCCTCGAGGAGACCGGCCAGCGCCTCAATCTGCCGGTGCAGACGATTGCCCAGGTCGACGCCCGCGGCATGGACCGCAACGGCAAGCCGACGCCGATCGCCAGCGACCAGCAGCTTCTCAAGCTGATCTTCCAGACCTCCGAGGGCCAGGAGAGCCAGCTCTCCGATATCGGCAACGGCGCCTACGCGATCGTGCGGGTGACCCAGGTCACGCCGCCGCAGGTCCGCCCGATCGACGAGGTGAAGAATGACGTCGTCGCCGCGTGGCAGGCCGACAAGCGCTCCGGCATCGTCCGCGCCCGCGCCGAGGCGGTGCTCGCCAAGCTCAAGGACGGCCAGCCGATCGGCGATGTCGCCAAGGCGGAGAAACTGACGGTAAAGACTACGCCGGCGTTCAGCCGCTCGACGCACGATTCCGAGACCGGCCTGCCGCTGTCGCTGCAGGCCCAGGTCTTCTCGCTCAAGCAAGGCGAAGCCGCGATGGGCGAAGGCGCCGATGCGTTCGTCGTCGCGCGGGTAAAGGAGATCAAGACGCCCGATGCCGCCAAGGATCCGGCGGTGCGCACCCAGATCTCCGACGCGCTGTCGCAAAGCGTCGGCGCCGACCTGATGGACGAGTTCGTCGCCGGGCTGCGGGACCGCTACAAGGTCACCGTCTACCGCGACGTGCTGGCGGCGCGCTTCTAGTTCATGCGCCTCAGCCCCTCCTTCGACGAGTTCGCCAAGGCGCTCGGCGGCGGCAAGCCGCAGGTCGTCTGGACCAAACTCGTCGCCGACCTCGAGACACCGGTTTCCGCCTTCCTCAAGATTTCGGGCGGCGAGCCGATGAGCTTCCTGTTCGAATCGGTCGAGGGCGGCGAGACCCGCGGCCGCTACTCGGTCATCGGGCTGCGCCCCGACCTCGTGTGGCGGGCGCGCCGCGGCAAGGCCAAGATCAACCGCACCGCGCTGGTCGACGCCAACGCGTTCCGCCCCGATCCGGCAAAACCGCTCGATAGCCTGCGCGCGCTCGTCGCGGCCTCGCGCATCGAGATGCCGCAAGGCCTGCCGCCGATGGCCTCCGGCCTGTTCGGCTACATGGGCTACGACATGGTGCGCGAGATCGAGCGCCTGCCGGACAACAATCCGGACCAGCTCGGCGTGCCGGATTCGATCTTCATTCGCCCGACCGTCATCGCGATCTTCGACAACATCGAGGATTCGATCGCCGTCGCGACGCCGGTGTTCCCGGCGCCGGGGCTCGACGCCCGAGCGGCCTACGCCGAGGCCGAGAAGCGCCTGTCGCAGATATGGAGTGCGCTCGAGCGCCCACTCTCCCTACCCCATGCCGAGGCGGGCGCGGCGCTCCCCGCGCCCGTGCCGACGTCGAACACGACGCGCGAGGCCTATCACGCAATGGTCGAGAAGGCGAAGGAGTACATCCTCGCCGGCGACATCTTCCAGGTGGTGCCGTCACAGCGCTTCGCCGTGCCGTTCACGCTGCCGCCGTTCGCGCTCTACCGCTCGCTGCGCCGGCTCAATCCGTCGCCGTATCTGTTCTTCCTCGATTTCGGCGGCTTCTCGATCATCGGCTCGAGCCCGGAAATCCTGGTGCGCCTGCGCGACGGCGTCGTGACGATCCGCCCGATCGCCGGCACCCGTCGCCGCGGCAAGGATGCGGCCGAGGACCAGGCGCTGGCGACCGAGCTGCTGGCCGACCCGAAGGAAATCGCCGAGCATCTCATGCTGCTCGATCTCGGGCGCAACGACGTCGGCCGCGTCGCCGCCACCGGCACGGTCAAGGTCACCGAGAAGATGGTGATCGAGCGCTACTCCCACGTGATGCACATCGTGTCCAACGTCGAGGGCCGCATCGACCCGACGCATGACGCGCTCGACGCGCTCGCCGGCGGGTTCCCCGCCGGCACCGTCTCCGGCGCACCCAAGGTGCGGGCGATGGAGATCATCGACGAGCTCGAGGTCGCGCGGCGCGGCGTCTACGGCGGCGCCGTCGGCTACTTCGCCGCCAACGGCACGATGGACACCTGCATCGCGCTGCGCACCGCCGTGGTGAAGGACAACACCGTGTACGTGCAGGCGGGCGGCGGCGTGGTCGCCGATTCCGACCCCGAGGCCGAGTACCAGGAAAGCTGCAACAAGGCCCGCGCTCTCATTCGCGCCGCCGAGGAAGCGGTGGCGTTCGCCGAGGAGTCGGGGCGCCGCAAGGCGTCCGGCGCCTGATGGCGGCATCCGCGCGGAAACGCCGGACATGAGCAGCCCGACGGCGGTGGCGGGTCACGGCATCACGCCGGGGCTGTTGTTCAGCCGGTCATCGAACCTGACGGCGACGCTCGTCGTGTTCGCCGTCGCGTTCGTCTATCTCCTCCTCCGCGTCCCCGACCCGTTCTTCTTCCTCGAGAGCGACGACCAGGGCTATCAGATGGCCATGGGCATGGCGGTCGCGAAGGGCAGCCTGCCCGGCTTCGACTTCATCAGCCAGTACGGCCCGATGGTCGCGTTCATGAGCGCGGCTGCCTGGCTCGTTTCGGGCAACGTCGTCGGGGAAATCGTTCTCTGCGCCTCGGGCTACGCCGTCGCGATTGCGTCGGCCTATCGCTACCTTGCGCGCCACGGCAACGTCACCGTCGCGGCGATCGGCGCGGTGATCCTGCTCGCGCTCTTCTCGCGCTACTACAAATGGTACTACTGGCTGCTGCCGCTGCTGGTGCTCATCGCCGCCCAGCACTTCGTCGAGCGGCGCTCGACCGGAAACTCCGCGACACGAATGATCGCCGGTTGGGGACTGCTCGTCGGGCTCAGCGGCCTGTTCCGCTACGATCTCCTGCTCGAAGGCGCGGTCTTCGGCGCGATCGTCATCGCGGCGGTCGAGCTCACGCCCCAGGCGAAGCTGAGGACGAACATGCGCGCCGCGGCGAGCGAGCTCGCGGTGTTCGTCGCATCGACCGCGGCGTTGCCGGTGCTCTACTGCGCGCTGATCCTCATGACGCGCGGCGGGCACCAGCTCTCGCTGGTGCTGCTGTCCCTCATCGATGGTTCGGTCGACACCGTCATCAATTACGGTGTGCGGCCGTTCCGGTTCGTCCGCGGCGGATTCACCTTCGGGAATGCCGTTGCGTTCCTGCAGATCGTCATTCCCGCGGTCTACGTCGTGGCGCTGTTGCGCTCAACGAAGCGCCTGTCCGGAAAGCCGGCACAGCGCGCCGAGGCGTTGGCGATGTTCTGCGCCGCGCTGATGGGACTAGGTCTCTTTCCCCAGGCGCTCCATCGCGCCGACGACCAGCATCTGCTGCAGATCCTGCCGCCCTTCATCATCACGTTGGGCCTGATTCTCGCGCGGCTGATGGATTCCGAGGCGGCGCCCGAGCGCAAGACGCTCACCGGGATCGCGCTCGGCATCATCGTGCTGGCGCTCGCCATCGTCGCGCCGCGCGCCGGCAACGATCTCAACTCGCCGTTCCGCAACCAGGTGGCGCTGTGGCGCTACATCGCCGGGCTTCCGGAGTCCGGGCGCGAGCATGCCGTGGCCGATATGGCGGCGGCGATCCGCACCATGACTCCGCCCGACTCGACGGTGTTCCTGGTAATGCCGCAGACCCGGATGCCGATGCTGTTCTTCGCCGAACGACGCCAGCCCGGACTGTTCCCGACCTATGAGCCGGGCATGTTCAACGGCGACGTGTGGCTGAACGAAAATGCCGAGCGGCTGCGTCGGAATCCGCCCGACTACATCGTGCTCGCGCTCGGCGATGCGCGCCGGGTCGGGCTGGGCGCGCCCTACGTGGAGGATGTGCTCGCGGACTGGCAAAGCGCCTACCGCACCGTCGTCTACCAGAATCCCTACTTCATTCTCCTCGCGCCCTGAGGACCAGCCGGATGCCGTCGCGCCACATCGTCCTTGTCGCCGGCATGCACCGCAGCGGCACCTCGGCGCTGACGCGCGCGATCAACCTCGCCGGCGTCCCCCTGCCCAGCAACCTCAAGGGCGCCTCTCCCGACGTGAATGCCGAGGGTTTCTGGGAGCCGCTCGACATCAAGGCCTTTCACGACGACGTCCTGAAGACGTTCAACTCGAGCTGGGTCGACCCGCGCGAGATTCCGCTCGAATGGTTCGACGCGCCTCCGCTAGCCGAGCGCCGCGCCTGGCTCGCGAACTGGATCGAGACCGAAATCGCGGGCAAGGACATGCTCGTCGTCAAGGACCCGCGCGTGTGCCGACTGCTGCCGATCTGGCAGCGGACGTGCGCCGAGAACGGCGTCGCGCTGCACACCGTCATGATCGTCCGCCATCCGGTCGAGGTCGCGCAGTCGCTCGCCCGACGCGACGAGTTCTCCGAGCTGCAGTCGTACGTGCTCTGGCTGCGGCACTTCCTCGACCCGGAGCGCTTCAGCCGCGGCGGCTCGCGCTCGTTCATCACCTACGACCAGTTGATGCAGGAACGCCTGCCGACGATCCGCCGCATCGTCGCGGACCTGAGATTGCCGGTCGTTGCCTCGGACGAGACCCGCGAGAAGCTCGACGACGCGGTCAAGGAGTCGCTCCGCCATCACGTCGCGTCGGACAGTGACCTCGCCGACGCTGTGAAGGACGTTCCGCAGCTCGCCGAGGTGTGGAACTGGGCGTTGCGCGCGGCCGAAGGACAGACACCTGATCCGGCGCCGCTCGACGCCGTCACCGAGCTGATGCGCCGGTTCGAGCGCGCGAGCCCGGCGACCGCCTAGCTCGCAGCTCCCGCTGCAGCCCGACCTTCCGCCCCAAGTGCGTGCTCCAGCATGCCGCGCGCGATCTCGCGCTCGCCCATGATGATGAGGTTGGCGCCGTTCCGCTCGAGGTGATCGACCTCGGCGTCGAAGTGGGCGCGGGCGACGATGTCGATCTGCGTATTGGCGGCACGGCCCTGCGCCACGATCTGGCCCGCCTCGAAGGCGTTGGGGATCGCGACGAACAGCGAGCGGGCATGCCCGAGACTGGCGGCGTGAAGAATGCGCGCCTGCGCGGCGTTGCCGGAGAGTGCCGGAACGCCGCGGGCGCGCAAGCGCTCGATCTGATCGGGATTGTCCTCGATCACCAACACGGTCCGCCCCGCAGCGATGAGCCCATCGGCGACGATCTTGCCGACGCGGCCGTAGCCCACGACCACCGCGTGCCCGGTGAGATCGACCGGCGTCAGCTCTGCCGCGGGTGCTTCCTCCGGGCCGCCGACAGCGTGCTCGACGCGTGACCGCATCCGCTCCGCGCCGATGAACGCCAGCGGGTTCACCATGATCGACAGGATGGCCCCTGCAAGGATGAGATCCCGCCCCTCGGTCGGCAGCAGATCGAGCTCGATGCCGAGCGCCACCAGGATGAAGGAGAACTCGCCGATCTGTGCGAGGCTGGCCGAGATCGTCAGCGCCGTGCCGACCGGATAGCCGAACGCGCGGACGATCACGAACGCGGCTATCGACTTGCCGAACAGGATGATGGCGAGCGTGCCGAGCACGGGCCAAGGGTTGTCGATCAGCGTGGTCGGATCGAACAACATCCCGACCGAGACGAAGAACAACACCGCGAAGGCGTCGCGCAGCGGCAGCGTGTCCTGCGCTGCCTGCTGGCTCAGCTCGGACTCGCTCAGGATCATGCCGGCGAAGAAGGCACCCAGCGCAAACGAGACGCCGAACAGCTCCGATGCGCCATACGCGATGCCGAGCGCGATGGCGAGGACGGCGAGCCGGAACAGTTCGCGCGAACCGCTGTGGGCGATGTAATGGAGAAGCCACGGAACGACGCGGCGACCGACCACCAGCATCAGAACCACGAAGGCGATCACCTTGCCGAGCGTGATGGCGAGCGTCATGGCGATCTCGCCGACCGTCGACACGTCGCCGTCGCGCATCGCATCGAGCCCATTCGTCCCCAGTCCGGCGAGCGCCGGCATTAGGACCAGAGTCAGCACCATCGCCAGATCCTCGACGATCAGCCAGCCGACGGCGATGCGTCCCTTCTCGGTCTCGAGCGCCCGACGCTCCTGGAGCGCCCGCAGCAGCACCACGGTGCTGGCAGTCGAGAGCGCAAGGCCGAACATGAAGCCGGCGCTCGGCGACCAGCCCATGCTCCAGGCGAGTCCCATGCCGAGCAGCGTCGCCGCGGCGATCTGGGCGATGGCGCCCGGCACCGCGATCGCCTTCACCGACATCAGATCGTCGAGGGAAAAATGCATGCCGACGCCGAACATCAGCAGGATGACCCCGATCTCGGCTAGTTGCAGGACCAGTTCCTGGTCGACGACGAGCCCAGGTGTGAACGGGCCGACCACGACGCCCGCCAGCAGGTAACCGACCAGGGGCGGGACACGGATCCGGTTGGCAACCGCCCCGAATACGAAGGCAAGCACAATGCCCGCGACAATCGCGGTGATAAGCGGTGTCTCGTGCGGCATGGACCCTCCCTGCGACGGTTCGTTCTCTGCTTACCGTCCCCGGGAGGGAGTTGCGAGGGAATATTCGGCCGAGACCGGAACTAGTTTTTGCCCGGCTCCGTGATGGCGACCGCCTTGTCGGTCGCGCCGCCGATCCAGTTGTTGTTCTCCATCACGACGTCGCAGTCCTCGGCGTTGTTCGCGTCGCGCTGGCAGAGCCGGATGGCGTTCTTGCGCGCCTCGGCCATATCGCTGTACCCGAACGCCCGGCCGAGCGCACCCGAGACCCGCGACTGCGCGAGTGCCTTGGCACCCGGCGCCGAGACGTACATCTCGACGAACGCCAGATACTTGTCCTTGGTCTTCAGGTTGCGGGCGATGTTGCCGGCCTCGCGGTACTGGTAGGTCGGCAACTGGTTGTAGCGCAGGAAGGCATCAAGCTCGGGCAGCCACGAGTCGCGGCCCTGCACGCTGTCGAAGATCATGTGGCCGTCGCGGCCGATCGGGTCGAGCGCAACGAGCTTGACGTCGGCGCCCCCGCCCAGGAAGGCGTCGTGCATGCGGTGCACGAGCTTGGGCCCGAACAGGCTGTCGTTCTCGGCGTAGATCCAGAGGCTGGGCACGCGGCTCCGCTTGCCGTAGTCGGCCATCGCGTCAACCAGCAGGTCATCCTTGTCGCAGGCGTCGAAGTGGAGGCCGCCCGACAGGTTGATGACGCCCATCAGGCCCTTCGGATTGCGAGCGCCCAGCGCGGTGACGGCGACCCCGCCGGCGGACGCGCCCATCGCGATGATGCGGTCGGGATCGGCGTCGGGGCGCTGGCGCAGGACGTCGAGGGTCGCCTCAAGGTCGTCAGCGTCCGCCTCGAAGCGCTCGAGGAGCGAGGTGTCGCGGCACGACACCGGCACCGGCATCGGGCCGTCGGACGCACCGAAGCCTCGCCGCATAACGGTGACGGCGAGCCAGCCTCGGCGCGCCATGTCGCGCGCCTGCGCCGCCATCTCGGTCGCGTGCTGCTCGAGCATGCGGCCGTAAGTGTTCTGCTTGCCGTGGGTGATCAGCGCGATCGGAAGACGCCCCGGGGCATCCTTCGGCTTCACGATCAGCCGCTCGAGCCGCACCTTGCGGCCGTCGATCGTCACCGTGAAGAAACCCTTTTCCTCGACGAGGTCGTTGGTCGCCGCCTGGACCGGAAGTGCAATCGCAAGCCACGCGAGGATCGCGATGGCCAGCGGGTGGAACAGGCGGAGCGTCGAGTGGGTGCGCATGTCGGAGGCGAGGATACGGACGCGGCGCTGAACGCGCGGTAAACGGTTCGTGAAACGGCGCTCAAACTTAGTTGATCGCCAACCGCGCTTGACTCGCCATTCCGGCATGGCAGAAACGCGGCGAAACCTTCGCCGCGCGAAACACTTGGAGGTCTTTGGTCAGTCCTGGCAGCAGGACGGCACGGCGACCCGGCCCGAGATCTTGGGCCCCCAGCCCGCCGCCCCCTCGGGAAACAGATCGAGGATGTGCCACACGGCGCAGAAGTCGTCGCCGGGCGAGAAGCCGGTGTCCGACACCCGAACGATCTGCCCTCCGTCGCGCCGGAAAATCGAGATTCCCGGCATCCAGCTCTGCTTGCCGCGGTAGCCCATGTCGGCGGCAAAGCTCGTGCCCTGATGGCTCACCATCGGGAAGCGCCAGCCGCGACTCTCGGCGAATGCCCTCTGGACCTCCGGCGCGTCCGGGCTCGTTACCACGAACGCCGCGCGGTCGTTGAGGTGGTCGTAGACTCCGTTGAAGCCGTCCGCCCATAGCGTGCAGTAGCCGCACGATCTGCCCATGTTGTGGATCACGATCAGGTCGTCGCGATCGCCGAACAGCTCGGACAGATGGACCGGACCGGCGACGCTGGCGAAGGCGTAGTCGCGCACCGCTTCGGGCTCACGGTCGGCCTGCAGCGCCCGCATTTCCTTGCGCAGCGCCGCGATCTGGCTGCGATAGGCCGCGATCTTCTCGGATGCGTCGTGGTACAGCATGGCCAAGCTCCGTCAGGTGCGGTCGTAGGAGTCGCGATGGCGCAGCCATGCCATCGCATGCGGCGTCTGGTCGGCCTCGTCGCGGCCCTTGGGCACCAGATCGAGGAACTGGTAACCCGCGTTCATCGGGTCGAGGCCGCGGCCGTAGCACGAATAGGTGTGGAAGATGCGCCCGCTCGCGTCGCGATGGAACACGGTGATGCCCGGCATCTCCCCCGACGCGCGCATCGACCCGTAGTTGTAGTCGGACTTGCCGTCGGGTCCGGCGGCGAGCGACACTCCATAGTCGAAGTTGAAGTCGTTGTTGAGCGACGACACCCACTTGGTCGTCCAGCCCATGCGACGCCTGAATGCCTCGAGCTTTTCGAGCGGCCCCCGCGAGACCAGCACCATCGTCACGTCGCGGTGAGCGAGATGGACGACGTTGCGCTCGATGTTGTCGGCCCACCATGAGCAGCTCTTGCAGCCGGCCTCCCACGTGGGACCGAACATGAAGTGGTAGACGACAAGCTGGCTGCGACCGTCAAACAGCTCGGCGAGCGTCTCCTTCCCGTTCGGGCCTTCGAACACGTACGGCTTGTCGACCGGCTCCCACGGCAGCGCTTGCCGCGCCGCGCTCAGCTCGTCGCGCATGCGGGTGAAGGCCTTCTCCTTGGTGAGGAACTTCACGCGAGCGTCGATCCACTCGTCGTGCGACACGATGCGGTGACTCTCCATGGCAACCTCCTTCACTTCGAAGTTGGACGTCCCTGCCGACGGCGCCGCTTGGCGCGGCGCGGCCGTTTCGGAGCGAGATCCTCGAGCGCGACGGCGAGCAGATTGAACTGATCCTGCCAGTAGCGGCTGTAGCGGTTGAGCCAGACGGCGGCCGCGTAGATCGGTCCCGCGTCGAGGCGGCAACGGCTGATGCGACCGGTGCGCTCCTGGCGCACGAGTCCCGCCCGCACCAGTACCTGGATGTGGCGCGACACCGCCTGCAGCGAAATCTCGAACGGCGCCGCGATCTCCGACACCAGGAGTTCGCCCTCGTCGAGCCGCGACAGGATCGTCCGGCGCACGGGATCGGACAGCGCGAAGAACACGCGGTCGAGCATCGCCTCGTCGGCGTCGATGCCCGGCTCGATGAAGGCGACGGATGGTGCGGCTTTTTCCATGCCGCGAATAAATCAACCTTTTGGTTGAATGTCAACTTATATGTTGATTATCGAGGCGCAGCGCAGCGATGGCGAAATTCGCGAATTTCAGGAGTTGGGGTCTTTGACCAGTGCCGTGACCGGCACCAGCACGAAGCCGCGCGCGGCCAGCGTCGGGATCCACGCCTCGAGCGCCGTCAGCGTACCGTCGTGGGGATGGCCGATGGCGATGGCGCCGCGATCGCGGCGGGCGACCGATTCGAGCACCGCAAGCTGCTTCTGCACCGCGGCCTCGCTCATGTCGTTGTCGAGGAAGACGTCGCGGGCGGCGAATGGCACGCCGAACTCGCGCGACAGCCGAGCGCCCACGGTCTCGGGCGCGGTCTTCGAATCGAGGAACAGCAGGCCGCGCTTGCGCGCCTCCTGCAGCACGACGCGCATGCCCGGCTCCTGCGACGTGAACCTGCTGCCCATGTGGTTGTTAAAGCCGACGTAGCCGGTGAAGCGCGTCAGCGCCCAGTCGAGACGCTTCGCGACCTCGTCCGGCGCGAGATCGACGGTGAGCGCGTTGGGTCCCGGACTCACCGTTTTCGAGTCCGCCTCCATCGACACATGAACGAGGATCTCGTGCCCCTTCCCGCGCGCGCTCTCGACCTGACGGTCGATGGCGTTGCCGTAGGGCAAGAACGAGAGCGTGACGGCCGGCGGCAGCTCGGCGGCGCGGCGCGAGCGCGGCTGATCGAGGCCGACATCGTCGATGACGATGGCGATCGGGATGCGTCCCTCGAGCGGCGGCGGCGCGACGGCATAGCGCCGCCATGCCGGCACCTGTTGCGGCGTCGTCGGCCGCGGCGGCACGACAACGGGAGCCGGTGCGGGTTCGGGAGCCGGCCTGACGGCGGGGGGTTGCGGCGGCGGCCGCTGCGGCAGGGTCGCCGTGTAGCGCGGCGTCACCGGTTTGCGCTCCGGCGTGTAGGCGAGCCAGCCGACCGCGGCGCCGATCGCCACCGCGAGCACGCCGCTCACGACGAGACGGAGGCGACCGCCGCCCAGCCAGGGATTGAGATGCTTTTTCATCGGCCGGGACCCACTGACGGACGCGCTACGCTGAACAGGATCATCACTGGTATCGCCGACCGGAGCGCCGGCCGCAACCGCCCTCCCTGCCTTCCTTCGCCCGGCGCGGGATGCTATAGCTCGCGCGAGCTTGGCGGACGCCCCCGTGCGGCCTACCATAGCGTCTGAGCTTTGCCATTTAAAGCATTGATCCGATGAAAGTTCTTCTGGTCGATAACTACGACAGCTTCACCTACAACCTGGTCCACTACCTGGGCGAATTGGGGGCCGAGGTGATGGTCAGGCGCAACGACGCGCTGTCGGCCGAGGATGCGCTCAAGCTCGGCGCCGACGCCATCGTGCTGTCGCCCGGGCCCTGCGGCCCCGACCGCGCCGGCATCTGCCTCGATCTCATCAAGGCCGCCACCGGCCGGGTCCCGCTGCTCGGCGTCTGCCTCGGCCACCAGGCGATCGGCCAGGTGTTCGGCGGCAAGGTCGTGCGCGCTGCACTCCCCATGCACGGCAAGACCAGCCGCGTGACCCACGACGGCAAGGACATCTTCGAGGGCATCCCCTCGCCGTTCATCGCCACCCGCTACCATTCGCTCGTCGTCGACCGCGCGACCTTCCCGGCGGCGCTCGAGATCGCGGCCGAGACCGCGCCCGACAACATCGACGGCGGCATCAACGGCTCGCTCGTGATGGCACTGCGCCACCGCCAGCATCCGATCTACGGCGTCCAGTTCCACCCCGAGAGCATCGCCAGCGAGCACGGCCACAAGCTGCTCGGCAACTTCCTGGCGATCGCGCGCGATCCCCGCCGCCGCAAGGCGGCCTGAAGAGACGAAGAAAAAATGACCGAGGCACCGAAAGCCCCCCTCACCCTGAAGCCGCTGATTGCGGCGCTGGCCGACGGCGCGACGCTGTCGCAGGCGCAGGCCGAGGAAGCGTTCGAG
>DATJIG010000151.1:0-2633 GCA_035493495.1 Alphaproteobacteria bacterium
CGGCGGCTACTCGGTGGCGGTCCGCGCGAGCTGCACGAGGTTGTCGGGCGTCGCGAAGATGTGGTGCACCAGCGCCTCGAGCTCCTGGCCGGTGACCGGGCTCGGCGTGATGCCGATCTTCTCGCAGTCCTCGATGAACGCCGGGTCCTTCATCGTCTCCTCATAGGCCTTGCGCAGCGCCGCGACCCGGTCCGCCGGCACCTTCGGCCCGACCACCGTCGGCTTGCCGAAGATCGACGGCGAGGTGAACAGCTCGGCGAGCTTGCGGCCGTCCTCGTCGCGCGCGACCTCGGTCAAGAGCGGCACGTCGGCAAGGTCGCGCGCTTTCTTCGGCCCGATCTGGACGAGGATGTTGATCTTGCCCTCGCGGCGCCATTCGCCGTAAGTGCCCTTGTCGCCGAACCAGCTCTCGCCGGCGCGGCCCTGGACCTCGCCGCGCTGCATCGCGAGGTCGATCGCGACGGCTTCCTTGTAGCCGGTGATGACGCGGAATTTGGTGCCGGCGATCTGGTTGATGATCTTCGGGAACATGCCGCCCAGGGTGCCGGGGGAGGTGGCGCCCATCACCACCTCGGAGCGCTTCGCGTCCTCGACCGTCTTGATGCCCGTCGAGGCCCAGGTGACGACGATGGTGCTCTCCTGGGTCAGGTTGCCGATCCACTGGAACTTGGCAGCGTCGAACTGGGCGCTCGCCTGGCCGAGGATCTGCACCAGCGGCACGGTGTTGAGGATGTTGGCGAGCACGGTGCCGTCCTGGGGTGCCACGCCGTAGACGAAGTTGCCGGCCTGGATGCTGCCGGCGCCGGGGATGTTCTGGATCACCAAGCGCGGGGGGCCTGGGATGTGGCGGAAGATGTGGCGCCCGATCAGCCGGCCGTGGATGTCGTAGGCGCCGCCCGGGCCGGTGCCGATGACCAGTGTCACCTGCTTGTTCTTGTAGAAGTCGGCGATGGCGTCGGCGCGCGCGGCGGTCGTTCCGACCGCCAGCATCGCGCCGACCGACACCGCCAACACGCCCGCCCATGTCACACGTTTGAGGATGGTGCGCACGCCAGCTCTCCCAAAGTTCTCCCAGAGTGAAGCGAATTTCGAAAATCGCTCATTTTTTTTAAAAATTATCACGCATGCCGCGCCTGTCCAAGCGTTCGCCGGACCTTTCTTGCCGCATTC
The DNA here is from genome assembly GCA_035493495.1 of Alphaproteobacteria bacterium. Classification (GTDB taxonomy): domain Bacteria; phylum Pseudomonadota; class Alphaproteobacteria; order SMXQ01; family SMXQ01; genus DATJIG01. The sequence continues at coordinate 1,171 of DATJIG010000151.1, forward strand.
TTTCCGCCGGTTCTCATTGTCGTCGCTTTCGGCGGCGGGCTAGAGTGCGCGCCATGAGCAAAACGCCCGCCACCGTGCGCCGAAAGACCTCGCTCCGGGGCCGTCCGAGCACCCGCGATCCCCTCGATGCCGGCAACCGCACCATCCTGATCGGCGTGCGCCTGCTGCAGGCGGTCGCGCGGATGCGCGAGCCCGCGACGCTGACCGAGATCGCGCAGCGCACCGACATGTCGGTCAGCCGCGCCTATCGTTATCTCACCAGCCTCGCCCAGACCGGCTTCCTGCAGCAGGATCCGGCCACCGGCAAATACGACCTTGGCCCGGCGGCGATCGAGCTCGGCACCGCGGCAATGGCGCGCGTCGACGCCATCCGCCTCGCCTCGGACGCGATGCGCGATCTCACCGGGGAAATCCATCTCGTTTCGATCCTGTGCGTGTGGGGATCGAACGGTCCGACGGTCATCAAGTGGGAGCAGGGGCAGCTCGATCTCGCGGTGCGGATCCGCGAGGGCCTCAATCTGCCGGTGCCGATCACGGCGTCCGGGCGCCTGTTCCTGACCTACCTGCCGGAGAAGGACCTGCGGCCGCTGCTGGATCGCGACGTCCGGGCGTGGAACGCCCATGCGCCGTCGCGCCAGAAGCTCACCGCGAAATCGCTCGACGGCTTGCGCGCCGAGGTGCGCAAGCACGGGATTTCGCGGGCGATCGGGCTCAGGACGCCGCACACTGCGGCGCTGGCGGCGCCGGTGTTCGACGGCTCGGGCCGCCTCACGATGACGATCTCGATCCTCGGTGTCGCGGGCTCGTTCGACACCGACTACATCGGAGCGCCGGCGCGCGCGCTCAAGGCCGCGAGCGAGCGGCTGACGCGGACGCTCGGCGGAGTCGCGCCAAAGGCCTAGCGCGTCGCGCGACCTGACCTATGCAATCCGAAGAGCTTATTCGACGCGCAAGCCCTGGCTCTGCAGCAGGTGCTTCATGTACTCGGTCGCGTCGTCGGGCGTCTTGGCCAGACCGCGGATGAGGTACTCGACGTCCTCCTGCATCATCGGCTGGAAGTCGTCGCTCATCTTCTTGCCCTGCTCGAGGAATTCCGGGTCCGTCGTCATCTTGCCGAACGCCGCGCGATAGGTCTCGACGATGTCCTTGGGGGTGCCCGGCATCAGCGCGACCCACTTGTCCATCGCGTTGATCTGCTGCCAGTAGTCGAACGCCGCCTTGGCCTTGGCATCCGTGATCTTGCCCTTCATCGCGTCGGGGAACACCGGGGCGTCGGGCAGCTCGGGGCGGCGCTTGAGCTCGCCGTTCTCGAGAATGCCCGACTGATAGATGATCTTGTAATTGCCGCTGCCGGTGAACTTCTGGATCTGGAACATGTTGCCGGTCGAGGTCATGTCGACCTCGCCGCGCTCGAGCGCCAGCATCACGTCGTTGGTGCCGCGGTAGCCGACGATCCACTTCGC
>DATJIG010000152.1:0-42500 GCA_035493495.1 Alphaproteobacteria bacterium
CGCCGAGAGATGGTTCTGCGGCGCGGCATTCTCGCCGTCGCCGTCGCGCACGATGAGCTGGTAATAGCGTTTGCCGTCGAACACGGTCTCCTGGCGGGAGCACGTGCCGTCGCGAGCCGATCCGGCCAGCGCCGCGATCGATGCCGCCACGGGATCCAGCGTGCCGGTGGGCAGCAGCTCGGGTGGCGCCCCGTCGGCGCGGACGTTCTCGGCGTCCTCGGGCGGCTCCAGCGCGACGTCGTAGCGGCCATCGCCGTGGAACCGGAGAGTCGTCCGGTGCGGCGTCCCCCTCCATGTCGCAGCGCTCTCGAACGTTGCCGCGGCGAGCCCCTCAGGCACCGGTTTGGCGCTGGCCAGGCCGCCGGCCGATCGCAGGTCCGCCTGCCACGAGAACATCCGTCCGATGAAGCCGGTTGTCCCGCCCCGCAGCACGACATCGTAGCTGCGGTCGTCGACGCTCAGCGTCGCGTCGAAGTGGAAAGCGTAAATGCCGCCGATATAGACGTCGTATCCGAGTCCCAGCGCGCGGTCGTTCAGCCGGTACGCCGAGCCCGGCGGCGGCAACATCGCCGCTCTTTGGGAGGGCGTATCGGGACCGGCGTTCTGGGCCGATGCCGGGGTGATGGCGATGGCCGCAAGCAGCCCGAACGCCGCAATCCGCACGGCGCGGGGGATGGGACGAACGGCGACGCTACGCGCCATGCGACGACCCACAGGTGGTTACGAGAACTCCGATTCAGCGCCCGCAATAGGGCCGTTTCGGGGCAAAACGCCGGGCTTGCACGGCAAGCGACGGGCCCGTATACCAAGCGCCGTTCCTTTACCTGATTTATCAGGCCGGGACGGGCGCTTAGCTCAGCGGGAGAGCACATCCTTCACACGGATGGGGTCGCAGGTTCAATCCCTGCAGCGCCCACCATTCCCATCCTTTGCCGTTCCCCGTATCGACTCGCACCGAGCGACCGCAGCTTGACCGTAGCGGAACCGGGCTCCGATCATCCCCGTGTGTCTGATTGACGACATAACAAGGGGGAAATCATGCGCTCGACGCTGACAGCGTTCGTCCCCGCGTTGTTCGCGCTTCTGTTGGTCAGCACCGCGTCCGCTCAGGAAAAATTCAGCAAGAAGCAAGTGATCGGCACCTGGACCTTGGTGTCGGTCGTCAACACGCTTCCCGACGGGAGCAAATTCGATCCGAACGGCGGCCGCGGCACGGGTGTGCTGATGCTCGATTCGGGCGGGCGATTTTCATGCATATCATCCGTTCCGACATTCCGAATTACGCGTCGAACAATCGGCTGAAGGCGACGCCTGAGGAGTACAAGGCGGCTGCCGAAGGCACGCTGTCCTACTTCGGAACCTACGATGTGGATCCTTCGGGCAAAGTGCTCACGATGAAGATCGCGGGCAGCTCATTCCCGAACTTCCGTGGACAAACTCAGAAGAGAGAGATCGCCCTCAAGGGGGACGAACTCATCATCACCAACAGCAGTGGCGCCTCCGGCGGGACGGCGGTGACCACCTGGAAGCACGCAAAGTAGATCGCGCTGCGCGAAGGCTGGCCGACTCGCGTCGGCCAGCCTTTCCGCTCCTTACCTGGCCTTGCCGCGTTCTGCGTTCTCGGTCCACTGCGCGTTCCAGAACGCCTGCATGCGCTTGGCGAGATCGCTGCCGATCAGTGCATCGTCGCGCACTGCGCGCGGCTTCCCGACGATGGTCTCCGGGAAGGCGAGGAAGGCCGGCGTCTGCAGATCCTTGTGAACCGGCACGGAGTGGGTGGCGGTGTGCTGCAGGATCTGCCCCTCGCGGCTGAGCACCCAGTTGATGAACAGACGCGCTGCGTTCTTGTGCGACGACTTCTCCAGCATGGCGATCTGCGACACCGTCATCGGGATCGGCGCCGGGCAGTGATAGCCGACCGGCGCGCCCTTCGCCCGGTACTGCTGGGCACGGTCCTCGCCCGCCGGCAGGCTGGCGTCGGCCTCGCCCGCCACCACCAGCCCGGCGGTGGCGTTCATCCCCTCCTTGCGTCGCTGCGGCGTGAGGTTCTGGAACAGCTTGCGGGTGAAGTCCTTGCCCCACTCCTCGCCCTTCGTGCCCCATAAGACGAGGAGCCAGCTGTCGGCGAGGTTCGCGAGCGCGAGATTGCCGCCGCGCAGTTTCGGGCTCGTCACCAGATCGTCCCAGGTGGCGGGCAGGTCCTCGAGTTTGAGTTTGGCCGTGTTGTAGGCAATGCAGCGGAACGACAGCTTGTAGCTGACCCAGGTGCCGTCATCGGCGACGTACTCCGCCGGCACGCTGCCGTAGCTCGGCAGGTCACGGAGATCGGCGAGCGCCTTGGCGTCGTCGAGCGCCCCTGTCGCATCGCCGATGCTGGTCAGCACGTCGGCGATGACGCGGCCCTCCTGGAGCGCCACCAGCACCTTCATGCCCCGACCCTGGGTGCCGGTGCGGCTGTAGCGCAGGTTGACGAACGGATAGCGCTCGCGGAACGGCTCGGTGAGAGCGCGGAAGTCACGATCGTTCCATGTGCCGAGGATGATCACATCCTTCTCGCGCTTCGCGGCTTCGATCCATGCGGGCGGAACCGCCAGCTCCCGGTCGACGCCGGCGAGCAGAGCCGGATCGATCTTCTCTCCGGCGATCGCCTTCTGCGTCGCCTGCGGCAGATCGGCGGCGAGCGCTCCGCAGGTGATGAGGCACAGCGCCATCGCCGCGCAAAACCATGCACGCATTCAATCTTTTCCCTGTTGGGCCGCGCGTCGGGACGCGGGCGAATGTTGTTCTGCTCTATCTATAGCAGCCGCCCATGGCGGCCGCACGTCGGTCAGTGCCGCGCCTTCTTCTTCTCCGTCAGCACGAGGTAGAGCGACGCCGCGACGATCAGCGCCATGCCGGCAAAGCTCCAGGGCCCCGGAACCTCGCCGAAGACGAGATAGCCCAATGCCGCCGAGTAGATGATGCGGGAGTAGTCCAGCGGCACCAGTGCCGTCGCGTCGCCCTGGGTGAAGCCGTGGGTGATCATGCTCTGGCCGGCGATGCCGAGGAAGCCGATGACGACGAGAATCGCGATCTCGGGCGCGGTCGGAGTCACCCACAGGAAGAACGCCGGGATCGCGGCGAACACCGTGTTCCACACGCCGTAGTAGAACATGATGACGCGGGTCGGCTCCGTCTTGGCAAGGCTCTTGATGCCGAGTACGACGAGGCCGCCGAACAAGGCCCCCGAGGCGCCGATGATGGCGTTGTAGTCGAAGCCCGAGGTAAACGGTCGCGCGTAGAGCAGGATGCCGAAAAAGCCGACGACCGCCATGATCGAGCGCCGCCATCCCGCAACCTCGCCCAACAGGAAGAACGCCAGCGGGATCATGAACAGAGGGCGCGAGAACTGCAGCGCCATCGAGTCGGCGAGCACCATATGGGTGATGCTCCAGAAGAAACAGGCGTTGCCGAGCGCGCCGCTCGAGCCACGCAGGAAGTGCATGCCGAGGCGCTTGGTGCGAAACGGCTCCATCGGGTTCCGCGCGAACAGCGGCAGAACGAAGCAGAAGCCGATCGCCGAGCGGAAGAACAGGATCTCGAAGCTCGATAGGCGATCGCCGAGGAACTTCACCAGCATCGCCATGACGACCAGCGTGAGCGATCCGGCGGACACCAGAACAGCGCCACGGGCGTTGGGAGTCATGGCGTGGAACCGGGCCCGCGCGACGTACAACGGAGCAAAAACCCCGGCGGGTGCCGGGGCTGGCGTGTTCTGTCTGTCGCTTTCCGAATACGGCACCGCGCTCTCCTGCCGTGACCGTAGCATGGCGGCGCCGACGACGTCAGCGCGTCCCGGCTGGCGAGCCGCCGGCGAGTTGCTATGATGCGGCAAAACAGTCGATGTGCCCCTGCCTTTCCGTGTCCATCGGTTCGCCTCCCGTCCACGCAAATCTCGAAGCCGGCCTCGCACATCATCGGGCGGGTCGCCTCGATGACGCGCGCGCGAACTATGAGCGCGTGCTCGCAATCGATCCGTGCGATGCTCGCGCGCTCGATCTGCTCGGCATGGTGCACATCGTCCAGGGGCGAGCCGAGGAAGGTCTCGCGTGCTTCCAGCGCGCGGTCGAGAGTGCGCCCGATTTCCCGCCGGCGCTGAACCATCTCGGGCTTGCGCTCAAGAACGCGGGCCGGGTCGACGAGGCGCTCGCCGTCTTCCATCACGCGGTTGCGGTGGCGCCGGGTTTCGCCGAGGCACAGACCAATCTCGGCAACGCGTTGCTCGAGCGTGGCAATGCCGATGAGGCGATCGCCTGCTTCCGTGAGGCGCTGCGCGCCGCTCCCGACTTCGAGATGGCCCACAACAGTCTCGGCGGGGCGCTGTTTCGCATCGGGCATATGGATGCGGCGATGGACGCATTCGGACGCGCCATCGCGCTCGCGCCCAACTACGCTCACGCCTGGCACAACGTTGGCGGCGTGCTGACGGATCAGGAGCGCTTCGAGGAGGCGATCGAGGCCTACGAGCGGGCATTGGCCATCCAGCCCGGGCGCGCGGAGACCCACAACGGGCTTGGCCATGCGCTGTCGCTCGCAGGCCGCTACGAAGAGGCAGCCGCCCGTTTCGAGGCAGCCTGCGCGCTCGACCCCGATCATGCGGAGGCACAACTGCGGCTCGGCATCGCTCTGGCGCGGTCTGGCCACCCGGAGCTGGCCAACGAACATGTCGCTGAGGCGATCGAGCTCGCGCGAGCGGCGATCGAGCGGGCACCCGATGACTGGAAGGCCTGGGAGATCCTCGGCACCGCGTTGTTGCGCACCGGCCGCTCCGAGGACGCGTTTGCCGCGCGCGCTCGGGCGACGGCGATCAAGCGCCGCCCCGGAGCTTCATCGTTCGCGGGCCTTCAGACGTTCCGCCAAACCACCCGTGGCAGAATCGATCACGACATCGAGCAGATTTGGCACCTGGCGGCACAGGGCGTCATCACTGATCCGTCCATACTCGAGGGGTATGAAACGGTCGTTGCTCGCATTCCGGTCAGCGCCGGCGACAATGAAATCATCGAGCTCGATCAGGAGTGCCGTCGTGCTATCGGCGCAAGCTATAATCGGCTCTGGCATGTGGCGTCGGCTCCGGAGATCGTGGGAGGCGCCGTAAATCCGGCGCTCGACCGCACGGAGATCGAAGCCGATTACACCGGCCGCGCGCCGGGCATCACCTGGGTCGACGACTTCCTGACCACGGAGGCGCTCGCGTCCTTGCGCCGGTTCTGCCTCGAGTCGACGGTGTGGTTCCGCAGCGACTACACGAACGGCTATCTCGGTGCCTTTGCCGAGGACGGGTTCACCTGCCCCCTGCTGCTGCAGATCGGCCGCGAGCTGCCGCGGCACCTGCCGGGTCTCTTCGGCGACCTGCCGCTCCTGAAGGTATGGGCGTTCAAGTACGGCGAGCGACGCGACGGGATCGGGCTTCACGCCGACTTCGCGGCGGTGAACGTGAACTTCTGGATCACGCCGGGTGACGCCAACCTCGCCCCCGAATCGGGCGGCCTCTTGGTCTGGGACAAGGAAGCGCCCGCCGAATGGGACTTCCGGACCTACAACGTCGACCATGAGGCGATGCGACGTTTCCTCGCCGAGTCGGGCGCGAAGCCGCACCGCATCCCGCGCCGCCAGAATCGCGCAGTGATCTTCAACTCAGACCTGATCCACGCGACGGACACGATCCGGTTCAAACCCGGGTACGAGAACCGCCGCATCAATATCACGTTTCTCTATGGAGAGCGCACCGGCCGCATCTAGCGGGAACGGTGCGTCGACCAAAGAGAAACGCGCCGGCCGCGTGAGCGGTCCGGCGCGTTCATCCGTGCCAGCTTTCGTCGAAGCTCAGTCCTTCTCGACGCGAGCGCTGATGATCTTGTCGGGATTCCGCGGCGGCTCGCCGCGGGCGATCTTGTCGACATTTTCCATGCCCTGGATGACCGAGCCCCACACGGTGTACTGGCCGTTGAGGAAGGGCGCCGGCTTGAAGCAGATGAAGAACTGGCTGTCGGCGCTGTCGGGCGACTGAGCGCGAGCCATGCCGACGGTACCGCGTGCGAACGGCGCCTGGCTGAATTCGGCCTTGAGCTTCTTGCCCGAGCCGCCGGTGCCGGTGCCGGTGGGATCGCCGGTCTGAGCCATGAAGCCCTCGATCACGCGATGAAAGACGATGCCGTTGTAGAAGCCCTGCTCCGCCAGCTCCTTGATGCGCGCGACATGGTTCGGCGCGAGGTCGGGCCGGAGCTGGATCACCACCGGGCCGGTGGTGAGCTCGAGTACCAGCCGCTCGGCGGCCTCGGCCGGAGCAGCGCCGCCGACGGCGGCGGTCATGGCGATGGCGGCAAGGCCGAGAAGGAACGGAGTGAACGATTGCATGGGAGATCCTTGCGTTGGAGAAAGCGGACGCCGGATGGCAGCGGGGAAGCCGTTCTGTTAGCACTTCCCGGGAGCGCGGCGCCAGCGGCGAATGGGTGGCCTATGGCACCAGAACGCGAACGACGCCCTTGCGTTCCAGCGTTTACCGAGACGTCAGGGGCTTAGCCGCAATCTGGCGATCACGTAACCCATCGCGCAAGTACAAGGTGATGTCCTTAACGATGGTCCGGATCGCATCCTGCGCGCCGGCACTGACGGCCTCACCGATCGTGGGGCACGCGAAGACGTCTTTGCTGCCGCTGCCCTTCCCCGACACTGTATTTTGATACGCGACGCCGGTCTCATCGCGAATTGCGAGAATCACTGAAAGGGTTACATCGGCACGGGCGCTGCCCGAAAAGAAATTGGGAGAAACCGAGAAGCTGGAATCGGCATTGCCCTGATGGATGATGATTTGCGCGTCATATCCCTTCTGCTTCAATTGCTCGGGAGACAGAATCTCAGCCGTGAAATCGACTTTCTCGAGCGACCGAGTCAGGACTTCGCGCATCGCACCTTCATAAGACGAATTGACGTCCGTATCGAAGCTCCATGCGCCACAGGAGAATGCCTGCGATTTCGTTTTCAAGGACCATCCTCCGCTCTGGATGGTGGCTGCGTAGCTACCGGTGACTGGCTTCTGCCCCGCTGGCATGTCGACGCTCACGGGAGGAACCACGGCCTGCCCCGTGCATGCGGACACTAGCAATACAGCGGCCAAGATCAGAATTGTCCTCATGGTCGCCCTCTAATCCACGACCTTGAGGCCTTGCGGCCGTTTGACTTCCGTCGGAAGATTTGTCGCCGGCAGCACGCGCTGATATCCGCCGCTATTCTGAACGATAACGCGGGTGCCGACGGGAATGACCGCATCGGTCTTCGGCAGTTCCTGCGCGAGTGTCAAAGTCACGCCTGATTCCAGAACAACGGTGTATTCGATGCCCTTGCGGTCGGCCATCGCCTGCTCGGCGAGGCCACCGGCGAGCGCGCCAGCGACAAGTCCCGCGCCCACCGCCCAGTTGGTCCCACTGCCGCTGCCAGCGTAACTGCCAGCACCAGCACCGGCCGCGGCGCCGACCACCGCACCGGCCCCGCTGTTCCGGCCGATGATGTCGATCTCGCGAACGGCGAGAATGGTGCCAAAGCTGACGGCAGAGCTCTTACCGACTTCGCTGTAGCTGTACGCGCTCTGGCCGGGCCGTTGACATGCGGTCAACGCGGCGAGCGAAATTAAGAGGACTAACGCGGTGGTAAGTCCGCGAACCCTTGTCTTTTGCATGGATCGACTCCCCCCTTTATTTAGCCAAGCTTAGCCGTGCGAAGGGGACAGCCGCATTAGATTTTTTGGAGGTTAACGGTCATCTTTCCTTGGATCGCGATACGCCAAGGTGATGAGACCCACTGGCGGCCAGCTCAGAAAATCCAGAGCGCGTCGTGGGGAAATTCGAGCCAGCGCTCGCCGCCTTCGATCGGGGCGGCGGTAAAGATGCGGACCGATAACCCGTCGGTCTCGAACACATGTTCGTAGCGCTCGCCCAGATACATCGAGGCCGCCCGCCGCATCGCAATCCGGTTCTCGCCAGGACCGTCGGCGAGCCGCACACGCTCCAGCCGGATAACTCCTGTCGCCGATGACCCGAGCCTCGTGACGCCACGGGCGATGCCACGCAGCGACCGATCACCGACGCGGAGGGTCGCATCTGTGCCGGTCAACGCCTCGAGCGTTCCCTGTATCCGGTTGTTGGCGCCCATGAACTCGGCGGCGAACAGGCTGTTGGGCGCGCTGTAGAGTTCGGTCGGCGTGCCGGACTGGACGATCTTGCCGCCTTCAAGAAGCAGCACGCGATCGGCGATCGCCATTGCCTCGACCTGGTCGTGAGTGACGCACAGCGCCGACAGATTGAGGCTGGTGATCAGGCGACGGAGCCACGCACGTGCTTCCTCGCGGAGTTTGGCATCGAGGTTCGACAGCGGTTCGTCGAGCAGGATCACCGGCGGCTCGTAGACCAGTGCGCGCGCGAGCGCCACGCGCTGCTGCTGTCCGCCTGAAAGCTGGTGCGGGTATCGTTCGCCGAGATGATCGAGGCCGATCTGCGCGAGTGCGGCCTTGGCGCGGCGCGCGAGTTCCTCGCGCGCGACACCGCGCAACTTGAGGCCGTACGCCACGTTCTCGAACACCGTGCGATGCGGCCACAGCGCGTACGACTGGAAAACCAGCCCGAGGCCGCGCTTCTCAGCCGGCACGTTGATGCCCTTGGCGCCATCGAAGAACACACCGTTGCCGATTCGGATCACGCCTCTGTACGGCTGCTCGAGGCCAGCAACGGAGCGCAGGATCGTGGTCTTGCCCGAGCCCGACGGACCGAGCAATGCGACGATCTGTCCCTGCGGAACCGTGAAAGTCACGCCCTTCAGAATGTCGTTGTCGCCGAGGCGAACGTGAAGATCATCGATAACGAGGTCAGGCATGGAGGCGCACCCCGAGGCGCATAGCAATGGCGAGGCCGAGGCCGATGATCAGCACGTTGATGACGGAAAGCGCCGAGACCATGTCGATGGCACCGGTGCCCCACAGCGACACCAAAAGCGAGCCGATGACCTCGGTTCCCGGGGCCAGCAGGTATATGCCCGTCGAGTACTCGCGGGCGAAGATGAGGAACACGAGCAGCCAGCTCGCCAGAATGCCGTAGCGCACCAGCGGCACGGTGACATCGCGCTGAATGCGTCCCGTGGTCGCGCCGGCGACGCGCGCGGCTTCCTCGAGCTCGGGCCCCACTTGCAACAGCGTACCGGAAACGAGGCGCATGCCGTAGGCGAACCAGACGACCGTGTAGGCGAGCCACACCGAGATCATCGTCGCCCGCAGCGGGTTCAGCGGCTTGATGAACAGGAACAGCCACAGCATGGCAAGGCCCGCGACCAGCCCCGGCATCGCCCGAGGCGCCATGACGATGTAGTCGACGAGACGGGTCCAGCCGGAGTTCCAGCGATGCACGACGAGCGCCACCAGCGTGTAGACGCCGACCGCCACGGCACCGCCGATCACGCCAATACCGATGGTGTTGAAGATGCCGCGGACGACGTTCGGGTAATCCCAGAGATCGCCGTAATGGGCGAGGGTCAGAACCTCGCTGAGGCGGACGCCCTCGCCCCATGACGTGACGACGGACCGCAGCCCGATCCCGAAGAGCGGGATCGCGACGGTGACCGTGAACCACGCGATGACGATCGCCAGCGCCGGCCAGCGCCAGCCGCCGAGTCGCATCAGGTCCGAGCGCACGCCTTTACCGCGCATCGACACGTAGCGGTTGGCCGACTTCAGGAGCCGCCGCTGCACCGCGACCAACGGTGCGGTGATCGCAACGATCGCGACCACGACCACGGCCATGAGCTGGTACGACGGCACGCCGAGCTTGTTGGTGAGCTTGTAGAGGTACGTCGACAGCACCAGGAGGCCCTGCGGGTCGCCCAGCACCAGCGGCAGACCGAACAGCTCGAACCCGAGGAAGAACACCAGCACACCACCGAACAGGATCGCGGGGGTGACCATCGGCAGGCTGACCGTGAGCGCGATCCTCCACGGCGGGGCGCCGATCACCCGCGCCGCCTCCTCGACGTCGGCGCCGAGGCCGCGCAGGGCCGCCGCGGTGTAGAGGTACACGTGCGGCACGTGCATCAGCCCGGCGATGACGATCAGCGACGGGAACGAGTAGAGGTTCCATGGAACGAAACCGAAGGCATCCTTGGCGGCGATCGAGAAGACCCCGACAGGACCGAGCGCAACGACGTAGCCGAACGCCAGCACGATCGCCGAGATGAAGATCGGCACCAGCAACAGAGGCTCGAGCAACGCCCGCCCCGGCAGGTCGGTGCGCACCATCAGAAATGCCAGTACGGCACCGAGCGGCACCGCGATCGCCGTCATGCCGGCGGCGAGCATGACCGAGTTGGCGAACGCATCCCAGAAGTCGCTGTCGGACGTGACGAAGTCGTAGGCGTCGAGCGAGAGCTTGGCTGACGGCTGAAAGAACGGCGCGTCGAGGAAGCTCTGGTAGAACACCAGCACGAGCGGCGCGAGCACCGCCAGCGCGACGATCGCAATCACCGCGAGGCGGAACAGCCCGTAATTGAAGAGGCGCATGGCGCGGCCTCCGATGGCACTGTCGGCCTAGCCGTCACTGCCCCTTCATCGCCGCCTGCCACTGCTTCAGGAACTCGAGCCGCTTCTTCTGATCGAGACTGTCGAGCAGCTCGGTGCTGACCGGGATCGGCTTGGCCTTGTCGCCGATCGCCTTTTCAACCGCCTTCAGAGTCGCCTCGCCCTCGACGTCGGAGCGCAGCGAGTAGAGATCCGCCTGATTGGCGATGATGTTCTGCCCCCGCTTCGACAGCAGATAGTCGAGGAACACCTTGGCGGCGTTCGGATGCTGCGCCGACTTGGCGATGAACGCGACGCGGGTGGCGATCAACGTATAGTCGTTGGGCAGCACGACGCCGAGGTTGGGGTCCTTCTTCTGCCGCGCCAGCGCGTACGAGCCGAAGATCCCGTAGCCGATGGTGTGCTCACCCGAGGTGACACGCTCGATCATCGCTCCCGCCGACGTGTACAGCTTGAGCTGCGCCTTGCCGAAAGCCTTGTTGAGATCCCACGCGCGAGGATAGTGCTTCACGTCCTGGGTGAAGAACAGAAAGCCGACGCCGGAGCGCTCCGGGTCATAGGCCGTGACCTTCCCCTTATAGGCGTCGGTCTTCGTCTGCAGCAGCTTCAGCAGATCGTCGTGGTTCTTCGGCACGTCGCCGGCCGGCACGAGGCGCTTGTTGTAGACGAAGGTCACCGGCTCGTAGGTCGTGGCGTAGGCCTGATCCTTGAAGTGCGCCCAGTCGGGAATCGACTTGATCTCGGGCGACACGTAGGTCTGGCCGTAACCGTCAGTGACCAGCTTCACCTGGAGATCCATCGCCGACGACCACAGCAGGTCGCCGCCGCCGGTGTTGGCCGCCGCTTCCGAGATGAAGCGGTTGTAGAGCTCGGTCGAATTGAGGTCGTTGTATTCGACGGTGATGCCCGGGAACGCCGCCTGAAAATCCTTCAGAAGCGGACCGGCGGACGCCGCGTCGGTACTCGAGTAAACGACGACCTTGCCTTCCTTCTTGGCGGCGTCGATCGTCGCCTGGTAGTTGGCCGGATACCCTTCCGGTAAACCTTGGGCGGCGGCGACCGCCGCGAGGCCGAGGCTGATCGCCCCGACGGAAGCAAGACGGGTGAACAGACGAATGCCGTTGGCAAAATCCATAACGACCTCCCCGGGTGTCGTCGTTTAAGGCCGCTTCACGCGGCCTGGTTGGAGGCCATCATCCGCTACCTCCTCCGCCGGCTCAAGAGCGACGCAGATGGCTCGCGTGTCAGGTTTTGGACCGTCCGATCAATGGGTTAATTCCGGGGCCGCTTGCCGGTCCAGTCAGGGGCCTCGCCGCCGGATTTGAGGCGTTTGGCCTCCTTCACCAGTTCCTTGATCGCGCCGGTAATCGGCAGGGCCAGTCCGGCCTTGTCGGTCATCTGGGTGACGATCTGCATATCTTTCAGAGCCCAGGTAAAGGTGATCATGTCCCAGTCGTGGAGGGCGGCGGAATCACCCGAGCTCATCATCAGCGCCTCGCGGAGCTTCGGCAGGTCGATGCCGGTGCTTTGGGCCAGCCTGCCGGCCTCCATGAGGGCGACGCCGTTCACCCACAGCAGCATGTTGTTCATGGTCTTGGCGACCTGACCGTGGCCAACGTCGCCGACGTGCACGATATCGGACGAGAACGCCGAGTAGACGGGCCGTCCGCGCTCCACCACTTCGCGCTTGCCGCCGAACAGCGCGAGCAAGGTGCCGTCGTCGGCCGCCCAGCCACCGCGGCAGATCGGCGCGTCGAGTATGTCGCTCGACTTCGCGCGAACGATCTCGTCGAGCTTTTTCGCCGTGTCCGGCGCGACGGTCGACGAGACCGCGACGATCGAGCCCGCCTGCAAACCATCCATCAGGCCATCCTTGCCGGAGGTCACCGCGAGCGCCTCGTCGTCGAAACCGACCGCGATGATGACGAACTTCGACGCGCGCGCGACATCCGCCGCTGTTGCGGCGCTCTGAGCTCCGAGCGTTTCGGCCTTCTTGATCGCCGCTGCGTCGAGATCGGTGACCGTGACCGGGTAGCCCGCCTTGATGAGATGCCGGACCATCGCCAGGCCCATGCGGCCCGGACCAACGAGGCCGATACGTTCCTTTGCCATTTCATTCCTCTCCTACTCGAATGTGATCAAACCTTCTGCGCGCCCGTCGGCCGGCGCACATACTGCACCGCCAGGAAAATGGCCAAAAGCACGACGCCGAGCGCGTCGCTTTCCCAACCCGGGAAGATCAATGCCGCCGCCGCGGCCAGCGCGATCGCGCGCTCCCACCACGCCAGCGGGCCCCGGAACATGCCCTCGAGTCCGATCGAGGCGATGAACACGCCGAGCGCCGAGAATACCGCCGCCTCAGCGATCTCGGCGGGAGAACCGAGCGTCAGCAGGGCCGGGCGGTACACGAACATGAAGGGCACGATGAAGGCGACGAACGCGACGCGAGTCGCGGCGATGCCGGTCTTCATGAATGGGCTCCCGGCCAGGCCGGCGGCCGCGACGGAGGCCAATGCGTCGGGTGGCGTCAGCACCGCCAGCGACGAGAAGTACATGACGAAGAAGTGCGACAGCACGATAGCGGTCGGTCCGGTCACGCCGCCGTCGGCGGTGAGAAAGGTCTGCAGCATGGGGATCGTGACCGCGATCTGAACGATGTAGGCGACCGACGGCGGCACGCCCGCGCCGAGCAGCAGCGACACGATCATGGTCAAAATCAAGCCGGTCAGCAGCGTCCCGGCCAGCGCGCTCGCGCTCTGGGCGAGCTTGAGACCAACCGAGGAGAGCTCGAACGCGCCGACGATCATCCCCGCGGCCGCGGTGGCGATCGCGACGAGGACCGCGCCCTTGGCGCCGGCCTCCAGCGCCGCGAGGATCGCGCGCGGTCCCATCCGCGTGCCGCGCCGCAGCCACGAGACGACGATCACCGACAGGATTGCGAAAGCCGCTCCGTACTGCGGCGAGAAGTCGAGCGACATCAGGGTCACGAGCACGCCGACGGGAATCAGCAGGTGAGCGCGCTCGCGGAAGCTCCGCCTCCAGTCGGGCATCTCCGACGGCTCGAGCCCGCGGATGCCGTAGCGGACGGCGGTCCAGTGAACGGTGCAGAACACGCCAAAGAAATAGAGAAGCGCCGGAATCACCGCGTACAGCGCAACGACCGAGTAGGACACGCCGATGAACGACGCCATGATGAAGGCGACAGAGCCCATCACCGGCGGCATGATGACCCCGCCGGTGGACGCAGCCGCCTCGATCGCCCCGGCCATATGAGCGGGGAATCCGAGGCGCTTCATCATGGGAATGGTGACCGGACCGACGGTCAGCACGTTGGCCGGCGCGCTCCCCGATATGGTGCCGTGGAAGGCGCTGGCGATGACCGCGACTTTCGCCGGTCCGCCGCGGTAGTGCCCGACCAATCCTGTCGCGAAGTCCATGATGAACCCGCCGAGGCCGCTCTTCTCCAGGAACGCGCCGAAGATCACGAACGGCGCGATGTAGCCCGCAGACGCTCCGAGCGGCACGCCGAAGATGCCGCCGAGGCCGAGATACTGCTCGTCGACCTGCGTGGCGAGGTCGAAACCGGCGTGCCGGAAAATGCCGGGAAGGCCGGGAATGAACAGGTAGATGAGGAAGACCAGCGTGATCGCGGACAGCGCCGGGCCCGCGACGCGGCGGCACAGCTCCAGCAGGGCAACCGCGAACGCAGTGCCCAAAACCAGTTCCGTCGGCGTCACCTCGGTCACGAACTGGAAGCGCTCGCCGGTCAGGTAGGTATAGTGATCGAGCAGATAGGCGAGTGGCGCGAATGTCGCCACGGCAAGGATCGCCGTGCCCAGTGCGGCAATCGCCGCGCCCCATCGGCCCGCGAACGGCTGCGGCGTTGAATAGAGCAGCAGGATCAATGCCGAGGCGAAGCCCAGATGAACTCCGCGCTGAATCAGCGCGTCGTAGTTTCCGAACAGCGCCGTGTACATCTGAAAGAGAGCCATCGCGATCGCGATCCAGCGCGCCGCGACGGCCCGGCTTTCCCGCAGCCAAAAATCCGCCATGTCAGAAACACTCCCCCTCGGAGCGGAGGAAGCTCACTCTTTGCCCGCTTCCAAGCGCTACTTAGCCCAGCCACGCTCGCGGAAATACCGCAGCGCCCCCGGATGAATTGGAATGCCCGAGGCCTCGGCAAGCTCGGGCACCTTGAACAGCCTGAAGGACGGCTCCGACGGCGCAATCTTGTCCCAGTTCTCGGCCACCGCCTTGACGATGTCGTAGGCCTGCTGATCGCTGACCGCCTTCTTGTTGGCGACGATCAGGTTCCGGTTGGCGAGCGTGTCGACCTGATTTTCGAGATTCTCGTAGATGCCCTTCTGCAGCGGGAACTTCTTCTCGATGAAGCTCGGGTCCGACTTGAGCAGCGAATCCATGACCTCGCGCGGCAACTGGATCAGGCGCAGGTGGCGGGATTGGGCAAGCTCGATGAAGGGACCGTACCAGTCGCTCGGCGCATAGAAGAGCGCGTCAAGGTGGCCGTCCTTGAACTGCTCGACGGCATCGCCGATCTGCAGATAGCTCTGATGCACTTTGCTTTCGATCCCGGTCATCTTGTAGATCCGGCGCGATAGCGTGTTGATCGTGTAGCCCACCGGCCCCGAGTTCACCTTGTGGCCCGCGAGATCCTTGAACGTTTTGATGTCGGAATCGGCGGGCACGACGATCGCGACGTTAAACGCGTGGAGCGCGAAGAGCTGAACCAGATCCGGCAGCTTGTTCTTGAACGGCGCCTCGCCTTTGATGCCGGCGACGGCATCGTTCGAGAGGGTGATTCCAATCTGGGTCTTGTCGGTGCCGACGGAAATGACGTTCCCGGTGCCGCCGCCGGGAACAAGCGAAACCTCGCCGATGCCGGGAACCTTCTGAATAACCTGGGAGAGCGCCACGCTCACCGGATACTGCGAGCCGCCCTGGCGGCCGGTCGCGAACTTGAGGTTCTCGGCCGAGACCGCGCCGCAGACGAGAACCGCGGCCAGCGTCAGCGCAACGAATCGGAGATGACGGATCATGACGGTGCCTCCGTGTTTTTTTCCGGCGATCCACCTTAACAGCGATTCTGGCCCCGGGCAGGCATAAAGGCTCGCACCATGGGAACGGGGCCGCCGCTCGCCGTGATGCGCCGCTTTCAGTTGAGCCCGTACAGCGCCCGCGCGTTGTCGCCGAGGATCTTGTCGACGACAGCTGTCGGAAGCTGGCCGTTGGTCTTGAGGAGGCGCAGCGCCTCGATCTCGCTCGACGTGTCGTTGTGACCGTAGTCGGTGCCGACGACGAGATTGTCCGTGCCGACGAGATCGACGATCTGCTTGAGATCGTCCGTCACCTGCACGGCGACGTACATGCGGTTGTCCTTAAGAACGTTCGCCGAGAGCCGCTTGCCGCGCCGCTTGAAGCGGAGCCCAAGGTCGTTGAGCACGTACGGCAGCCATTGGCTCGACACCTCGACGAAGCCCCATCGCGTCTTCGGGAACTTTGCGGGAATGTCGTTCCACAGCAACTCATGGAAGGCGCTGACCACCGACAGCTTAAAGCGGCTGAAGCCGCTGTCGCCCGCGAAGAAGTCGTGCACCTGGAAGGCGCCGGTGCCGGAGTGCAGGCACAGCGGCAGGTCGAGGTCGCCGGCGATTTCCCACAGCGGATTGAAATAGGGATCGCTCAGGCGGCGCTCGCACTCGAGCCCGCGCATGAAGATGCCGCATGCGCCGTTGTCCTTCGCCCACTCCATCTCGGCGCGGACCTTGTCCATGGAGTAGAGCGGCGGGCAGGCCACCCAGGGCAGGCGGCCGCTGCCCTTCTTCGAGATTTCGGCGAGCCAGCGATTGTACGCCTTCGTCAGCGCGAGCTCGCAGTCGACGTTCAGCGTGAGCGGACGCAGGAAGATGGTCGGGTAGAGCACCTGGACGTCGATCTTGAGCTCGTCCATGTGCTTGAGCCGCCCGGCGATGTCCTTCATCTCGCGCGACTCCTGGGCCGTATCGAGGCCGACGTTGGCTTCCTTCGGCTGCAGGCGGTTGTCGATGACCCAGTATTCCTTCTGGATGTTGCCGGACCCGGCCGTCCGCGCCTCGCTGCCGTAAACGACGAGCGGCGTATACTTCTTGTGGGTCGCCTCGATGAATTCCCAAGTGTAGGGGTTCTCCAGCACGTGGGCGTCAGAATCGATCGTCTTGGCAACCATGGTCAGCTTTCCTCCAGATGGCGGCGGCCGCGCCGCACGAAACAGGCCAATTTGGCCGCACCCTACGAGGGGCGTACCCCCCTGTAAATTTAGAATTTGGTATATATGAGGTAAGATTGTTTTTAACCTCGGCAGCACCATGAATCTGGATTCGGTTGATCTCCGGAAGCTGCGGGCGCTTTACCTCACAGCCAAGCACGGCAGCCTCCGCCGCGCCGCGGCGCGCCTCAACCTGACGGTGCCGGCGGTCTCGTTCAAGATACGCCGCCTGGAGGAGGACCTCGGGGTCGAGTTGTTCCAACGCTTGCCCAACCGCCTCGTCCTCACGCAAGCCGGCGAAAGCTTCGTTGCCGAAGTCGAAGCGATCTTCGATCGGGTCGAGCGGGCGTTCGGCACCCTCTCCTCCGGAACATCGCCGGCCGGGCGTCTCACGGTTTCGATCGGCAGCGACGTCGCCTGGTATTTCGCGCCCAAGATCAGCGCCTTCATGAAGCGCTTTCCCGCCGTGGAACTCGGTTTGCAGATTCACAAGGCGTCCGAGACTCTCGATCTCCTGACCGAAGGGGTCGTGGACGTCGGCGTCAACTGTTTCTCGAAGGTCCCGAAGGCGCTGCAGCGCGAAACCATCGTCCGCACGACGATGTCGCTTGCCTGCGCCACCGATCATCCCCTGCTGCGCCGGAAGGCGCCGCGGCTCGAGGAGATCGCCCGGCACAAGCTCCTCGTCCTGCCGCGACATTCGACCACCCGCAAGATGATCGAGCGCACGTTCGCCGACGCCGGTGTCAAGCCGCGCGGCTTCATCGAATCTGGTAACTGCTTGACGGCACGCGCATTCGCCGAGCGCGATGTGGGACTGGCGATCGTCCATACGCTCTGCGTCCGCCACGAGCCGAGCATGCGGCTCGGCTATGTCGATCTCGGGCCTACGTTTGGAAAGATCGACATCTCCGCGGTCTACCGGCGGGGCCAAGTCTCGCCGGGACGCGATCGCCTGCTCGAGGAAATGGCGAGCCCGTAGGCACGCCACCCGAGTTGAAAGATGAGGGCTTGCCCGCCGGGCACTTCCCCTATATCGCCTAGGCGCACTCTCGCGAACGAACCGCCCTCATGCCCGCTCAATCCATCGCTTATGACCGACTGCTGCCCGACCTCGTCGCCGCCGTCGAAGCGGCATCGTCGGTCATCCTCGCCGTTTACAGCACCGCCTTCGCGGTACGCGCAAAGCCCGATGCCAGTCCTGTGACCGAAGCCGACGAGGCCGCGGAGCGCGTCATTATGCCGCGGCTCAAGGCGCTGCTTCCCGACGTGCCGGTGATCTCCGAGGAAGCCCAAGGCGGCCCGAATGCCATTCACTCCGTCGGCGATATCTTCTGGTTGGTCGATCCCCTGGACGGTACCAAGGAGTTCGTCGCGCGCAGCGGTGATTTCACGGTCAACGTCGCGCTGATCGAGAATGGACGTCCGACGCTCGGCGTGGTCGCCATCCCGGCGCTCGGCAGCATCTATACGGGAGCTGGCCCCGGGACCGCGCGCGGCGGCGTGATGGGCGGCCCGCTGGCGCCAATCGCCGCCCGCACGCCCCCGGGCGAGGGCGTAGTCGTGCTGGCGAGCCGATCGCACGACAACAATGTCGACGTCGACGCGTTCCTCAGGGACATCAAAGTGGCCGAACGCCGTGGGGTCGGCAGCTCCCTCAAGTTCTGTCGCATTGCCGAAGGTGTCGCCGATCTTTATCCGCGCTTCGGCCCGACCTCGGAATGGGACATCGCCGCCGGCCAGGCGGTGCTCGAGGCAGCGGGTGGAACCGTCACGACGTTCGATGGCGCCCCGATGCGCTACGGCAAGCCGAATTTCCTGAACCCGGGCTTCGTCGCCCGCGGGCGAGCGCTGCCATGACTGCGGGTCCACGGGTCGCCATCGCCACGGCCGATGCGATCGACGACGCGGCCGGGCTGATCCGCGCGGGCCGTCTGGTCGCGTTCCCCACCGAGACGGTGTATGGCCTTGGCGCCAACGCGACCGACGACGCGGCCTGCGCCGCAGTCTTCGCGGCGAAGGGCCGGCCACGCTTCAATCCACTCATCGTCCACGTGCTCGATGTGACGGGAGCCGCAGCCCACGTCCTGATCGACGAGCGCGCGTCGCGCCTGGCGGACATCTTCTGGCCCGGACCGCTGACGCTGGTGCTGCCGCGACGCGCCGACTGCAGGCTGTCGCTCCTGGTTTCAGCCGGCCTCGACACCGCCGCAATACGCAGCCCCGCGCATCCGGTCGCTCGCGACCTTCTCAGGAAGGCCGATAGGCCCATCGCCGCGCCTTCGGCAAACCGCTCGGGCGAGGTCAGCCCGACGACAGCCGAACACGTCGCGCAGTCTCTCGGCGGTGCGGTCGATCTCGTGCTCGACGGAGGTCCGTGCGCGGTCGGCATCGAGTCGACCGTGCTCGACCTGTCCGCGATGGTCCCCATATTGCTGCGTCCGGGAGCGGTCACGGCCGAAGCGCTGAGCGCTGCCCTCGGGACCGAGATCGCCCGCGCCGCGCCGGTCGGCGGCGAAGACGAAGGCCTCGCGTCACCCGGGATGCTCGCGCGCCACTACGCACCCGGCCGTCCGGTGCGGCTCAACGCTGCGAAGCGTCGCGCCGGCGAGGCACTGCTCGCGTTCGGGGCGGATGCGCCGATCGGCGACGGCGTGCTCAACCTCAGCACGCGCGGCGATCTCGCCGAAGCGGCGGCAAACCTGTTCCGGATGCTGCGCGCGCTGGACCAACCGCGCTATGCCGCCATCGCTGTCATGCCGATTCCGGACAACGGGCTTGGTGAGGCGATCAACGACCGCCTGAAGCGCGCCGCAACGCCGGCCTGACTCTCAGCCCGCGTTGCAGAGGGGCGCGGCGCGGGCTTTAATCGCCTTTTCTGGGAGATGTGCATGGATCCCCACGCGGCGCTCGCCGCCATCCGCCAGGTCGTCGGTGCCAAGGGCATGATCGAGGAGCCCTCCGAGATCGCCCCTCACATCAACGACCAGCGCGATCTGTTTCACGGCAGCACCCTGGCCGTCGTGCGACCAACTTCCACGACCGAGGTGTCGGACGTCGTCCGGATCGCGGCGGATGCGCGACTGCCGATCGTCCCGCAGGGCGGCAACACCGGCCTGGTCGGTGGCTCGGTACCGCCCGCGGGTGCGCAGGGGATCGTCCTCAGTCTCGGCCGGATGAATCGCGTGCGGGCGATCGATGCCGTCAACAACACGATGACGGTCGAGGCCGGGTGCGTACTCAAGGATCTGCAGGACAAGGCGCGCGAGGCGGGACGGCTGTTTCCCCTCAGTCTCGGCGCCGAGGGAAGCTGCATGATCGGCGGGAATCTGTCGACCAACGCGGGCGGCGTCGGCGTTCTTCGCTACGGCAACGCCCGGGAGCTGTTGCTGGGCCTCGAGGTGGTGCTTGCCGATGGCCGCGTATGGAACGGATTGCGCGGACTGCGCAAGGACAACACCGGCTACGACCTCAAGCATCTGTTCGTCGGCGCCGAAGGAACGCTCGGCGTCATCACCGCCGCGGTGCTCAAGCTGTTCCCTCTGCCGGCGAGCCGCGAGACGGCGTTCGTCGCCGTGCCGGACGTCCGCTCCGCGCTGCTCCTTCTCAACGAAGCGCGCGCGGCATCTGGCGATGCCGTGTCCGCATTCGAGCTCGTGCCGCGCCTCGGCGTCGAACTGGTGACAAAGCATTTCGGAACTCCGACGCCGCTGGCGACGCAGTCGCCATGGTACGTGCTGATCGAGCTCACCTCGCCCGAAAGCGGCGATGGACTACGCCAGCGACTGGAGGGCTTTCTCGAGACGGCGCTGGAAAGCGGCCGAATTCTGGACGCAACCATCGCCGCCAGCGAGGCGCAGAGAAGGACACTGTGGCACCTCCGCGAGGTCCTTCCCGAGAGCCAGACCCGCGAGGGCGGCTCGATCAAGCACGACGTCTCAGTGCCGGTCTCCAGAATTCCCGACTTCATCGCGAAGGGAACGGCCGCGATCGAGGCCGCACTGCCAGGCGCGCGCGTCTTCGCCTTCGGTCACATGGGCGACGGCAATATCCACTTCAACGTCAGTCAGCCGGTCGGAGCCGACAAGGGCACCTTCCTCAAGGAATGGGAGCGGCTGAACCGCGTCGTGCACGACATTGTCGCGGCGCTCGGCGGCTCGTTCTCGGCCGAGCATGGAATCGGCGTGCTCAAGAAAGGCGAGCTCAGGCGCTACCGCTCGCCGCTCGAGCTCGAACTGATGCAGCGGATCAAGACCGCGTTCGATCCCGCCGGCATCATGAACCCCGGAAAAATCCTCTAAATCGTTCACTGCGCGTGTCGGAATTTGTGTCACGCCGCGGCGCACAAATGCGGCCCCCGTGACACACGTTCCGATTCCGGAAGCACTGGGATTTTTTCTTGCATTGAGGGGTGAATTGCCCCACATAGCCCCCTGACTTTGGAACCCAATCTTCCCGTTGGAGGGGGTGGAATGCCGCGCAAACTGTCCGCTCGGAAATCGGGCGTCGTCGTCGAACTCGGCCACATGACGGGCATAAGCCTGGCTGCGGCCAATCGCGACATGACGTCCAACGGCAAGGATTACTTCGTCGAGAAGAACGGGCTGAAGTTCGCGGGCACGCACCTGATCGTGGATCTGTGGGGCGCGAGCAGTCTCGACGACGGCGATACCGTCGAGCAGATGCTGCGCGACGTGACGACAACGTGCGGTGCGACCCTTCTCTACGTTCACGTCCATCGCTTCAGCGAGAACGGTGGGATCTCGGGAGTCGCGGTGCTGGCGGAGTCCCACATCAGCATCCACACCTGGCCGGAGCGCGGTTACGCGGCAGTCGACATCTTCATGTGCGGCGCCGCCGAGCCTCACAAGGCGATCGCGGTCCTGCGGGACACGTTCGGCCCATCGCATGTGCAGATCTCCGAGCACAAGCGGGGCATGGTCGAGTGACCCGGAAATGGTTCGAGGAAACGCTCTACCCGGACTATGGGCAGCGTTTCCTCGTGACCCGGACGCTCTACCGCAAGAAGACGCCGTTCCAGGCCCTCGAGATACACGAGACGCCGGCCTTCGGCCGCGTGCTCGCGCTCGACGGCGTCTGCCAGACCACCGAGCGTGACGAGTTCTTCTACCATGAGATGATGGTCCACCCGGCGCTGCTGGCGCACGGACGCGCGCGCAAGGTGCTGATCATCGGCGGCGGCGACGGCGGCATCCTCGAGGAGGTGTTGAAGCACCGGACCGTCACGCGTGCAACGATGGTCGAGATCGACGGGTCGGTGGTCGAGGTCTGCAAGAAGTACCTGCCCTCGATCTGCGGCAAAGCGTTCGAGGACCGGCGCACCGACCTCGTGATTGCCGACGGCGTGAAGTACGTCGCCGAGACTAAGGAAAAATTCGACGTCATCCTCGTCGATTCGACCGACCCGATCGGAGCGGCTGAGGTCCTGTTCGGGACCGACTTCTACGCAGCTTGCAAGCGCTGCCTGACGCCGCGCGGCATCCTGGTGACACAGAACGGCGTGCCGTTCCTGCAGCGCGACGAACTCGCGACGACACGGAAACGTCTCCGCCGCCTGTTCAAGGTCTCAGGATTTCTGTTCGTGCCGGTACCGACCTACGTCGGCGGCTTCATGGCGCTGTCATGGTCGAGTCAAGACCCGCGCAACCGGCGCGTCCCGCGCGCCACCCTTGTTCGCCGCTTCCGGGCCGCAAGGCTCAAGACGCAGTACTACACGCCCGACATCCACTGTGCCGCGTTCGCGGCGCCGGCGTATCTCGAGCGGGCGGCATCCGTCTGATCGGGACACGGCGCGTCACGCTGTCGGAGACGCGCCGACCCTTCCGTTATTCAGCTTTGATGTCGATCTTCTTCTCGCCCTCGCCCGGCTTGCTCATCTGCTTCTTGGGCAGACCGATCTTGAGCACGCCGTGCTTGAACGAAGCGGCAATTTTGTCCTGGGCGACGTTGTCGGGGAGCGTGAAGGAGCGGCTGAACGAGCCGTACATGCGTTCGACCAGATGGTACTCCTTCTTTTCCTCGTCCGTCTCCTCCTTGCGTTCGCCCGAGACCGTCAGGATATCCCCCGACAGCTTGACGTCGATGTCCTTCTCTCCAAGACCAGGCAATTCCATCTCGATCTCATAGGCGTTTTCGGTCTCGGCGACGTTGGCGCGCGTCGACATCATCGGGACGACGGCTTCAGAACGGCGAAACGGTGGGTCGAAGAAGGTGCGACCGAAGTCGTCGAACAACCGGTCGACTTGGCGCTGAAGGTCGTTCAGCGACCAAGAGCTGCGTGCCGGCACCGTAGCCCGCTGGGCGGAAAGCACTTCCGGTTCACTTTTGGGCATGGACCCCTCCTTGGCGGTTGGGATGCGGTTGCAAAACCTGCGCGCGGGTCCCTCGCGGGTCCCTCGCGGGTCCCTGGAGCCGCCGCATCCCACCCTGTAAGGGCTGGGGCGAGCGGCATCCCGTTGCTTTCGCGAAACTCGCATAGCCGGTAAAATGTTCCCGGCCAGCACCTTTTGCGATGCCGTACGAAGCGGGGCAGAGATGGATATCGGCGTACCCTTCCGCGACCTGGGCGCGATCGACGTAGGCGCAGCGGCGGATTTCGTCGCCGCCCTGCCCGACGACGCCTGGACGCGCAACACGTTCCGGCAGGAAATGCTGGCCGATAAGGTCCATGCCGCGACCCAGACCATCATCCTGCGCCACGAGTGGGTCCGCGACGAGAACCCGTGGGGAGCGCATGAGTTGGGCGATTTGGTCCGCGAGTGGGCCCAGCCGAAAGGCCTAGATCCGGCACCCTTCCTGCCAGTCGCCAAGGACGAGACGGCGATGGGGCCCGTCTACACGTTCCGCGAATGGGAGGAGTACCGCGCTGTGCTGGCGCCGCTGATCGAGCAGGCGATCCGACCGGTGCGCACGGAGCGCGGCATCATCGTGCGGATCGCGCTCGTCGCACTCAATCCCCACGCCGAGATACTGCCCCACATCGACGGCCAGCCGTATGCCGCCGTATGCCACCGCCTCCACGTTCCGCTGACCGGCGCCGGCGACGTCCGTTACAAGATCTCGAAGAAGAAGTTCTCGATGCGTCCCGGGCGCATCTACGACTTCAACAACCGCGTGACGCATTCGGTGAAGAACCCTGGTGGCGCGCGTCGCGTGAACATGTTCGTCGATTACTGGCCCGATCCGCCGTTCTACGTGCCGCCCGCGATCGGCGTCCACTGAGCCGCGCGATCGCGTGCTGTAGGGCGCGATCGCGGTCCCCATCCCCGCAGCTATCGATGAGGTCGCTATGCCGTCGCGTATGGACACCATTACCGTCGCCGGGAAGCCGATGTCGGTCTACGTTGCCACCCCCGAGGGCAAGGGCCCGTTCCCGGCTGTCGTCGTCATGTTCCACCGCGCCGGAATCGACAATTTCACCAAGGACCGCGTCGACCGCCTGGCCGCCGCCGGTTTCGCCGCCGCGGCCCCCGATCTGTTCCACCGCGTTCCGGGCGGGGTCGAGAACCCCGAGGTGCTGTCGCTGTTGCGCGACGCCGACGTGCTCGAAGACACTTCGGCCGCCGCCGAGCATCTGATCCGCACGGGCCTCGCCTCCCCCGACCGCATGGCAATCCTGGGCCACTGTATGGGTGGACGCGCGGCGTTCCTCGGTGCATCGTCGACGCCTTACTTCCGCGCCGCGGTCATCCACTATTGCGGCAACATGTTCAAGCCGTGGGGTGAAGGCCCGTCGGCGTTCGAGCGGCTGCCGGGCCTCAAAGGCTCGGTCATCGGCTTCTTCGGTAACGACGACAAAAACCCGTCGCCCGCCGACGTCGACCGCATTGACGCCGAGCTCAAGCGGCTGGGCGTACCTCACGAATTCCACCGCTACGACGGCGCGGGCCACGCCTTCCAGAACTTCGTCCGGCCCGAGCAGCTCCGCCCCCAGGCGGCCGAGGATTCCTGGACTAAGGGGCTTGCCTTCCTGAAGCGGACCATCGGCGCCCAGTCCGCGCCCGCGAAGTGACCGGGCGCGTTCTCTCGGTCAACGTCAGCCTGCCGCGCGTCATCGGCGAGCGCGGCGGCGAGCCGGTATGCTCCGGCATCGCCAAACAACCGGTCGCAGGCCCCGTCGCAGTGACGGCGAACGGCTTGTACGGCGACGGCCAGGCCGACCTCATCAACCACGGCGGGACGGAGAAAGCGGTTTACGTCTACGACCGCTCCGATGCGGCCTATTGGGAGCAGCGGCTCGGGCGCCCGCTCGGCCCCGGCGCATTCGGCGAAAACCTGACGATCGAGGGCTTTGCCTCGTCGAATGTACGCGTCGGCGACCGCTTCCGCATCGGCAACGCGCTGCTCGAGGTCAGCCAGCCGCGCGTGCCCTGTTACAAGCTCGGTATCCATATGGGTGATGAGCGCTTCCCGGTCGAGTTCGCCCGGGTGAACCGGGTCGGCTTCTACCTGCGGGTCATTGAAACGGGTGCAATCGCCGCCGGCGACGCCGTGGAACGCACATCGACGGCCACGACACCTCTCACCATCACCGATCTGATGTCGGCGTTTCTGACGGCGCGCAACGACGCGGCCCGGCTCGAGGTCGTCGCGGCCCTGCCCGGCCTGTCCGAGGCATGGCGGAACGAATTCGCCGATATGGCGGCAGCGGCACGACGCGGCTAACTCAAAAAAGAGGGGCGGGTGTTGCCACCCGCCCCAGTTTCTCCAAGGATCCGTCGCTTACATCGACGGAATGATGTTCTTGAGCTCGGGGAACCACTGCCCGAGCAAGGTCTGCGGCCACGGCACTGCCATGACCTGATCGAACATGCCGTAGATCAGCGCAACGGTGCAGGCCGCGTAGGTCAGCGTCAGCGTCCACCGCTCCTTCCCTTCGTATCGCATGAAGAACACGACGAAGAGACCGGCAGTCGGGATCAATCCGATCACCGACATCACAGCCATGAAGCCGAGCAGGTAGCCGAAGAACAGTGCCGCGCGGCCGATCACCTCCCGGTTCGAGAGATGGCTGGTGCCGGAGTCAAGGTCCATGTGGATCTTCTGCTCCACTTCTTGCTCGGCCGCTTCCGCGAGTCCTGCGACCGATTTGGCCGAGGGCTTGCGGCACATCTCGTTGAACAGGCTGATCGCCACCATCAGAGTGCCGATGCCGCCGACGATCATCGGGACGATGCGCGCGTCGAAGTTCCACCTGCTCGCCATCCACAGCATCGACGCCATCATCACAAAGAAGTAGATCGTGAAGAGCTGCGATACTTTGAACCGCGGCGCCTGCCACTGCGTCAGCATCTTGCGGACGCCGCCTTGGATGCGGACGTCCTGGATGAACGGCTTCAACAGGCCAACGAACGCCAGGATGAACATGATCGCCACGACCGGGCGCGTCATCCACTCGATGCCGTAGCGCTCGACCGAGATGAACAGGTAACGCTCGATGATGTCGCCCAGCACCACGCCCAGAATCAGCGGCGGACGCGGCCACTTGAACTGCTTCATAACCCAGCCGAGCACGCCGAAGAACAGCAGCGCGTAGAGGTCGCCCCACTGACGGGTCGCCTCAAACGCCCCGAGGTAGACGATGCCCAGCACCGCCGGCAGGACCAGCGTGTAGCGGAGCGTCGCCAGCTTGGCGAACTGGGGACTGAACGCGTAGCACATGCCCGCACCCAGGATGTTCGCGAGAGCGATCGACCACACCATCGAGAAGGTGATGTCGAGGTTCTTCGTGAGCATGTCCGGGCCCGGGACGAGGCCATGGATCAGGAACGCACCGAGCAGAATGGCCATCGTGGCCGAGCCCGGAACGCCGAACGCCACGGTCGGAACCAGCGCGCCACCTTCCTTGGCGTTGTTCGACGATTCGGAGGCGATGACACCGCGCACGTCACCAGTGCCGAAGGTCTTGGACGCGCCTTTTTCGGTACGCAACGCGTGGCCGTAGGCGAGCCAGTCGACCACCGCGGCGCTGATGCCGGGGATCGAGCCGATGCCGCCGCCGATCCACGAGCAGCGCATGATCAGCCACCAGTGGGTGAAGCAATCCTTCACGCCCTGCCACTGGCCCTTGTAGACCTCACGACCGACGCCCCCTGCGGCCACCGACGTACGGAGGACGAGAAGGTCGCAGAGTTCGGGCAGTGCGTAGAGGCCGAGCACGAGAGGCGTCAGCGGCAGACCGTCCCACAGGTACAGGCTGTCGAAGGTCCAGCGCAGTGTGCCGGTCTGCGGGTCCGATCCGATCATCGCCAGCATGATGCCGAAGCAGCCGGCAGCCATGCCGCGCAGCGGAGCGCTGCCCGACAGAACGGCGACCATCGACATGCCGAACACGGCGAAGCCGAGAAGCTCGGGCGAGCCGATGAACAGCATCACCGGGCGCAGGATCGGAATGGTAATCGCCATAAGAGCCGCGCCGAACAGGCCGCCCATCAGCGACGACATGTAGGCCGCCGACAGCGCCCGGCCCGCCTCGCCATTCTTGGCCATCGGGTAGCCGTCAAGCACGGTGGCCGCGGAGGCGGCACCTCCGGGCACGCCGAACAGAATTGCGGGAATCGGGTCACCCGTCGCCGTCGTGGAGCCGAGGCCCAACAGGAAGGCGAACGCGGTGTAGGGATCCATGTCAAACGTGAACGGCAGCAGCATCGCCGTGCCGGCCAGACCGCCGATGCCCGGGATGATGCCGAGCGTCAGACCGAGGATTGCCCCCGCGCAAAGGAACCCGAGGCGCAACGGGTCCATCATAATGATGAAGGCCTTACCGGCGGCCGCAGCCACCACTCCTTCGCTCACGAAAAACTGTGCAATTGAGTCCATGTGTCATCCATCACTTCGGTGACTTGAAAACCGTCACCCGAACGCCTTGCCCGCAATACGGGCGTATTCGTCTTCGGTTTGTTGTTGCGCCGTCACCTTTGGTGATCGGCTGAGTCGGCGCGCAGATGTCTTACCCGGCGTGTGCCGGGTCAGGCGGCGACGAGCGGCGGTCCGGTGGGATGAACGGTGCGTTGTCGCCCACCACCTCTCAGCAGCGACAGCACCTGACTTTCGGCAGGCAGTGTCGCGACGGGAATGAACGTGCTGGTTGGAAGTTCGGCGACCGGCTTGCGACGCACGACGCGGACGACATTGTCATCCCTGAGCACGCGCGGCTCGACGAGCACCACATCGAGAGTCGGCGCGCACTCGACGTCGTCCGCCTCCAGAGGCGGAGCGAGCACTTCGATGCCACCGATCAATGACGCCACGAGAAACATCACGGCGAACACCGCGAATAGGCGGCGCCACCATCCTGTCTCCGTGAAAGCTCCCTGGCTTTTCTTCACTATCCCCCCGTTGGCGGTACTGCCAGCGACCCGGGCTTATCACAAAAACCAACGCCGCTAGTCCATGCCGGAATGCGATCTGAAAAACAACATGTTTTAAGGAGTTTGACGCTCACACATGAGTGATTCCACGGACTCTGTTCTTCGTAGGTATTCACCCGCGTTTATGAGTAGTTACACGTAAGCCACTGAATCATGAGGGTTTCCACGTATAACACCGCGCGGAAGAAGCAAACCGCCAGGGATTGTCCGTCGATGGACCAAAAAATATTTTTTGTCGGACGCACCGCTGACCGATGATCGGGCAGCCGCGCGCGTCATCGTCATTACGCAAAATTACGTAAGAGGCCGTGCGGCGATGCGCAAGGCGGCTTGGGCAGCTCACCGAGGTGATCGGATCGCCGGCCGGTGCACGCTTCCCCGGCAGCGTATCAAGGAATGAGTTCAGCCCCTCGCCGCGATGATCGGCTCTCGCTATGCTTCCTCGAAGGCCATCGCACAGAACGATGGTCGCGTGACAGGGTGCGGAGGCAAGCATGCGGCGTTGGCTGGCGTATGCGTGGTGTGGAGCGTTGATCGCAGCGTTCGCGTCGCCTCCCTCGGCCCGAGGACAGGACTCGTCCGAGTACTTCAAAGGAAAGCAGGTCCGGCTTTACGTCGGCTCATCGACCGGCGGCGGGTACGATACTTTTGCGCGTGTGATTGCGGCCTACATCCCGCGCCACATTCCGGGGCAACCGCAGATTATCGTGCAGAACATGCCAGGCGCGGGCTCGCTGGTACTGGCAAATCACGTCTACAACATTGGGCCGCGTGACGGGACAGAGATCGGTGCCGTCAATCCACAGATCTCGCTCGATCCGATGGTCCATCCCGACCGGGTCAAGTTCGATCCCCGCCGCTTCAACTGGATTGGCAGCGCGCTGACGGAGAATCACGTCGGAGTGGCCTGGCACACGACCGCGATCAAGACGTTCGACGACGCGTTGAAGGAACAGCTCGTGGTCGCCGGCTCCGGCGGTTCCACGGACACCTATCCCGATTTCACCAACGGCCTCCTCGGCACCAAGTTCAAGGTGGTTTCCGGCTACAAGGGCACGAAGGAAGGCATGCTGGCGATGGAGCGCGGCGAGGTCACCGGCAACGTCGGGATCACCTGGGCGAGCCTGAAGGCGACCGGCGGCGAGTGGCTGCGCAACAATCAGGTGCGGGTATTCATCCAGTTCGGCCTCGAGAAGCATCCCGAACTACCGAACGTTTCCTGGATCTACGACTACGCCCGCAACGACGACGATCGCGCGGCGATGGACCTGCTGCTCGGCCCGCAGCAATTCGGCCGCCCCTACATCGCTCCGCCCGATGTGCCTCAGCCGGTGGTCGCGATCCTGCGCCGCGCATTCGACGATACGATGAAGGACCCGGCGTTCCGTGCCGACGCCGAAAAACGGCAGCTCGACATCGACCCAGTGGGCGGCGCCGAGATCCAGAAGCTGCTCGACAAGATGTACGGCGCTCCCCCGGCTGCGGTGGAGAAGGTGCGTAAGTATCTGGAAAAGATGTAGCGTGGCCTACGTCAGCGGCAGCGCTCGATCACGAAGCTTCGCCACAGGCCGTCAGGCGACTCGCAGACGATGCCGCTCGCCTTGTGGCGAAACGCAAGGCCCTTCAGCTTCCACGCTTTGCGGAACTTCTCGGGATCGACCAGCACCTCATTCGTGAATCGGCGACGCATGCGGACGGCCACGAACCGACGGACGCCGACCATATAGAGCAGCGCCGCCACGACGAACGCCCCGATACCTGCCTGCCAGCCGTAGAACCACCCCACGGCGCCGATCGCCAGCATGCAAACATAGAGGAAGGGCGACGAATCGCTCTCGCGGTACAGCGGCGAATCGACGTGGTGCTGGCGCTTGATGTCGAGCGACGTCTCGACGTCGCCACGATCGATCGCGGCCCGCAGCGACGACAGGAGTTCCTGATCTTCCATCAGGCGGACTTCTCGTCGACCATGGCCAGCGCCTTATCCGACGGCAGCGTCAGCATCACCGTGGCGCCAACGGCGTGATCGTATTCACGCCGGGCACGGTGCCGAACCCGAACTTCCTGGCCGCTGAGTGACACCAGGTAGTCGATCACCTCGCCGAGGAATACCTTGGCCGTGATCGTGCCGCGCACGCCCTCTCCGTCGGCGGCAATGCCGATGTCCTCGGGACGGATCGAGACGACAGTCTTCGCGCCCTCCGCCAGCGCCGCCGCGAACGTGCACGCAAACGTGCCCTGGGCGGTCTCGACCTGCCCCACCGCGCCGATCGGCGCCGTCGCGCGCACCGAACCGCGCAGGAAATTCGTGGAGCCGACGAAGTCGGCGACGAACTCCGAGTTCGGGTGCCGGTAGATGTCGAGCGGCGAGCCGAGTTGGACGATCCGCCCCTGGTTGAAGACCGCAATCTCGTCGGAGAGCGCCAGCGCCTCCGACTGGTCGTGCGTGACGTAGACGGCAGTCAGACCGAGGGTAGTCTGGAGGTGCTTCAGCTCGAAGCGCATCTGCTCTCGGAGCTTGGCATCGAGATTCGAAAGCGGCTCGTCGAGCAGCAGAAGCCGCGGCTCGCCGACGAGACCCCGGGCCAGCGCCAGACGCTGCTGCTGGCCACCGGAGAGTTGGGTGGCGCGGCGATTTTCGTAGCCGCCGAGGCGCACGGTCTCAAGCGCCCGCTTCACCTTCGCAACGATCTCGGACGAGTTGAAGCGTCGCGTACGCGAGACGCGCAGCGGGAATGCCACATTTTCGAACACGCTCATGTGCGGCCAGATGGCATAGGACTGGAACACCATGCCGATGCCGCGCTCGGCGGGCGGCACGAACACGCCGTGGGCCGCGTCGAACATCGTCCGGCCACCGATCTCGATCCGCCCCTGGTCGGGGCGCTCGAGGCCGGCGATGCAGCGCAACGTCGTAGTCTTGCCGCAGCCCGACGGGCCGAGCAGCGTCAGCAGCTTGCCTTCGGGCACATTCAGGCTCACGTCCTGCACGGCGGCGACCTTGGCGTTGCCGACGGCGGCGAATTCCTTAAAGAGATGTTCGATGCGGAGCATGGTTCCCCCTGCTAGCGGCGGGCGCTGACCCGCTCCTCCAGCCGACGCATGATGATGACGATGAACACCAAGGGTACGATCTGCACGATGCCCATGGCGCACACAGCTCCGTAGCTGCCACCCTCCTCCCACATCGTCAGACTGATGGTACCGAGCACGTGGGTACCCGGCCCGGCCAGGAAAATCGACGCGGAAAGCTCGCGCACCGCGAGTACAAAGACGTAGAGCCAGCCGGCGAGCAGCACCGGCGCAAGCAGCGGCAAGAGGACCCGGCCGAAAATCTGCGGAGAGGATGCGCCGGAAACCTCGGCAACTTCTTCCAGCTCGCGGTGAATCTGAACGATGCCGCCCGACGTGAACCGCATGCCATACGGCAGATACATCGTCACATAGGCGATCAGCAGGATCCAGATCGTGTTGTAGACCGGGATCGGCAGCACCAGGTACGCGAACAAGACGCTGGCGCCCATGATGACGCTTGGCACCGCGATCGGCATGAACGTCAGACTGTCGAGCACCCAGCCATAGCGCTTCATCGTTCGCTGGGCGAGCCATGCCATGATGAAAGTGATGGCAATCACGAACGTCGCAGCCATCGCCCCGAGGAACACGCTGTTCTTCACCGCATTAAGGAACACGGGATACCCGAGAACGTAACGGTAGGCGTCAACCGTCATGTTTCCGAGCACGCTGAGGGACGGTGGCGTCGCATTGCGGAACAACGACTGCCAGGCCAGCGTAAACAGCGGAAGGCCCAGGGTAACGATGAACATCAGCATCGTCAGAATGGACACGGGCCAGCGCCATGCTCCGAGCCGCTGAGGTGTCGGCGCATAGCCCTTACCCGTGACGGTCGCGAAGGCCTCGGCGTTCGCGGTAGCGCGGCGGTAGAGATAGACGCCGACGACGCAAATCACCAGGAGCGTCATGCCGAGCGATGCGGCGACGCCGAGGTGCGGCGGCACTTCGTGGGTCGCCGACTGGATCTCGGTGGTAAACACATTGATGCGCGCCGGCATGCCGATCAGACGTGGCACTTCGAACGACTCGAGGCCGCGCACGAAGAGCAGAAGCATCGTCGACAGGATCGCCGGGCGCAGGAGCGGCAACGTCACCCGTGTCGCCACTTGCCACGTGCGAGCGCCCGAGATTACGGCCGCCTCCTCCATGCGAATGTCGAGCACGCGGAACGCGGGTCCCATCAGCAGGTAGGCAAGCGGGAAGTAATGGCTCGAAAGGGCCCAAATCATCCCCGTCATGGTGTAGATGTTGAACGGGGCTTGCGTGAACCCGAAGAGGTTCTTCAGCTCGGTGTTCACCCAACCGATGTTGGGGCTCAGGATGAGCATCCAAGCCATGGTCGTGAGCAGACCTGGGAGCGCGAACGACAGCAGCGCGAGCGTATGGAACATCCCGCGACCCGGCGCATCGGTACGTTCGACGACCCAGGCGACGATGCCGCCAAGCAGGAACGTGACGACGCCGGTCCCGAGCGCGAACACCACCGAATTCCACAGCAGCCGAAGGATGTGATTGTCGACGTAGGCGCGGACAAAGTTCGCTAGCGTGAACGCGCCGGGCCCGAAAGGAGTGTCCTCGGTGAACGCGGTGTAGAACAGCGCCGCCACGGGCACGAACACCAGCCAAGCCGCTGCCACGGTGCAGGCGATGAGCAACAGCGGCCAAGGGCGCAGGAGCGCCGCGAGGCGCGAAAGCAGCTCGGGGCGATGTTCCACGGTGTCGGCGACAGCCAATCCGGTTCCTCGCGAGACTGGCGCCAAACGGCGCCCTGGTGATTAAGCAAACGGCCGGCCTCCTGAGGCCGGCCGTTGCGATCGATGTTTACCGTTTTCCGGTCACGGGAACAACGGCGCTAGCGGGGCTGGCTGAAGGTGTCCTTGAACCGCTTCATCCAGCGCTCGTCCTCCTCCGACGTCATGGTCGAGACGTTGAGCTTGTGGCCCTCGAACGCCTTAAGGACGCCCGGTGGATTGGTCTCGACGTCCGGCCGGGTCGGGATGCGCCCGGCGGTGGTGAGCTGCTTCTGGCCCTCGGGGCTCAGCATAAAGTTGGCAAACAGCCGCGCAGCGTTCGGGTGCGGCGCCTTGGCGTTGACGCCGATCTGACCGAAGAAGACCACCACCGGATCGACCACCCAGAAGTCGGTCGGCCCGCCTGCGAGCTTCACGTTGACGATCAGGTTCGTATAGTTGTTCAGCTCGACGGCGTACTCACCGGCGCCCACGGAGCGGGCCAGAGCAAGATGGCCGTTGGTGGTGACGACCTTCAGCGTCTGGATCAGGTCATCGACGAGCTTCTTACCCTTGGCCTCGCCGTAGTGCTCGTACATGGCGCGCAGCCATTCGCGGTCGCTGAAGTCGATCGCGACCTTGCCTACCCAGTCCTTCTTTTTGAGGAAGTCCTCGTACGTCTTCGGCAGGTCTTCCTTCTTCACCAGGTTGGTGTTGTATCCGGGCGAATTGTAGTTGGCATAAACGCCGTACCACTTTTTGTTCGGGCCTCGCGCTTCAGGAATGATGTTCTTGGCTTCGGGCGGATCGAAGGCGACAAACAGTTGCTCGGGCATCTTGCTGACGGTCGTCGTCTGCAGCGCATCCCACGACTGCTTGTTGGCCCGCACCTCGACCATGATGCGCGCCATCAGTCCGGTGTCGGAATTGCGGACGTACTCGGTCTTGAGGCCGCTAGCGGTCTCGAACTTCTTGAGGAGCGGCAGCGCCTCCTCTTCGTTCATCGAGCCATACAGCGTGAAGGATCCTTCCTTCTTCGCCTCGGCGAGCAGCTTGGGGTCGATCCATGACGGGTTGGCTTGGGCGACCTGGACCCCGGCCGCCTCATCGGCGCGGGCGTTCGGAGACCAGCTGAGTGCGGCAAGTGCCGCCGCGGCCACGGCGGCCGAGCGCGCGGCCACGCCAAATGCGGTCATAAAGCTCATGGATTCGCCTCCCTTTCTTCTACAGCGCGAGGCGCGGATTATCGGCGGCCGCGTTACGCTGTGTCAAACCGCGCACGACGGGGCGCAGCAGGGCCTCAGAGGGCCATCGGGGGCATTTGAAGGGCAATGGTGCCCAGGGCCGGAATCGAACCAGCGACACGCGGATTTTCAGTCCGCTGCTCTACCAGCTGAGCTACCTGGGCACACAGGAGCGGGTAACGAACGTACCCGCGCGGGAAACAGGGGCTTATAGACAAAACCCGCTGCGGTGGCAAGGCGAGAACATCGGCGCAACCGCCGGGCGTCGCTATGGTTTTCGCGGCCCTGCGGAAGGTGTTCCCTGGTCTTCCGGAGCCGGCGGATCGGAGGTCAGGATTCGATATTCCTCCCCAAGCCACCGACCGAGGTCGATGTCGGCACAACGTTTCGAGCAGAACGGCCGCATGTCGACGCTGCTCGGCCGGCCGCAGATCGGGCACGGCTTGCCGCGCCCCGTCGCGGCAAACGGAGCGACGTTGGACGGGCTCTCGCCCGGCGCTGGGGGCGATGCGCCCTTCTTAGGCATCTTTTCGTCAGCCATGGATCACTCCACTCTGAACCGATCGGCCGCGAGCGTCGAGTCGACGACGATGTCGACCGGCTGGCCCACCCGCCGCGCGAGTTCATCGCGTCCTGCGGCCGCCTCCGGACTGTCCATGGCGGCCGCCACGGACGCAGACACAGCGATCCGGATCGGCGCTCGCGGCGCGCCGCGCGCCGCCTCGCGGAAAGCGGCGAGGGCCGTGGCAAGCGGCACCTGGACGAAGCCAGTTCCTTCGCAACGGCCGCACACGGCGAGGAGATCTTCGTCCATCGCCGGTCGCACGCGACGGCGCGACATTTCGATCAAGCCGAGTTCCGAAAAGCCCGCCATGCGCGCCGGACTTGGATCGTCGACCATGGCACGACGCAGCGTATCGAGAACTTCGTTACGCCCGACCGGATCGTCGTCCATGTGCACGAAATCGACGACAATGAGACCGCCGAGGTCCCGCAGGCGTATCTGCCGCGCAATTTCCGTCGCCGCCTCGAGGTTGGTGGCGAGAATCGTCGCCTGCGCCGAGGCGCCGCTGACGTTACGCGCGGTGTTCACGTCGATTGCCCACAGCGCTTCGGTGCGTTCGATCGCCAGCGTACCGCCGGACGGAAGTGCGACGCGTCGTTGCCGCACGGCATCGAACTCGACTTCGACCCCGTCGAGTTCGAACAGCGGGACACCACCGCGATGGCTGACCAGCGCACTCACGAGTTCAGGACGATACGTCTTGAGGAAGGTTGCAGCCTCGGTATATGCCTCGCCATCATCGACCGCGATCCGCCGCACCTCGGGCGACACCTTGTCGCGCAGGATGCGGACCACGGGGGAGGGCTCGGCATGGACGACCGCCGGCGGCGAGCCGCGCGACGCGCGCGCCTGGATATCCGTCCACAGTGAGCGCAGCGTCGCCGCCTCCCGCGCGAATTCCTCGGGCGTCGCTCCCGTCGCGTTGGTGCGGACAATCCAGCCCTCGCCAGGCGCCGTGATCCCCCGGACCACGTCCACGAGCCGCGCGATCTCCCGCTCGTCACCGATGCGCCGCGAGACGTGCGGACCGTCGCCGGTCGGGACGTACACCAAAAGATGTCCCGCCAACCGGATCGTGGTCGAGACCTGGGCACCCTTGCCGCGTTCCGGCTCGCGCAGCACCTGGATCAGAACGCGCGCGCCCTCGTGCAGCGCCGCGCGCGCGGCGCTCTCGGCGGGCAACGGCAGAAAGCCCGCCTTCGGCGCGCCGAATTCGACAAAGGCCGCCCCCATGCCGGGAACCACCCGGGTAATCCGGCCGAGATAGATATTGCCGACCGTCGTGCTGCGGCCGTGCAGGAACCGGTGAAGCTCGGTCGCGCGGCCGTGCTCAAGGCAGGCGATCCGTGTCTCGCCAGGCGATACCGAGACAAGGATCTCGTCGATCACGGGAACTGCCCCCTTACCGGCAAGTCGCGGCGAAGCCGACGCCGTCGAGCAAACGCACCGTCTCGAACAGCGGAAGCCCGACGATATTGGAATACGAGCCGGACACGAACGAGACGAACACCGACGCGCGACCCTGGATGGCGTAGCCGCCGGCCTTGTCGCGCCACTCGCCCGTCGCAATGTAGGCGTCGATGTCGTCGACGGTCAGGCGGCTGAACCGAACGGTGCTGACGACGATGCGCTGGTGCAGCGCTCCTCGACGGTCGACGACAGCGACCCCGCCGATCACGCGATGACGGCGGCCCGACAGGAGTTCGAGGAAACGCCGCGCCTCACTGCTGTCGTTGGGCTTCGGCAACATGCGCGTACCGACCGCCACGACCGTGTCGGCGGCGAGCACATAATCGTCGGCGAACCGCGGCGCGACCGCACGTGCCTTCGCCTCGGCGATGCGCCGCGCATAGGCCACGGGGCGCTCGCGCGGCAGCGGGCCTTCGTCGACGTTGGGGGGATCGATCTCGGACGGAACAAGGCCGACCTGGCGCAACAACTCGAGGCGCCGCGGCGAGGCGGACGCCAGAATCAGACGCCCACCATCGGATGACATCGGTGGCTACTTGAAGCGAAAGATGATGCGACCCTTGGTCAGGTCATAGGGCGTCATCTCGACGTTGACCCGGTCGCCGGCGAGAACGCGGATACGGTTCTTGCGCATCTTGCCCGAGGTGTGGGCGAGAATTTCGTGGTTGTTGTCGAGCTTCACTCGGAACATGGCGTTCGGCAGAAGCTCGGTCACCGTACCGCTGAACTCGATAAGATCTTCCTTGGGCATTGGTCCTTCGCGTCGAAGTTGGCGGCCTAGAAAATGGTCGTTGCCGCGCACCCGGTCAAGGCCGGAAAACGGGCGGAAATCAGGGGAATTCGGGGCAAAGTCACTCGGTTCCCCGGCCGACGTTGAGCCGGATACCGACGGAAAGCCCGTGGGCGCCAAGGCCTTCGGCGGCCGCGAGGTTCATCGCCGCGGGGCCGATCGCCCGGAGAGACTCGGCGTCGCACGCGACCACCGAGGTCCGTTTCAGGAAATCGGTCACCGACAGACCTGAGGAAAACCGGGCGGATCCCGAGGTCGGCAGGACGTGATTGGGGCCGGCGACGTAGTCCCCGACCGCCTCCGGGGTGTAGCGCCCGAGGAACATCGCCCCGGCATTGCGGATGCGCTCGGCGAGCGGCTCGGGGTCGGCGACCGCGATCTCGGCGTGCTCCGGCGCGATGCGGTCGACGATCGCCGGCGCCTCGTCAAGCGAGCGGATGACGATCACCGCGCCGAACCGCTCCCAGCTCTTGGCGGCGATGGACGCGCGCGGCAGCGTCTTGAGCAGCCTGTCGACGGCCTCTTCGGCCGCCTTGCCGAAGTCCGCATCGTCGGTGACGAGCACGCTCTGCGCGTTCTCATCGTGCTCTGCCTGCGACAGCAGATCGGCGGCAATCCAATCGGGATCATTGGCGCCGTCGGCAACGACGAGGATCTCCGACGGCCCGGCGATCATGTCGATGCCGACCGTGCCGAACACCTGGCGCTTGGCCGAGGCGACGTAGGCGTTGCCGGGCCCGACGATCTTGTCGACCGGCCGGATGGTCTTGGTGCCGTAGGCAAGCGCCGCGACGGCCTGGGCGCCGCCGACGCGGTAAATCTCGTCGACTCCGGCAAGTTTCGCCGCCA
The DNA here is from genome assembly GCA_035493495.1 of Alphaproteobacteria bacterium. Classification (GTDB taxonomy): domain Bacteria; phylum Pseudomonadota; class Alphaproteobacteria; order SMXQ01; family SMXQ01; genus DATJIG01. The sequence continues at coordinate 37,970 of DATJIG010000152.1, forward strand.
CCAGCACCAGCGGATTGATCTTGCCGTCGGGCGTCGGCACCACCATGACGACGCGCGGCACACCGGCGAGCTTCGCCGGCAGCGCGTTCATCAGCACCGACGATGGATAGGCGGCGGTGCCGCCGGGCACGTAGATGCCGACCGCGCCGATGGGCGTGAACTTCGCGCCGAGCTTGACGCCCGCCGCGTCGGTCCAGGCGAGGTCCTTGGGCAGAAGCACCTTGTGGTAGGCGGAAATGCGCTCTGCCGCGAGCTTGAGCGCCGCCACGGCCTTGGCATCGGCCTCGCTTTCGGCCCTCGCGATGTCGGCCGCGCCGAGCCGCATGGTCTCGGGCGACAGCGTCAGGCGATCGAAGCGCGCGGTGTATTCGAGCACCGCCGAGTCGCCGCGGGCGCGCACGTCGGCGATAATCGCGGCGACCGTGCCGTCGACATTCGCTTCTTCCGACTGACGCCCGGCGAGGAACGCGTCGAGGCGATCGGCGAATTTCGGATCCGTGGTGGTGAGGCGCGTGACCATCGTCAGGCCCGCGCTGCCTCGGCCGTCACCGCGCGAGAGAAGTCATCGATCAGCGCCTTCACTTCGTCCGGCCGGGTCTTGAGCGCGGCGCGGTTGACGATCAGGCGCGAAGTGACGTCGGCGATCTGCTCGACCTCGACCAGGCCGTTGGCCTTCAGCGTGGCGCCGGTCGACACCAGGTCGACGATGCGCTGTGACAGCCCGAGCGACGGCGCGAGCTCCATCGCGCCATTGAGCTTGATGCACTCGGCCTGGACGCCGCGCGAAGCGAAGTGGCGCCGGGTGATCTCGGGATACTTGGTCGCGACGCGGACGTGCGACCAGCGGCGCGGATCGTCCTCGCTGGAAAGCTCCGTCGGCTCGGCGACCGACATCCGGCAGCGGCCGATGCCGAGGTCGAGCGGCGCGTAGATTTCCGCGTAGTCGAACTCCATCAGCACGTCGTTGCCGGCGACGCCGATCTCGGCACCGCCGAACGCGACGATGGTCGCGACGTCGAAGCTGCGGACCGAGATGATCTCGAGATCGGGACGGTTGGTGGTGAACTTGAGCTTGCGCGTCTTGGGGTCGTCGAATGCCGGCTCCGGGCGGATTCCCACCCGGTCCATAAGCGGCCGGAACTCGTCGAGGATGCGTCCTTTCGGAAGCGCCATGACGAGCGGCTTGTTGGTCGCCGGAATCGGCTCCACGGCCCGATCTCCAAGGCTTCGGCCGCCGAGGGCGGCCGAGAAGCTGTTCAGAATCAAAGCGTTATCGGCAGACTACGCCCGCGCGTGCGCGGGGAGGCGGAGTTTTAGCGGTTTTGGCCCGGGGGCGCCACTGGATGTTTCGGCCGGTAGGCCGTCGGCCAGTGCTCGTCGAGGTCCTCCATCCGGGCCTCGATCCGCTCCAACCGGAGCAGGATTTCGGCGTCGCCAGAGAAGATCAGGCGCACCGTAGGGCCGTCGTCCGTCTCGGTTGTGAGCGCCAGGAGCTCGAGGATGCGGCCGGAGTCGTGGCGATCGATGCCGCGGACTTTGACCCCGGTGACGGTTTCGAAGCAGAGACCGCAGTGGACCCGCGAGCCCTTCTCCTCGTCCTCGTCGCCGTCATCATCGTCCTCGCTGATGTCGGCGAGGTCTTCGGCGCTGACGTCCTCCCAGCAGAACCGGTTGGCGACCAGAACGAAGCGATGCTCGTCCTTGAGGAATGTCATGTCGCCGACGGCGACCAGCGCATCCTGGAGGCAGGCCGAGATGACCTGGATGTCCTCTTCATCTTCGGCGCGGAGCTTCAGCTTGTCGGCCATGGCGCGCCCCGGTTTCTGCTAGTCGTGAAGACGCTCGATGTCGGCGCCGAGCGAGGCGAGCTTCTCCTCGAGTCGCTCGTAGCCACGATCCAGATGATACACCCGGTTGACGACGGTCTCGCCCGCCGCCGCGAGCCCGGCCACCACCAGCGACACCGACGCGCGGAGGTCGGTCGCCATGACCTGGGCTCCCGTCAGCGCCCGGACGCCGCGCACCATGGCGGACGCCCCGTGCACGGTGATGTTGGCACCCATGCGCGACAGCTCGGGGACGTGCATGAAGCGGTTCTCGAAGATCGTCTCGGTGATCATGGCCGCGCCCGAAGCGGTCGACATCAGCGCCATCATCTGCGCCTGGAGGTCGGTCGGAAAGCCGGGGAACGGCTCGGTCATGACATCGACGCCCTTCAGCGGCCGCCCGCCGCGCGCCACCTTGACGCCCCGCTTGGTCGCCGAGACCCGGAGGCCTGCTTCGACCAGCTTGGCGAACGTCGAGTCGGCCAGCCCCATGTCGGCGCCGATCAGCTCGACCTCACCGCCGGCCGCGCCGACCGCCATGGCGTAAGTCCCGATTTCGATGCGGTCGGCGACGATGGGATGTTCGGTGCCGTGGAGCTTGGTAACGCCCTCGATGGTCAGACGTTCCGTGCCGATGCCGTCGATCTTGGCGCCCATGGCGACCAGGCACTTGGCGAGATCGGTGATTTCGGGCTCGCGCGCCGCGTTGTCGAGAACCGTGCAACCGCTGGCGAGCGTCGCCGCCATCAGCAGATTCTCGGTCGCGCCGACGGAGATGAACGGGAATACGATGTGAGCGCCCTTGAGGCGCTTCTTCGCCTTTCCGGTGATGTAGCCGCCCTCGAGGTCGATTTCGGCGCCCATCTGCTGCAGCGCCTTGAGGTGAAGGTCGACCGGCCGGGTGCCGATCGCGCAGCCGCCGGGCAGCGAGACCTTGGCCTTGCCTTCGCGCGCGAGCAGCGGGCCCAGCACCAGGATGGAGGCGCGCATCTTGCGCACGAGATCGTAGGGCGCGACCGTCGACTTGATCTTGCCCGCCGACAGCGTGAGCGCGCGCCCGGTGTTACCGCCGTTCTTGGCGTTGCCGTTCATTTCGATGCCGACGCCGAGCTGTGCGAGCAGATCGGCCATCGTCGAGATGTCGGCGAGGTGCGGGATGTTGATGAGGGTGAGCGGCTTCTCGCTGAGGAGCGCCGCCGCCATCAGCGGTAGCGCGGCGTTCTTGGCACCGGAGATCGCCACGGCGCCGCGCAGCCTCTTTCCGCCACGAATGCGAATGCGGTCCATGTGCGGGACCTCAGAGCTTCGGAAGCGTCACGCCGGTCTGGCGCATGTATTTGCCGCCACGATCGGCGTAGGAGACCTCGGGCGACCCTTCGCCCTTGAGGAACAGGAACTGGCAGACGCCCTCGTTGGCGTAGATGCGCGCCGGCAGCGGCGTGGTGTTCGAGAACTCGAGCGTCACGTGGCCTTCCCACTCGGGCTCGAGCGGCGTGACGTTGACGATGATGCCGCAGCGCGCGTACGTCGACTTGCCGAGGCAGATCACCAGGACGTCCCGCGGCACGCGGAAGTACTCGATCGTGCGGCCGAGCGCGAAGCTGTTGGGCGGGATGACGCAGGTGTCACCCTTGCGATCGACGAAGCTCTGGGACGAGAACTGCTTGGGGTCGACCACCGCCGAATCGACGTTGGTGAAGATCTTGAACTCGGGGGCGACGCGGGCATCGTAGCCGTAGGAGGAAAGCCCGTAGGAGATCACCCCTTCCCGCCTCTGGTTCTCGACGAACGGCTCGATCATGCCGTGCTTCGTCGCCATGTCGCGGATCCACGTATCGGGCAAAATCCCCATGCAAACGTCCTTGAACCGGGCGCGGCGCGGGTATCGCGCCGGCGCGCTCTAGTTAGCGGAAAAGGGCAAGCCCGTTCAAGGTACGGTTCGCGGAGATCAGCGTTTCTCGGGCTCCGGGCGCGTGCGGTCCTTTTCCCCGTCGGATCGTGCCCGATCCTTATCCCCATCGGATCGTGCCCGATCCTGAGCCTTGCGCCTGAGCAGGTTTTCCCGGAGTGCCCTGGCGCGGCGTTCGGCGGCCGCGGCCGGGCCGGCCGGAGCCCCGGATTCGCCCGGAGCGGGTTTTTTCGGGGGTTCTGCCACTGTCGATATGCTGCCGAAAGAGCTCGCCAAGCGGGGCGAGGCCGGTAAGAGTTCCTTTAAAATCCGCCTCTAACATGCGCCGCGCGCAGGGATCGCGCAACGTGGCCGGAAAGGTTGCGCGGCGGAATCCTGTGTGGCAAGTTGCGCCCCTCTTTTTTCCCGGCATTTGCCGCCGTAGCTCAGGGGCAGAGCACGTCCTTGGTAAGGACGGGGTCGGTGGTTCGATTCCACTCGGCGGCACCATTCTCCCATCGCCCGGACGATAGCCTCGCGCGGCCCGTTTCACGGGTCCGCCGCGAGACGCTATTGTGCGGCCGATGATCACCGAACCGGCAAGACCCTCGATCGTCTTCCTCGACCGCGCGACGATCGGGCCGGGCGTCACCATCCGCCGGCCGTCCTTCCCGCACACATGGGTCGAGCACGCCCGGACAGGGCCGGACGACATCGTCGCCCGCCTCGCCGGGGCCGAGATCGCCATCACCAACAAGGTGCCTCTGCGCGCCGCGACGCTCGCTGAGCTTCCCGATCTCCGGATGATTGCGGTGGC
>DATJIG010000153.1:0-27208 GCA_035493495.1 Alphaproteobacteria bacterium
ATCCTGTCGCGCACCGAGCCATCGAACGTGATCGTCACCTACATGGGCATCTATCTCGTTCCGATGTCGCTGATCCCCGCGCTGTTCGTGTGGACGATGCCGTCGGGCACCGACTGGCTGTGGCTGGTGTTCATCGCCGGGGTCGCGACGATCGGACAGCTCGGCATCACCTACGCCTACGCGACGACCGAGGCGACCGTGGTTCTGCCGTTCGACTACGCGCGCCTGCCGTTCGCCGCCGCGATCGCCTATCTCGCGTTCGGCGAGGTGCCGGATCGCTGGACGTGGCTAGGCGCCCTGGTGATCGCGGGATCGGCGGTCTACATCGCTCGGCGCGAGGCCCAGCGCGCCAAGGTGAAGGTCGCGGCGACGGCGGCGGTCACGCGGTGACGCGTGAACGAGGATCAACCCCGGTCGCGGGCCGGAGCGAGCTGATCCATGAGATGCGCGAGCTTGATGTCGCGCTCGCTGACGCCCTCGATGTCGTGGGTCGACAGCACGACCTCGACGCGGTTGTAGACGTTCAGCCACTCCGGGTGGTGATCCATCTTCTCCGCGCACAGCGCGACGCGCGTCATGAACGCAAACGCCTCGCCGAAGTCGGCGAAGTGGAAGGTCTTGCGGATCGCGTCGCGATCGGTGACCTCGACCCAGCCCTTGAGCTCGCGCAGCGCGACCCGCCGCGCCTCGCCGGTGATGTGCTCCGGCTGCTCCCGCCTCTCGCGCACCTCAACCATGTCGGCCTCCTGCCCGCCTGATCGCGAACCTCGTCCACCAACGATGCCGCAGCTTGGCGGTCGCTAGCAAGTTGGTGATTTGGGCAACCGGCGCTAGTTTTGACGCATGGTCGCACCAACCATCACCGCTCCCACCCTGGCCGACATCGAGGCCATCGCCCGCGCCGAGCTCGCGCGGTTGCCCGAGCCGTTCCGGCACCATGTCCGCGATGTCGTCGTGCGGGTCGAGGATTTCTGCGACGCCGAGATCGAGCGTGAGATGGGCCTCGACAGTCCATTCGATCTGCTGGGGCTCTATCAAGGAGTATCACTGGGCCAAAAAAGTGTGGTCGATGTTCCCCAGGACATCGACCGCATCTTCCTCTACCGGCGACCGATACTCGACTACTGGTGCGAGGGAACCGACACGCTCGACCACGTCGTGCGCCACGTGCTGATCCACGAGATCGGCCATCACCTCGGCTTCAGCGACGACGACATGGAGCGGATCGAACAGTCCGCGGAGTGATTGTCAGCGCGCTCTGTATTAGCGAACCCTCGGATGCCGCCCCTCACCCGGCTACGGGTAGGTTCGGCCCTCCGCAACCCTCTCTCCGTCGGAGAGAGGGAACGGTGACGGGGATTTTCGCTCGACGCGATTCCGCATCAGCGCTCCACCGCGAAGCCGAGCGCGCCGTTGAGCGGAAACTCAACCTCGGCGTGATACGTCGGTCCGCTGCGACCGAGGATGCTCGAGAACAGCACGAACTGCTCGACGCGGAAGGGCGCCGCGCGCAACAGCCCGTTGGCGCCGAGGAACGCGGCGACACGGTCGCGCGACACGGTGTCGTCGAGCCGGGCGAGCGTGATGTGCGGCTGGAAGCGCCGGTCCTCGGATTTGACACCGGCGCGGCGCAACGCCGCCTCGATGCTGGTCTGAAGCTGGTTCAGCGCCGGGTTCGACTCGACCGCCGCCCACAGCATGGTCGGCTTGCGGCCGCGTTCGAAGTGGCCGACGCCGGCGATGGTGAGATCGAACGCCGGCGCGCGCACGCCGGCGAGCGCGGTCGCGATGTCGTCGAACGACGATTCCGGCACCTCGCCGATGAACCGCAGCGTGAGATGCATGTTCTCCTCGGGCACCCAGCGCGCGCCGGGCAGGCCGCCGCCGATCGCGATCAGGCGATCGCGGATCGACTGCGGCAGCTCGAGCGCGCAGAACAGCCGGATCATGCGAAGCCCTCAGCCGGCGCGGCGCGCGCCGTTGGCCACCGCGCGCTTCAGGAGGGCGTCGATCGACGGCATGATGCGCTTGACGATGATGTCGACGCCCTCGGCATTGGGATGGATGCCGTCGCCCTGGTTGAGCGCGGGATCGAGCGCCACGCCGTCGAGGAAGAAGGGGTAGAACACGACGTTGTATTTCTTCGCGAGATCGGCGAACACCGCATCGAACTCGCGGCCGTAGGCGTCGCCCATGTTGAGCGGCGCGTGCATGCCCGCGAGCAGCACCGGAATGCCGCGTTTCTTGAACGCATCGAGGATCGCCGTGAGGTTGGTGCGCATCTGCTCGGGTGCCACGCCGCGCAAGGCGTCGTTGCCGCCGAGCTCGACGATTGCCGCGTCCGGCTTGTCGGAGCCGTTGAGGGTCCAGTCGAGGCGCGCGCGCGCCGCGGCGCTCGTATCGCCCGAGACCGAAGCCTCGATCAGCGAGACCGGGTGCCCCGCGGCCGCCATTGCCGCGGTGAGGCGCGCCGGAAACGCCTGTTCGCGCGGCAATCCGTAGCCGGCGGTGAGGCTGTCGCCCAGGATCAGGATCCGCGGGGTGGTTTCTTCAGCGTGTGCGGGCGCCGGGGCGACGACGCCGGTTGCCGCAGGAATGCCAAAAAGTGCCAGGCACAATGTTGCGGCGGCGCCCGCCAGCACGCGCCGCCGATTGACGTCGCGCGGGGGGACCGCCACATATCGAGACTTAGAAGAACGAGCCTCGCACATCGGTGAGGACGTCGACGTGCCGGCGCGTCGACGTCGAGCCCAAAGCAAATCCCGGATCTGAAGTGATTTAATGCGCAACGGAACGACCTCCGACACGACCGCAACAACGACCGCGATGCTCGACCTTCGCGACGTGCGCCTCACCTTGGAAAGTGGCGCCGGCGAAGTCAACATCTTGCGCGGCGTCAATCTGGTGGTTCCGCGTGGCCAGACCGTAGCGGTGCTGGGACCATCGGGCTCCGGCAAGTCGTCGCTCCTCATGGTTGCCGCGGGAATCGAGCGCGCGACCGCCGGCCGCATCACGATCGCCGGCACCGACATCACGACACTCAACGAGGACGGCCGCGCGGCATTCCGGCAGCGCCACATCGGCGTCGTGTTCCAGGCGTTCCATCTCGTGCCGGCGATGACCGCGCTCGAGAACGTCATGGTGCCGATGGAGATTGCGGGCCACCGCGACGCGCTCAAGCGGGCGCGCGCGGCGCTCGAGTCGGTCGGGCTCGATCATCGTCTCGGCCATTATCCGACGCAGCTCTCGGGCGGCGAGCAGCAGCGCGTGGCGCTCGCGCGCGCGTTCGCGATGGAGCCCGAGCTGGTGCTCGCCGACGAACCGACGGGCAATCTCGACGGCGAGACCGGACACACGGTGGCGAACCTCCTGTTCGGCATGAGCCGCAAGCGCGGCACGACGCTCCTCCTCGTGACTCACGATCCGGAGCTCGCGACCCGTTGCGGCCGCATCCTCAACATGCACGACGGCAAGCTCGTCGAGGCGGACGAGCAATGAAAATGGGCGAGCAATGACGATGGGATTGGCCGCGCGCTTCGCCCGCCGCGACCTGCGCGGCGCGGCGTTGTCGTTCCGGTTCCTGTCACTGTGCCTGACCCTCGGCGTCGCCGCCATTGCCGCCGTCGGCGTATTCGCGGCGGCGGTCGAGGAAGGTCTGTTGCGCGACGGCCGCGCGCTGCTCGGCGGCGACCTCGAGTTCCGCGTCATCCAGCGCGCCGCCAACCCCGACGAGCGCGAAGCGCTCGACCGCCTCGGCACCGTCTCCCACGTCATGACGATGCGGGCGATGGCCGAGGCGAAGGGAACGCCGAAGCGGGTGCTGATCGAGCTCAAGAGCGTCGACCACGCGTATCCGCTGGCCGGCACCGTCGGCCTCGACCCGGCCATGGATCTCGGGCAGGCGCTCGCGCCGCAAGATGGCGTGTTCGGCGCCGTCGCCGCGTCGGGTTTCGGCTCGCGCCTCGGCATCGACGTCGGCGACCGCTTCACCGTCGGCAAAGCGACCTTCGAGCTGCGGGCGATCCTGCAGTCGGAGCCCGACCGTGGCGCCGACGCGCTGAGCTTCGGGCCGCGGGTGATGGTGAGCGAGGCCGGCATCGAGTCGACCGGCCTGGTGCGTCCGGGCAGCATGATCCGCCACGGCTATCGGCTCGCGCTCACCGACCGCACGCCCGACCAGGCGGCGCAGACCTTCGCCGAGGAGTTCCCGAAATCGGGCTTCCGTCCCCGTTCGCTGGCCGAGGCGACGCCGCAGGCCAAGACCCAGGTCGAGCGCGTGCGCGTGTTCCTGACGCTGGTCGGATTCGCGTCGCTGCTGGTCGGCGGCATCGGCGTCGCCCAGTCGGTGCAGAGCCACCTCACCCAGAAGCGCCCCACCATCGCCATTCTCAAGTCGCTCGGCGCCTCGTCGGCACTGATCGGCCGCACCTACGCGGTCGAGGTCGCGACGATGGCGGCAATCGGCATTGTCGCCGGGCTGGCCCTCGGCGCCGTCTGCGCGATCGTCGCCGCGGAGGTCGCGGGCGACCTGCTGCCGCTCGCGTTCACCGCCCGCGCCGTCGTCGAGCCGCTCGCGTCGGCCGCTCTCGCCGGGATTCTCGCGACGTTCGCGTTCACCGTGCCGCCGCTTGCCCGCGCCCGCGCCGTGTCGCCGGCGATCCTGTTGCGCGGCGAGACCGACGGCGACGGCCGCCGCACGCCGTGGACCGCGTGGCCATGGGCCGCGGCCGCACTGGTGATGCTGATTGCGATCTTCGCGCTCGAGGCCCCCGATCGCCGCATCGTCCTCTACGCCGCCGTCGGCACGCTCGCCGCGGCCGCCATCCTGGTCGGCCTTGGCGTCGCGGTCCGGCGCATCGGCGGCGCCCTGCACGAGCATCTCGCCGCGAGCGGCACGGGCGACACACGTCTCCGGCTCGCGCTCGCCAACCTGGCGCGCCCCGGCTCGGCGACCGTTCCGGTGACGATCGCGCTCGGCCTCGCCATGACCCTGTTCGTCTCGCTGGTCGAGGTCGAGAGCAACATGCGGCGCGAGATCGAGGAGCGGATCCCCGATCGCGCACCCGCGTACTTCTTCATCGACATTCCGCCCGAGGACGGCCGCACGTTCGATTCCGCCGTGTGGTCGGTGCGCGGCGCCGAAGCGATCGAGCGGCGGCCGATGGTGCGCGGCCGCATCGTCGCCGTGAACGACACGCCGATCGAACGCGTCAACATCGCGCCCGGCGCGCGCTGGGTCGCCGACGGCGACCGCGGCCTCACCGTGGCGCCGATGCCGCCGACGGGCACGCACATCGTCGCCGGCGAATGGTGGCCGTCGGACTATTCGGGCCCGCCGCTGATCTCGTTCGACGCCCGCGCGGCGCAGGGATTCGGCGTCGGAGTCGGCGACACGCTGACGCTCAACATTCTCGGACGCGAGATCACGGGCCGCATCGCCAACCTGCGGGCGATCGACTGGACCAGCTTCGGCGTCAACTTCGCGATGATGCTATCGCCGGGCGCGCTCGACGGCGCGCCGATGTCGGACATCGCCGCCGTCTACACGACGCCCGACGCGGAGGACGCGGTCGCCGATGCGGTCGCCGACAAGTTGCCGGCCGTCACCGCGATCCGCGTCCGCGAGGTGCTCGACAGCGCAATCAGCCTGCTCACCCGCATCGCCGGCGCGACGGAGACGGTCGCTGCCGCCGCGGTGGCGGCCGGGCTCCTCGTGCTGATCGGCGCACTCGCCGCCGCGCGCCGGGCCCAGCTCTACGAAACCGCAGTGCTGCGCGCGGTCGGCGCGAGCCGCGCGACGATCATCGGCATCGCCGCCATCGAGCACGCGATCATCGGGCTGGTCGCGGTGATCGCCGCGGCGATCCTCGGCACCGTCGCCGCGTGGGCGGCCGTGCGTTACGCCATCGGCATGGAGTGGAGCTTCGCTCCGCTGCCGGCGCTGATCGCGATCCTGGCGACGATGGCCGCGACCGGAGCGTTCGGCGCGGCCGCCGCGTGGCGGCTTCTCGCCGTCCCGGCAGCGCGGCTGCTGGCGGCCGATTCTGCGTAAGCCTACTCATGAGTATTTTGTGAAAAGTCAATTACTTAAACGGCCAAGCCCGCTTTTGGCGGCCGTCCGGTTCGCCTTGAAAACGGCTCCGCTCGTGCCATATTCACGGGCAGGAATATTCACCGCTCAACCTCCGGTCTCAACTCAACAGGGAACTGCCTCCATGGACCTCGGACCCGAGAACCGCCGCTACATGTCGCGCGCCCAGGCGGAAGCCGCGGGCATCGACGTCGGCCTGCGCCAGTACATGCTGCAGGTCTACAACTACATGGCGTCCGGTATCGCGCTGACCGGCATCGTCGCCTACCTCACCGCATCGTACGAGCCGCTGCGCACCTTGATCTTCACCACGCCCTTGATGTGGGTGGTGATGTTCGCACCGCTCGCCGCCGTGTTCTTCCTCTCGTTCAAGATCAACAGCATCAAGTTCTCGACCGCACAGACCGTCTTTTGGATCTACGCGGGCCTGATGGGGCTGTCGCTCGCGTCGATCTTCCTGGTGTTCACCGGGACCAGCGTCGCGCGCGTGTTCTTCATCACCGCCGGCACCTTCGGCGCGATGAGTCTCTACGGCTACACCACGAAGCGCGACCTGTCGCAGTTCGGCTCGTTCCTGATGATGGGGCTGATCGGCATCATCCTCGCCTCGCTGGTGAACCTGTTCCTCGGCTCGACCGGATTGCAGTTCGCGATCTCGGTGATCGGCGTGCTGGTGTTCGTCGGCCTCACCGCCTACGACACCCAGCGGATCAAGGAGCTCTACAGCGAGATTGACGACTCCGAGGTCTACGGCAAGAAGGCGATCATGGGGGCGCTGACCCTCTATCTCGACTTCATCAACCTGTTCATCATGCTGATGCAGCTTCTCGGCAACCGCCGCGACTGACGCCGTCGGCAACCGACGAGACGGATCGGGGGACCCCAAAGGTCCCCCGATTTTTTTGTGCGCTACTTTTGGGCCTTCTCGGCCCCGGTGAACGCGCCCTTGATGCCCTGGGCCAGGTCCTCTGGGCTCGTGCCGGTGCGGAACAGCGCCGTGAGCTTGCCGTCGGGGCCGACGAGATAGATCAGCGACGTGTGATCCATGAGGTAGTCGCTGCCCTCGCCTTCGGCCTTCTTGTAGTAGACCCGGTATTCCTTGGCGACCTGGGCGATCTCGTCGGCGCTGCCGGTGAGGCCGACGAAATCGGAGCCGAACGAGGCGAGATAGCTCTTGAGCTGCTCGGGCGTGTCGCGCTCGGGATCGATCGTGATGAACACCGGCACGATCCGCACGCGGATGCCGAGCTGGTCGAGCGCCAGCGCCATGGTGTTGAGCTCGGTCGGGCAGACGTCCGGGCAATACGTGTAGCCGAAGTAGAGCAGCATGTACCGGCCGCGGAAATCCGCGTCGGTGACGCGCTTGCCGTTCTGGTCGGTGAGGCTGAACGGGCCGCCGATCGAGACCTCGGGACCGATGCGGATCTGGCCCGGGACCGCGGTTTCGACGGGCGCGCGGTCGCGGACCCTGAGGGCGATGATCGCGGCGGCGATACCGAACGCCATCACCGAGGCGGCGGCGATGAGCAGCAGGAACGAGCGACGGGACATGCGGATCACGCGGGCAATGATGGACGTGGCGGGGGCGGTTTTGACCGCGCGGGACACGCGGGCCTAAACTTCGGGAAAACGACAATACAACGACAATATCCGGGAGGCACCACCATGCGGGGCAAGTCAGGCATTCGAGGCGGTTCACGGCGCGGCAAGCGCGCGGTCCTCAGGGCACGGAGCGCGGGCCGCACCGCGCCGAAGCGCACCGTCGGGTCCCCGGCCAAATCCAATGCGCGCGGCATCCGTTCGCCGTCGATGACCGAGGCCGAATGGCAGGCCCGCGTCGACCTCGCCGCGTGCTACCGGCTGATCGCCCACTACGACATGGACGACCTGTTCGCGACCCACATCTCGGCCCGCGTCCCGGGCGGCGACGAGCATTTTTTGCTCAATCAGCGCGGCATGCTGTTCTCGCAGGTGACGGCGTCAAGCCTGGTCAAGGTCGATCTCTCGGGAAAGGTGATCTTCCCGAAAGGCGCGCTCATCAACGAGGCGGGCTACGTCATCCACTCGGCGGTGCACGGCGCGCGGCCCGACGTCAAATGCGTGATCCACACCCACACCGTCGCCGGCATGGCGGTGTCGGCGATGAAGGAAGGGCTGCTGCCGCTCTGCCAGAAGTCGATGCGCTTCCACGGCCGGCTCGCCTACCACGACTTCGAAGGCAAGGCGACGAATCTCGACGAGCGCTCGCGGCTGGTGCGCGATCTCGGCATGCACAATACGATGATCCTCCGCAACCACGGCCTGCTGACCTGCGGCGCGACCGTCGTCCAGACCTTCAAGCGGATGCACGCGCTCGAGAAGAGCTGCAAGACGCAGCTCGCGGCGCTGGCGACCGGGCGTCCGATCGACATCCTGTCGGAGAACCTGCTCGAGTACACGGCGAGCCAGTTCGACCACGACGACGTGCCGAGCGCGACGCGGCCGAGCGGCTGGGAATCGCTCCTCGAGATGCTCGACCGCATCGACCCCAGCTATCGGGAATAGCGCGACGCCAATCGTAACCCGCGCGCCGCACGTTTGCGGCATGCGCGTTTTCCCGCCCGGAGCACCGCGCGTTTGCGGCGCGCGCGAATTCTGTCATGCTGCGCGGCATGGACGACAGTAAACCGCGCCGCGACCGCCCCCCATCCCGCAGGAAGACCGCTCCGCACGAGCCCCACGCGCACGAACCGCATCCGGCGCCGCAGATGCACGTCGAGAAGCTCGCGTTCCACAGCAAGGACTTCCTCGATTCGCGACCGGCCCGCACGCTGCGCATCCTCGCCGAGTACGTCGAGCCCGAGGCGCGGTTCGCCGAGCAGGACGTGCGCGACACCATCGTGTTCTTCGGCTCTGCGCGCATCCTGTCGCGCGAGCGGGCCGAGGCGGCGCTCGCGAAGGCGCGCAAATCCGGCGACGACATCGAGCACGCCGAAGGCCAGCTTCAGATGTCGCGCTACTACGAGGACACCCGCGAGCTCGCCAAGCGGCTCACCACATGGTCGAAGAATCTGCACGCGCCGGGCCGGCGCTTCGTCGTCTGCTCGGGCGGCGGGCCCGGCATCATGGAGGCGGCCAACCGCGGCGCCTCGGAAGCGCGCGGCATCAACATCGGCCTCAACATCCAGCTGCCGTTCGAGCAGCACGCGAATCCGTACATCACCCGCGCGCTGAATTTCGACTTCCACTACTTCTTCATGCGCAAGTTCTGGTTCGCGTACCTGGCGAAAGCGATGGTGTGCATGCCGGGCGGCTTCGGCACCCTGGACGAGCTGATGGAGATCCTGACGCTGGCCCAGACGCTGAAGGTGAAGAAGAAGCTGCCGATCGTGCTCTACGGCGCGAGCTTCTGGCGCGAGGTGGTCGACTTCAACGCGATGGTGAAGTACGGCACGATCTCGCGCGATGACCTCGACCGGGTCTTCCGCACCGATTCGGTCGACGAGGCGTTCGACTTCCTCACCCACGAATTGAAGCTGCTGATCGGCGACCTGCCCTCGGTCACCGCGTCGGCGAGCAAGGATCCGGCCGACCGCGACGATGGGTAGCGACGAGGGCTAGCGCCGGCCGCGCTCGCGGCGCCGACGCTCGGCACGGGTGAGCGGAGGCGCGGGCGGACGCGGACGGAAGCGGGCGCGCAGCATGCGAGCGAGGCGGCCGACCCCGTAGGCCAGGGCCAGCGCGCCGAAGAACCACAGCAGGGCGACGGGATCGAGAGCGGCCATCATGGTGCCCTTGGGCGGTCCGGCTCTGCGGCGTTCGATTGGGAGGGGAATGGTGCCGGCGGAGGGAATTGAACCCCCGACCCGCGCATTACGAATGCGCTGCTCTACCCCTGAGCTACGCCGGCGCCAGAAAAATCCGACCTCGTCTGACGGACCGAACCGTCACGGTCGCTTCGGGTCGGCCCGAAGTGCCGTCTTTCTTTCACGAAACGCTTGTCGCTACAATAGCTTCGTTTTCCGGTCAATGCCGGGGCGCGCGGACCCCGCACATCGGCCGGCGACAACGGAGCTTTGCGGCAGCGTTCGAGCCATCATCACAGACCGGGCAGCAAAGCCGATATTCCCCAACGGAGCCTTAACGGTCCCTCCATGGTCCCGAACGGACCGCGACCGGCCCATCCGCGAGCCCGCACATGAACATCAAGCCGCTCTACGTCTACAAGGCCGCGCACTTCTCGCCCGAGACCTGCGACCGCATCATCATGGAAGGCGAGAAGCTCAAGATTCTCACCGGCGCCACGCTCGGCCTCGAGGGCAAGCTCGGCGCCAACACCGACGTGCGCGATTCCAAGCTCGCCTTCTTCCAACTCGAGAAGCAATTCCAGTGGCTCTACGACACTGTGCTCGAGCCGGTGTTCGCCGCCAACAAACAGCAGTGGCACTTCCACATCTCGGCGTGCGAGCCGATGCAGTACACGACCTACGAGTCCGGCCAGTTCTACTCGTGGCACGTCGACCAGCACTCGGAGCCCTACTCCGACGGCATGTTCAAGGGGATGACACGGAAGCTGTCGATCACCATCCAGCTCACCGAGCCCGACGACTACGACGGCGGCGACTTCGAGATCCGCGATTACTGCGACTACGATTCAGTGCAGACGATCAAGGGCTTGCGGCCGCGTGGGTCGCTCCTCGTCTTTCCGTCGTTCCTGATGCACCGCGTGACGCCGGTGACCCGCGGCGTCCGCCGCTCGCTGGTGTGCTGGATCGTCGGCCCGCCGTTCACCTGATCCGCGTGGACCGGTCAGCTAGCGAAGCGCGGCGGCGCTTTCCATCGGCGCCTCAGGCGCCGTCTCGACCGGCGGCGTGGTGACGCGGCCCGGGCTCCGCCACTCGAAGCCGTCGAACGTCCCGCAGTTGCCGCAGCGCTCGGTCCACTGCCGGGCGACATGGCCGCAGGCGCGGCAGGTCCACGCCTCGTCGGCGCGTGCCGACGCCGCCTGGCGCAGCCACTGCAGCTCGGTTTCGTGGTTGCCGTGCTCCGATACCTCGAGGCTGGCGAACCGCCGATAGAGCCCGGCGGGCGCGTTCTCACCGTAGAGATCGCGCGCGGCATGCATGTGGTCGCGGGCAACGCCCCACAGGCCCGCCGACATCGCCGCATCGGCCAGTCCGATCTGCACCTCGGGCGAGCGCGGCGCGATCTTCACCAGCTTTTCCATGCGCGTGACACGCTTCAGCGGTTCCTCGCCCGAACCGCCGAGCCCCGCGTAGGCCGCAATCAGCTCCGGGTGGGCGTGATGGCCGATCGCGCGCTCGAGTGCGGTGCGGGCACGGCGCTCGCTGCCGTCGCGCAGCTCGAGGGCGGCGAGCCGAGCCGCCGCCGGGGCGAACTCGGGCGCGAGCTCGTTGGCACGGCGCGCGTAGCGGAGCGCATCGTCATCGAGACCTGTCGCCGCCATCTCGTCCGCCTTGGCGAGCCACAGCGCCGAGCGCTTGCGCGCCGCGTCGCCCGCGGTGAGCGCATGCTTGCGCACGGCGCGGCGCAGGATCTGCTCGGCCTCGTCGGTCGCGCCGCTCCGCACCTTGAGATCGAACAGCGTGTCGGCGACCCAGCCCGAATCCGGCTTCAGCGCGTTGGCGCGCTCGGCCAGCAGCAGCGGATCGGTGCCCGGCGGCGCCTCGCCGCGGCTTGCCAGCAGCAGCATGCCGCGCAAGCCCAGGAACTCGGTCTCGGGATGCTTCATCATTGCCGCAAACGCCTGCGCCGCGTCGATGCGGTCGTGCGCGAGCTGCGCGGCCTGCGCCCGCAGCAGAAGCCCGAGCGGCAGCTCGGGATCGAGCGAGGCGATGCGCTTGGCGGCGGCGCGGGCGCCCTGGTGATCGCCGGCGGCGACGGCGGTCAGGCCATGGGACAGCGTCGCCAGCGCCTTGTCGCGGCCCCGTCCCGCGCGCCAGGCTCGGACCCGACCCGGCACGCCGAACACCCACAACAGGATCCACGTGACCAACGCGACCGCGAGCACCAGCGCCGTCGCGAGCATGGCGCCGGTCGCGACCGAAAGATCGTAGCGGTAGCCGCGCCACACCATCGAGACGGAGCCCGGGTTGGCGCCGAACCAGCCGGCGACGAACAGAAGCGCGGCAAGGATCGCGATGAATACCGCGAGCCGGAACAGGCGGCGGACGGTTCTCATGGTTCCTCCGTCGCAGCGCCGTTCGCGTCGGACGGCGGCTCTTGCTGCGAGCCCGACGCGACGCCTTTGACGAGATCGGCGAGCGCATCGATCGCATCGTCGGCGCCGACGCGCGCCCGCGCCGCGGCGACCCAGGCGAGCGCCGTGTCGGCGGCACCGCCCGTCAGCGTCGTCATCTCCGAGATCGCACCCGCGACGTCGCCGTCACGGACCTTGGCCTCGGCGCGCGCGACGACGGCGGCCGGCGCATCGCCGCCGTCTTCGTCGGCCGAGGGCACGTCGGCATCGGGCGTCGGCCGCACGATCACCAGCGCGCGGACGCGCGCGAGCAGCGCCTGCCACCAGTTGCCGCTGTCTTCGATCATCGCCGCGCGGACGATGTCGCTGCCCTGCGCTTCCAGCGCCTCGTGCAGCTCGGCGCGCGTCGGGATCCCGCTCTCGGCCCACTGACGCAGCCCCTGCAGCCGCGCGACGGCCGCGTCGTTGCCGGCGAGCACCGCGTAGGCATCGTCGTACTCGCGCTCGAACGGCATGCCACGCTCGAGCGCCGTGCGCAGACGACCGACAACGCCGGCCACGCGCACCGTCAGCTCGAGGCGATCGCTGGTCGCCTGGACGTTGCGCTCGGCAGTGTCGGCGCGCTTGCGCTCGGATGCGACGGCATTTTCGAGCGAGGCCACGCGTGCCTCGAGCTGGGCGATCTGGGCATCGGCCGCCGAGTTCGGCGCGGGCTGCGACGGCGGCGTCGGTTGCGCGGCGAGCCGGCGCTCGAGCTCGGCGATGCGCGCGGCGAGATCGCCGGCGTTTGAGGGAGTCGAGGCGCCGGACTCGTTCGAGGGCGCAGGCAACGAGGGCGCAGGCGATGATGGCGCGGGCGGCGCAGGCGGTATCGATGCGGTCGGCGGCTCGGCCGGAGCGGGTTCGGGCGCCGAGGCGGCGGGCGGCTGCGGGGCCGGAGGCGGCGGCGCCTCGGGGGCGGGCGCCGGCCGCGTGGTTTGAGCGGGCAGCGAGCGCACGACGACCTCGTTGCGCTGGCGCATGCGGTCCCAGGCGAGCAGCCCCCCGCCGCCGATGACGATCAGCGCCAGCGCGAGAATGAGCAGCCGCTGCGCGCCACGCGCGTCGTGACGGGACGGCTTGTCGGGCGTGTCGTCGGGCGGCGGAAGCGAAGGTTCGGTCATCCAGTGCCTAGTTCGTCAGGCCGACGCCGCCGAGGGAATCGATCAGCGCGTCGGTTGTCGGCCGGGCCGCGGTGACGAAGCGGGCGAACGGCAGGGACGTCAACGCATCGGTGACCGCCGGCGACAATCCGAACGACACCATCGATGCCGTCGCCGCCCTCAGTCCTGACGCTTCGATCAGCGTAACAAACGTTCGCGCCGTGCGTGGAGAGAAAAAAAGGGCAGCGGCAATCCCGCGCTCGGCCAACAGCCGCTGGGTGTACTCACCCAGGGCGTCGGCGGGAACCGATTTGTAAAGGACGGCGCGACGGACGCTGTGACCGGTAGCGTCGAGCAGACCGGCGAGATCCCGCGCAACGGCTGAGCCGGACACATGGAGGATCGGACCGCGCTCAGCCGGCGCCTGCACCGCGATCAGGCGCGCCAGATCCTCGATCGCACCTTCGCCGACGGTCACGTTCGCGAACCCGGCGGCCCGGGCCGCCGCCGCCGTCGCCGCACCCACCGCGAACGCGGGCAACGCGCGCGACACCTCCGCCTCGCCCCGGGCTGCGGTCAGCGCCCGCACTCCGTTGGCCGAGGTGAAGACAATCGCCTGGATACCGGCCGCATCGACCGTCACCCCAGGGATCGGTCGGATCGCGATCAGAGGCTCGACCACCGGGGTTAGGCCCTTCGCCTCGATGCGAGGGATCAACGCCCGCGCCTGCTCGGCCGGCCGGGTGACCAGCACGCGGGTCATCGCTGCGCGGCTTCGTAGCGCGACTGGAGCCGGGCAAAAAAGTCTTCGCCGGCGGCAGCGCGGATCTCGGCGCCGGCGGCGCTGCCGATCGCCTCGGCCTCGGCGAACATCCCGGCGCGACGCGTGCGCCAGATACGGGTGCCGTCGGGCTCGGCGATCAGCGCGTCGAGCACGAGGCGTGCGTTCTCGTCGCGGGCGAAGGCGGCGATCGGAGTCCGGCACGAACCGTCGAGCGCCGCCAGCAGCGCGCGCTCGCAGGCAATTGCGCGTGCCGTCGGCACGTGGTCGAACGTCGCGAGTCGCGCGCGCATCGACGAATCGTTTTCGCGACAAGCGATTCCGATCGCGCCCTGCGCCGGCGCCGGCAGCACGTCGATCGCATCCTGCGTCACGCCGATCGAATCCGCGTCGATGCCGAGGCGGTTGAGTCCGGCGCGGGCGAGGATCGTCGCGTCGGCGATGCCGCGGCCGATTTTGTCGAGCCGCGTGTTGACGTTGCCGCGGAAGTCGACCACCGCGAGATCGTTGCGGCGTGCGAGCACCTGCGCACGGCGGCGCAGCGACGACGTGCCGACGCGCGCGCCGTGCGGAAGGTCATCGAACGACACGCGACCCGGCGAGACGAGCACGTCGCGCACGTCCTCGCGAGGCAGCACCGCGGCGATGACGATGCCGTCGGGCAGAACCGTCGGCACGTCCTTCATCGAATGGACGGCGACGGCGACCGCGCCGGAGAGCAGCGCCTCGTCGATTTCCTTGGTGAACAGACCCTTGCCGCCGAACGCCGCGAGCGGCTTGTCGATCAGGATGTCGCCTGAGGTGCGCAGAGTCCTGATCTCGGGCTCCGGCGCGGCCCCATCCGACGACAGCAACGCCGCGACGGCACGCGCCTGAGCGAGCGCGAGCGGACTGCCGCGGGTTCCGATGACGAGGCTGCGATTCGGTTGCACGGCACACGTTTAGCCCCGCCTCAGCGGCCGGCAAAGCGCAAAATCCGCCGTGGTCGCTCGCGTCCCGCCCGTGTAGGATCGCGCTGCGCGAAACCTCCCCGGATCACCCGCCCTGATGTTCGTCCTCGGCATCGAGACAAGCTGCGACGAGACCGCTGCCGCCGTCGTCACCGGCGACCGGCGCATCGCGGCCAATCGCGTGCTGTCGCAGATCGCCGAGCACACGCCGTTCGGCGGCATCGTGCCGGAGATCGCCGCGCGCTCGCACCTCGATCACCTCGACGAGCTGATCGTCGCAGCGCTCGGCGACGCCGGCATCGGCTTCAAGGATCTCGCGGGCGTCGCCGCGACCGGCGGACCGGGGCTGATCGGCGGCGTCATCGTCGGCGTCACCATGGGCAAGGCGATCGCCCTCGCGCACGGCCTGCCGTTCGTCGCCGTCAATCACCTCGAGGCTCACGCGCTGACCGCGCGACTGACCGACGACGTGGCGTTTCCCTATCTCCTGCTGCTGGTGACCGGCGGCCACACCCAGCTCCTCGTCGTCGAGGACGTGGGCCGTTTCCGTCGGCTCGGTACGACCCTCGACGACGCCGTGGGCGAGGCCTTCGACAAGGCGGCCAAGCTTCTCGGCCTCCCCTATCCCGGCGGCCCGGCGATCGAGGCCTTGGCCGCGAAGGGCGACGCCAGGCGCTCGCCGATCGCGCTGCCGCGCCCGATGATCGGACGCCCCGGCTGCGACTTCTCGTTCTCGGGTCTCAAGACGGCGCTCGCCCAAAGCCTGCGCGATCTGGCTTACGAGCCGACACTGGAACAGCGCGCCGACATCGCGGCGGCGCTGCAGCAGGCGGTTGCGGCATCGGTGTCGGACCGCACATCACGCGCGATCGATCTGTTCCTCGAACGCCATTCGCCCGCCCGGCCGACGCTGGTGGTCGCAGGCGGCGTCGCCGCGAACAAGGCGCTGCGCGCCGAGCTCGAGCGCGTCGTCGCTCGCCGCGGGTTCCGGCTGGTCGCGCCGCCAGTGGCACTCTGTACCGACAACGCGGCCATGGTGGCGTGGGCCGGTGTCGAGCGCCTGCGGCGCGGACTCACCGACGAGCTGTCGTTCGCGCCGCGGCCGCGCTGGCCGCTCGACGCCGCCGCGCCGCGCGCGGTCGGCGCCGGGGTCAAGGCGTAGCGCCAATGGCCGCATCGACCATCGGCGTGATCGGCGCCGGCGCGTGGGGCACGGCGCTGGCCAAGGCCGCGACGGATCACGGCGAGCATGTGCGGCTGTGGGCGCGCGAGCCCGAGGTCGTCGCGTCGATCGCGTCGAAGCACGAGAACACGGCATTCCTTCCCCGCATCGAACTGCCGGCGACCATCGCCGCCACCAACGCGCTCGACTCGTTCAGCGACGTCGATCTTGCGATCCTCGCCGTCCCGGCGCAGTTCCTGCGCGCGGTGACAGGCGCGCTCGCCGTGAAACTTCCTCCGCACGTACCGGCGGTGATCGCCGCCAAGGGAATCGAGACCGACACCGGCCGGCTGATGAGCGAGATCGTCGCCGAGATCCGGCCGCACGCGCCGATCGCCATCATCTCGGGGCCGTCGTTCGCGCGCGAGGTCGCCGAAGGGCTGCCGGCGGCGCTGACGCTCGCGTGCGCCGACAAAGCGATTGCCGATTCGCTTGCCGTTCGGCTGTCGAGCCCGCGGCTGCGCCTCTACACCAGTCCCGACATCGTCGGCGCGCAGATCGGCGGCGCGGTGAAGAACGTGCTGGCGATCGCCTGCGGCATCGCCACGGGGCGCGGCCTCGGCGAGAACGCCCGCGCGGCGCTCATCACCCGCGGCATGGCCGAGATGACGCGGCTCAGCGAAGCGCTCGGCGGCGCGGCCGAGACGCTGCTCGGCCTGTGCGGCATCGGCGACGTGGTGCTCACGTGCATGAGTGCCACGTCGCGCAACTTCTCGGTGGGCCTGGCGCTCGGCGAGGGCAAGACGCTCGCCCAGTCGCTCGCCGGCAAGCGTTCGGTCGCCGAAGGCGTCGCCTCGGCGGCCGCTGTGGTGCGCCGCGCGCGTTCGGTGGATGTCGCGATGCCGATCGCGGAATCCGTCGATGCCATCCTCAACCGCGGCGCCGGCGTCGACGAGACGATAGCGCGGGTCCTCGCGCGCCCGCTCGGCAAGGAAGAGGTCAGCGTCCGCCGGGCGTGAACTCGGGGCGTCGCGGCGGCAGCAGCGGCTGGTTCGGCGCCCTGATCACGCTCTCGCCCGCCTTGGCTGCCGTCTCCAGCATGTCGGCGAGCAGGACCGCGGTGCAGTAGTAGGCGAGATCGCTCATGTGCAAGCCGTCGCCGACGATCAGGTCCGAGACCGCGAGCTGGCCGCTGGCGATCCAGAAATCCATGATGTCGAAGCGGCGGAAGAGCAGCACGCCTTCGCGCTCCGACACCGCGCGCACCGTCTCGACGTAGAGCAGATGGTTCGAGCGCACGTTCATGCGCGGCGCGAATTGCGGCGACATCAGGATGATGTCGCGACCGCGCGCGCGCAGCTTCTGGATGCCGTCGATCAGGCTCGACTGAAACTGGAGAATCGCGTCGTTGGCGGTGGCCTCGTTGGTGCCGACCTGCCAGATGACGAGATCGGGATCGAGCGACATCACGTCACGGTCAAACCGCGCCATCATGTCGTTGATGCGCTCGCCGCCGATGCCCTTGTTGTAGACGGCGATCTTGGCACCCGGGAACCGCTGCTGGAGCTCGCGGGCGAGCGTCGCCGGGTAGCTCGCCTCGGGGCCCGAGGCGCCGGCGCCTTCGGTCGACGACGAGCCGATGGCGACGATCTTGAAGGGCCGGCGCCCAAGACGGGTGGCGGTGCGCAGGAGCGGCGCATCGACGCGGATCAGCGCCGGCGGCACCGCGCAGGGCGTCGGATCGGGCGCATCCTGCGCGCGCGCCGGCGCCGCCGCGAGCAGGAGCCCGACAGCGACGGTCAACTGTGTGAGGAGCGACGCGGCGATTCGCATTCTAGTGGAGGGCCCGTCCTATGACGTCGGCGAGCACCACCCCGACGCAGGCCTGGGCATCCTCAGCCTTCTTGCGACGGGTCTCGCGATTGCCGCTCGACAGGTCGAAGCGTCCCTTCGCAACCCAGTAGCGCATGACCTTGTAGCGGTCGAACAGGATGGCGTCGCTTTGCCCCGCCGCCTGCTCCATCGCAGCGAGATAGGGGTCGTAGTGGATCAGCAGCTCCATGCGCGCGGCGTACTGCGGATTGACCAAGATGACGTCGGACTTGCTGGTCTCGAGCGTCTCGATGCCGGCGTTGACGGTTGAGGCGAACGAGTCGACGTCGAGGCTGCGGACCGCGTCGACGGTGCCGGTCTGCCAGATCACCAAATTGGGCTTGTGGGGCAACACCTCGGTCGGGAACCGCGCCGCCAGCTTCTCGGCCGCCTCGCCGGGATGGCCCTGATGCAACACCTTGATGTCGCGATCGGGGAATCGCGCGTGGAGCGCCGCCTGCAGGTAGTTCGGGAACGCGTGCGGCTCGTTGCTGCCGGCACCCGTGGATCCCGATCCGATGGCGACGATCACCACCGGCTCTCCCCTCACCCACGCGGCGTGGATGTGCCGGAGACTGGTCGACGACGGCAGCAGGCTGTTGGGAACGGTGCACATGTCCTTGGGCGGCAGAGTCGGACCACTGCCGGTATCCGCCTCGTCGGCGACCGCGCCGCACGTCATCGCCGCCAATATCGCCGCTGCCCGAAGGGCATTCACGCCCAGCAGGCGCGGCACGAGTCCCCACTCGAGGCCGCTCATTCCGCCACCCCTTCCGCCGTTGCCACCGCACGCCGGCGTTGCGCCGCCGCGCGCCCCTTTTCGGTGGCTTTATACCAATGGATCAACGCCGCCACCGCCAGCATGATCCCGATCCCGACGGCGTTGACCACGAACTGCATCAACGGCTCGTTGTCCACCTCGACCAGCACGAAGTGCGCGGCGAACGACAGGAACACGCCGACGCAGAACATCTGCAGGCCGCTCTCGCCGATGTAGAGCAGCGGACGCGCCCAGCGCGTCGCGAAGAACGGATAGGTGCGGTCGAACAGGCGCATCGCGACGTAGGCCAGCGCCAGGAAGTGCAGCAGTCGCCACGGCGACATGTAGGTCTTGCTCATCGGAAAGAGCACGTTGAGCAGCCACATCGGCAGCGGGCTCGTGTCATTCTCGTCGACGAAATTCCAGCTCACCGCGACGGCGAACGAGAACACGAGGTAGGCGAGCGCCGCGACCATGACCCACCGGTCGCGCATCCAGCCGCCCCATTGCATATCGACGAGCCGCTTCGAGTCGGTGGCGCCGAGCGAGCCAAGCGACGCGCCGAGCACGAACAGGAATTGCCACGCCACCGGATTGAAGAACCATTCGGAGCCGGGCGGGTAGCCGGGCAGGTTCCACTTGAAGACGCTGGCGGCGGCGTAGAGCACGAACGACAGCACCACGGTGACGATGCGGTTGTGCGCGATCAGCCACAGCGCGACCGGGAACCCCGCCAGCAGCACGATGTAGAGCGGCAGGACGTCGAGGTTCACCGGCTTGAAGCTCAGCAGCAGCGCCTGCACGATCGCAATGTGCGGCTCGTGCAGGAAGCTCATCACGTTCATCTCTTCGGCGTATTCCGGGTTGTCGAACTGCGACGCCGTCCACGCAACCTGCGCGGTGAAGATCACGAACAGCGCGATGTGCGCCATGTAGAGCTGCCACACGCGGCGAAGGATCCGCGCGGTGGCGAACAGCCAGCCCTCGCGCAGCATCGCCGCCATGTAGACGAGGCCCGCGGTGTAGCCGGAGATGTAGACGAACATCTCGGTGGCGTCGGAGAAGCCGATGTTCCGGACCGTGAAGTCGGCCAGCAGGTTGTCCGGGATGTGGTCGATGAAGATGAAGACCAGGGCCAGCCCACGGAAGAAGTCGAGCCGGAGATCGCGGCTGATCGGAACCGGGGCTCTGGCGGCAGCGGTGGTCATGACCGGGTGGCGTGAACGGACGCGTGATTTGGGGGACGAAACCCCGAAATTGTGCGCTCCGCGCCACAGCTTGGCAAGGCGTGGACGACTCGCGCACAGCGGCGCGCCGGGCCGCTCAGACGGTTGGCGAAATCGCGCGCGCGAAGCTACAGTGCGCCGCGCCAACCCACCTTGAGCCGTCCCGGACGGCGCGGAGGACCCTTGCTGTTCGCCATCATCACCGAGGACAAGCCCGGATCGCGCGACCTCAGGGCAGCCACGCGGCCGACTCACCTCGAGTACCTTCAGAGCTCCGGGACGCGCGTCGTCGTCGCGGGCCCGTTGGTCGGGCCGGACGGTGAGACGATGACCGGTAGCCTGCTCATCGTCGACGTGGCGGACCGTGCGGCGGCGGAGAGCTTCGCCGCGGGCGATCCCTATGCCAAGGCCGGTCTGTTCGCGAAGACGACGATCTCGGCGTGGCGCAAGGTCGTATTCAACCCGCCGGCAAGCTGATCGCGGAGAGCCGTTCATGGCCAACTGGCTGTTCAAATCAGAGCCCGAAGCGTTCTCGTGGCAGCGCCTCGTCAAAGAGGGCAAGACCAACTGGGACGGGGTACGCAACTACCAGGCGAACAACAACCTCAAGGCGATGAAGGTCGGCGATCGCGGCTTCTTCTATCATTCGGTCAGCGAGAAGCAGATCGTCGGTATCGTCGAGGTCAGCGGCGCGTGGCGCCCCGACCCTTCGGACAAGACGGGCCGCTTCGGAATGGTAGTGGTGAAGCCCGTGACGGAGCTTCACAATCCCGTGACGCTGGAGACCATCAAAGGTGATCCCGCGCTCAAGGACCTGCCGCTCCTCAAGCAGTCGCGGCTGTCGGTGATGCCGATCCCGGCCGCGGCGTGGAAGCGCATCTGCTCGCTCGGAGGAGTCAAGTCGTAGACATGAGTGACGGTTCGACTCCCGCCGCGGTACCCGCGGCGCCCCAGCCACTGCGCGCCGGCGACATTCTGTGCCGCGTCAGCGACATCACCGATCCCGGCTCGAAAGGCCCGTTCGTCGTCGAGCTCGACACCGAGGAGACGGAAATCTTCCTGGTACGGAACGAGGGCAAGGTGCGGGCGTTCGTCAATGTCTGCCCCCACCGCTACCTGCCGCTCAACTGGAAGGACGATTCCTTCCTCACCCTCGACAAGTCGCGGATCCTCTGCGTCGTCCACGCGGCGATCTTCGACACCGATACCGGCGACTGCCTGACCATGCACAGCCCGGACGGGCTGACCCCGGTCACGATCGCCGTCGAGGGCGACGACATCCGCCTCGTAGGGCCGTAACCGGCGGCCCGGAGGGACCGGCGCCGCACCGCGCCTTCTTGTGCGGACCGCGGCCCCGTCGGATAATTCCGCCTCGGAACAAGACAAGAAATGAGGGAGCACCGCGCGTCATGACGGACGACAGCCTGATCCCCGTTCGCCCCGAGATCGCCGACCGCGCCTGGGCTGACGAGGCGACGTACAAGCGCATGTACGAACAGTCCGTGCGCGATCCCGACGGATTCTGGGCGGTGCACGCCAAGCGCGTCGACTGGATCAAGCCGTTCACCAAGATCAAGGACGTGAAATACGCGGGCAACGTGCACATCCGCTGGTTCTGGGACGGCACGCTGAATGCCTGCGTCAATTGCGTCGATCGCCATCTGGCGAAGCGCGGCGATCAGACCGCGATCATCTGGGAAGGCGACGACCCGAAGGACTCGAAGCACATCACCTACCGTGAGCTGCATCGCGAAGTCTGCAAGCTCGCCAACGTGCTGAAGGTGCGCGGCATCCGGAAGGGCGACCGCGTCACCATCTACATGCCGATGATTCCCGAGGCGACGGTGGCGATGCTCGCCTGCGCACGCATCGGCGCGATCCACTCGGTGGTGTTCGGCGGCTTCTCGCCGGAATCGCTGATCGGGCGCATTCAGGACTGCGATTCCAATGCCGTCATCACCGCCGACGAGGGCGTCCGCGGCGGCAAGAAGATCCCGCTCAAGGCCAACACCGACGAGGCGTTGGCGCGCTGCCCGAGCGTGAAGACCTGCATCGTCGTGAAGCGCACCGGCTCGCCGATCAAGTGGATGAACGGCCGCGACGTCTGGTACCACGAGGCGATGAGCGAGGTATCGGACGAGTGCCCGGCGGAGGAGATGAACGCCGAGGATCCGCTGTTCATCCTCTACACCTCGGGCTCGACGGGAAAGCCGAAGGGCGTGCTGCACACCACCGGCGGCTATCTCGTGTTCGTGTCGATGACGCACCAGTACGTGTTCGACCACCACGACGGCGACATCTATTGGTGCACCGCCGACGTCGGCTGGGTGACCGGCCACAGCTACATCGTCTACGGGCCGCTCGCCAATGGCGCGACCACGCTGATGTTCGAGGGCGTTCCGAACTACCCCGACTTCTCGCGCTTCTGGCAGGTGGTCGACAAGCACAAGGTCAACATCTTCTACACCGCCCCCACTGCGATCCGCGCGCTGATGCGCGAGGGCGATGCGCCGGTGAAGAAGACGAGTCGCGAGTCCTTGCGGATCCTCGGCACCGTCGGCGAGCCGATCAATCCCGAGGCCTGGCTGTGGTACTGGCGCGTGGTCGGCGATAAACGCTGCCCCGTGGTCGACACCTGGTGGCAGACCGAGACCGGCGGCATCTGCATCACACCGCTGCCGGGTGCGATCGCGCAGAAGCCCGGCTCCGCGACGCTGCCGTTCTTCGGCATCAAGCCGCAGATCGTCAACGGCGATGGCCAGCCGATCGACGGCGCGGGCTCCGGCAATCTCTGCCTCGTCGATTCGTGGCCGGGCCAGATGCGCACCGTTTACGGCGATCATCAGCGCTTCATCGATACCTATTTCAAGACCTATCCCGGCAAGTATTTCACCGGCGACGGCTGCCGCCGCGACGAGGACGGCTATTACTGGATCACCGGTCGTGTCGACGACGTGCTCAACGTCGCCGGCCACCGTCTCGGCACCGCCGAGATCGAAAGCGCGCTGGTCGCGCACCCCAAGGTCTCGGAAGCCGCGGTCGTCGGCTTCCCGCACGACATCAAGGGCCAGGGCATCTATGCCTATGTCACGCTGATGCAGGGCGAGACGTCGAGCGACGAGCTGCGCAAGGAGCTCGTCGCCTGGGTGCGCAAGGAGATCAGCCCGATCGCCACGCCGGATGTGATCCAGTGGGCGCCCGGCCTGCCGAAGACCCGCTCCGGCAAGATCATGCGCCGCATCCTGCGCAAGATCGCCGAGAACGAATTCGGCAATCTCGGCGACACGTCGACCCTTGCCGATCCGTCGGTGGTCGACGACCTGATCAAGAACCGCGCCCAGTGACGCGCGGCTCGCATATCCCCGACATCAACCCGAGGACGATCCGTTGAACATCAATCCCGAGACGCTGGCGATCTGGCTGATGCCGGTGCTGCCCGCGGTGATCACCGCCTACATGCTGAAGGCACAGGGACGCAAGACGACGTTCCAGGCGTTCACCTTCGGGCTGTTCATCTACCTGTTCATCGTCGTCGCCCAGCTTCTCATCATCATGGCCGAGAATCGCTGGGGCATCCCGTTCGCGGCGTCGATGCTGGTGCTCGCCGTCATCGTCTTCCTGCTGTTCCGCTGGAACATGGGCAGCGGACGGAAGGGCTGAGGCTCGGCCGGCCGTTCAGAAGTCGATGCAGCGACCCTTCACTTCCCAGTCGCCGAAGCGGGTGGGATCATCGTGGGGCTTTTCCTCGCCGGACGTTTGCGTGGGTGGCTTGGCTGTCGGCTGGGCAGGAGGCTTGGCCGGCACAGCCGGCGTCGCCCCGGCCGCCGGGGTCGTCGGCTTTGCTGCGGGCTTGGGCTCGGCCTTGGCCGGCACAGGGACCCGGTTTCCCGGAATGAGGGTCCGATAGCCGTCGGGAACGGCAGGATCGGGGCGGTCCCCGTTGCCCTTGACGTCGCTCATAACCCTAAGAAGAACCTGACAAAATGTTTAGCTTCGGCGGCCTTGAACCGGCCGTATTGGAAATCTAAGTATTCCCCCGCCCGTTGTGAAGGCGCGTGCCGCAAAGCAGCCCTTCGCGGGCCGTGGAGGATCCTATGAACATGATGCGGACGTTCCTGCTGCTGGCGGTGATCACGGCGATCTTTCTCGCCGTCGGCTACGCCATCGGCGGCCCGAACGGAATGCTGATCGCGCTGCTGTTCGCAGCCGGGATGAACTTCTTCGCCTACTGGAACTCCGACCGCATGGTGCTGTCGATGTACCAGGCGCAGGAGGTCGACCGCGCCTCGGCGCCCGACCTCTACGGCATCGTCGAACAGCTCGCGATGCGCGCCGGTCTGCCGATGCCGCGCGTCTACATCGTCCAGGAGGATCAGCCCAACGCCTTTGCGACCGGCCGCAACCCGGAGCACGCGGCCGTCGCGGTGACCACCGGCATCCTGCGCGCCCTCACCCACGAGGAGCTGGCGGGCGTGCTCGCCCACGAGCTCACCCACGTCAAGAACCGCGACACCCTGACCATGACCATCGCCGCGACCGTTGCCGGCGCCATCGGCATGCTGGCGAACTTCGCGTTCTTCTTCGGCGGCCCGCGCGACGAGAACGGCAACCGCAGCCCGTTCGGCGGCATCATCGCACTGGTCGCAATGATCCTCGCGCCGCTCACCGCGACTCTCGTCCAGCTCGCGATCTCCCGCACCCGCGAGTACGCCGCCGATCGCGGCGGCGCCGAGATCAGCGGCCATCCGCTGTGGCTCGCCAGCGCGCTCGGCAAGCTCGAGCAGGCAGCCCACCAAATTCCCAACGAAAGGGCCGAGGCGAGCCCGGCGACCGCGCACCTGTTCATCGTCAATCCGTTGCACGGCGGCGGATTGCAGAGCCTGTTCGCGACCCATCCGTCGATGGCCGATCGCATCCACCGCCTGCGCGAGATGGCCGGCGTCGCCGGTCCCTGGGGCTGATCGGTGCCGCGCGCGCCGATCCGTCGCGAGCCGACGAAGCCATCCAGGTCCGCCGCTCCGGCACGGCCGCCGCGCGACGGCCGCGCGCTCGCCTATCGGGCGCTGCGCGCCGTCCTCGAGGACGACCGCAATCTCGATCTGGCGCTGGCGAGCGAGCTGCCACCGCGTGAGAAGGCGTTCGCCCACATGCTGGCGGCGACGACGCTCAAGCGCCTGGGCGAGATCGACGCGGCGCTGACACCGCTTCTCACCCAGCCGTTCGCCAAGTTGGCGCCCGATGCCCGCGCACTTCTGCGCATCGGCGCGGTGCAGATGTTCATGGGTACGCCGCCCCACGCCGTTGTCGCCGCGACCGTCGATCTCGCCAAGGCCGAGGCGCCGCATTTTTCCGGCCTCACCAACGCCGTGCTGCGGCGTCTCGTGCGCGAAGGACTGCCGCAGCGCGACCCGCGCGAGTCCGCGCGCCTCAACACGCCCGACTGGCTGTGGGACTCGTGGCTCGCGGCCTACGGCGAGGATGTCGCGGCGAAGATCGCGGCCGCGCACCTCGAAGAGCCGCCGCTCGACATCTCCGCGCGAGAGCCCGAGCGCTGGGCGGAAGCGCTCGGCGCCGAGCTCCTGCCGACCGGCACGCTCCGGCGCGGCGCCCGTGCCGGCGGCGAGATCCGGGCGCTGCCCGGTTACGTTGACGGCGCGTGGTGGGTGCAGGATGCGGCGGCCGCGATGCCCGCGCGGCTGCTCACCGGCCTTGCCGGCAAGCGTGTCCTCGACCTGTGCGCCGCCCCCGGCGGCAAGGCGGCGCAGCTCGCCGCCATGGGCTACGACGTCGTCGCGGTCGAGCAGTCGCCGCCGCGCGCCCAGCTCCTGCGCGACAACCTCGCTCGCCTCAAGCTCCCGGCCGAGATCGTCGTCGCTGATGCGACGACCTATGCCACAACGCCGGTCGACGGCATCCTGCTCGACGTGCCGTGCACCGCGACCGGCACGATCCGCCGTCATCCCGATATTCCATGGCGCAAGAGCGCTGTCGACCTGGGTCGCCTCGTGCCCGTGCAGACGCGCTTGCTCGATCACGCCGCGACCTTGCTGGCACCCGGCGGCGTGCTGGTCTACGCCGTGTGCTCGCTCGAATCCGCCGAGGGCCCACAGCGCATCGCCGAGTTCCTCGCCCGTCACGACGGCTTCCGCCGCAAGCCGATAACCCCCACCGATGTCGGTGGCGATGCCGGCCTGATCACCGCCGACGGCGACCTCCGCACGCTGCCCTGCCACTGGGCGGAGAGAGGCGGAATGGACGGATTCTACGCTGCGCGTTTGCTACGCCGCTAAGCGGCGCCGCGCCTTGCGGGGGGTGGTCGAAGCTGATACGACAGGCGCGTGCAACGCCCTATCCGCATAGCGCCTTCGATCCTGTCGGCGGACTTCGCGCATCTCGGCGACGAAGTGCGCGCGATCGACGAGGCAGGCGCCGACTGGATCCACGTCGATGTGATGGACGGGCACTTCGTTCCCAACATCACGATCGGTCCCGCCGTCGTGAAGGCACTGCGCGGCGCGACCAAGAAGCCGTTCGACGTCCACCTCATGATCTCGCCGGTCGATCCCTATGTGCAGGGTTTCGCCGACGCGGGCTCCGATTACATCACCGTGCATCCCGAGGCTGGGCCGCATCTCCACCGCACGCTCCAGCTCATCAAGTCGTTCGGCAAGAAGGCCGGTGTCGCACTCAACCCGGCGACACCCGTCGAGGCCATCGACAACGTGATCGGCGATGTCGACCTCGTTCTGGTGATGTCGGTGAACCCGGGCTTCGGCGGCCAGAGCTTCATCGCCTCCCAGCTTGATAAGATTCGGGCCGTGCGCGAGCGCATCGAGCGATCCGGCCGCGATATCGCACTCGAGGTCGACGGCGGCATCAACACGACGACGGCGAAGCAGGCAATCGACGCCGGCGCCGACGTGCTCGTCGCCGGCACCGCCACCTTCGAGGGCGGCGCCAACGCCTACGGCGACAACATCCGCCGCCTGCGCGGCGGGCGCTGAGAGCGCCCGTGGCGCGGAAAG
>DATJIG010000154.1:0-19866 GCA_035493495.1 Alphaproteobacteria bacterium
CGGGATCCATCGAGGCGAACCCCCGGTTCGAGGTCCTTGTCTCGCGTTCCTGAGCCATCCGAGGTGTCTCCTTGCCTGCTCTCTGGTGTTCGGACATACGGTTAACCGCGTCTTCGCCAGGAGGTTCCCGAAAGAAAACAGCGCGAGCGGAGCTTGGCTGTAGTCCGGGCATTCGTAGCAACGATCAGTGTCGTGGAAGGCCGCAGGTCAGGCGCGCGGCAAATCCGGCCCTGTGCAAAACTTTTGTATGTCGGCCAGTAATTTAGGCGTGTTCGACGGCCGCGGCCGTGAACGCTCCGACACAAAAAAGTCCGGCGGTGTCGGAGTCGTGTGATCGAATTCCGCTCAGCGCGCGCGACGAAAGGTCAGATTGAAGCGTGCATTGCCCGTGACGCGATCGAATCTGTCGGCGAGCGGCGCGACTCCGTGAAAGATGAGGCGCGAGGCACCGCCCCACACCACCACGTCGCCGCTCGCGACCTCGATCTTCCGGGGGCGATCGCTGCGCCTGGCGCCGCCCCACAGGAAAACCGCAGGTACGCCGAGCGAGACTGACACGATCGGTTGACCGAAGTCGCGCTCGTCCTTGTCCTGGTGCAGGCCCATCTTCGCGCTGGGTTCATAGCGGTTGATCAGGCAGGCGTCGGGCGTGAACGCTTCGAACCCGCCGACGTCGGCGGCGCGGCGGGCGAGGGCCAGGAATGACTCCGGGATCGGGGGCCATGGACGACCGGTTTCCGGATCGATCGCGTCGTATCGGTAGCCACGCCGGTCGGTGACCCAGCCGAAACCGCAACTCGTCATCGCCACCGACATGCGCCCGCCGCCCGGCGTCTGCATGCGCCGGAACGGCGAGACGGCGGCAATCGCCTCGATGTCGCGGACGAGTCCGCCGGCGTCGCCCGCCGCGAATCCGTGGAGCAGCGTGGCGCCCGGCCCGAGCGATTCGCGCTCGGGCGCGAGCGGCGCCAGCAGGTCGGCGGAGGGGCGGGCTGAGCGGGATCGGCCTGTCATAGCCCATGATATAGTGCGTCACCCTGGACCGACCATGATCTCTCGACCGTGATCGACAAGCTCGAATTCCTCATCGCACTCGCCCGCGAGCAGCACTTCGGCCGCGCGGCGGAGGCCTGCGGCGTGACCCAGCCGACGTTGTCGGCCGGGATCAAGCAGCTCGAGGAGATGCTGGGCGTGCTGCTGGTGCAGCGCGGCTCCCGATTCCTCGGCTTCACGCCGGAAGGGCAGCGGACCCTCGACTGGGCGCGCCGCATCGTCGGCGACTCGCGCGCGATGCGACAGGAGATCCGTGCGCTGAAGGAGGGCCTCAACGGGCACCTCCGCATCGCCGCGATCCCGACCGCGCTCGCCATGGTGGCGTCGCTGACCACGCCCTATCGCAAGCGCCATCCGGACGTCTCGTTCACCGTCTACTCGCGGACCTCGATCGAGATCCTGAGCCTGCTCGACGATCTCGAGATCGATGCCGGCATCACCTACGTCGACAACGAGCCGCTCGGCCGCGTGCGCACCGTACCGCTCTATCGCGAGGAGTACCGGCTGATCGCCGCCGCCGACACGCCGCTCGGCAACCGCGACCAGGTGACGTGGCAGGAGGTCGGGCGAATTCCGCTGTGCCTGCTCACGCCCGACATGCAGAACCGCCGCATCATCGACCGCTATCTCCGCGCCGCCGGATGCGAGCCGCAACCGACGCTCGAATCGAATTCCGTCATCGTCCTGTTCGCTCACGTCCGCACCGGACAGTGGGCGACGGTGATGCCGGAAAAGCTCGCCGAGGCGCTCGGCCTCACCGAGACGATCCGCACCATCCCGATCATGCCGTTGGAGGACTACCCGACCGTCGGCCTCGTCGTGCCCTACCGCGAGCCGATGACGCCGCTCACGGGCGCTTTGGTTGCCGAAGCACGGCGCGCCGCCTCGATATAGGGGGCTAAGAGGCCCTATCCACTAGATGTTGAGAATCGATAGAAAATTTCTATCGATGCATGGTTGAGCGGGCTTGATGATCCTGTCCTGACGCTCAAACTGCGTAAAAACCACGCAGGAATCAGGCATGTCGGCATCAACGCCGTGGGATCGTAAGTCCGCGCAGGAGATCATCCGCAAGCATCGCGCCATGGACGGCGCGGCGCTGCCGATCCTGCACGCGCTTCAAGAGTCGTTCGGATTCATTCACGAAGAGGCGGTGGTGCTGGTCGCTGAGGAGTTGAACCTCACGCGCGCCGAGGTCCACGGCATCGTTACTTTTTATCACGATTTCCGAGCCGAGCCCGCCGGTCGCCACGTCATCAGGCTGTGCCGCGCCGAGGCGTGCCAGTCGATGGGCGCCGATCGTCTCGCCGAGTATGCACAGGCGAAACTCGGTGCGAAATGGGGCGACACCACGCGCGATGGTGCCGTGACGCTCGAGCCGGTGTTCTGCCTCGGACTCTGCGCGTGTGCGCCGAGCGCGATGATCGACGGCCGTGTTGTCGGCCGTCTCGACGAGAAGCGTCTCGACGCACTGCTCGCTAAAGTTGATGGAGCCACGCGATGAGCGCGCGCGTCTTCATTCCGAAGGATTCCGGCGCGCTCGCGGTCGGCGCCGAAGAGGTCGCGACGGCGCTCGCCGCGGCGGCCAAGCGCAAGAATGTCGCGCTCGACATCGTCCGTACCGGATCGCGCGGCCTATACTGGCTCGAGCCGATGATCGAGGTCGCGACGCCGGCCGGGCGCATCGCCTATGGCCCGGTGACGGAGGGGGACGTCGAGACGCTGCTCGCCGCGCTGCCCAACGGCGGGCCGCATCCGAAGCGTCTCGGCAAGCCCGAGGACATCCCGTTCCTCAAGCGCCAGACGCGACTGACGTTCGCGCGCTGTGGAATTGTCGATCCGCTGTCGATCGACGACTACAAGGCTCACGGCGGCTGGCGCGGCCTCGAGAAGGCCGTCTCGCTGAAGCCCGAAGCCATCGTCGAGGAAGTGGTGCAGTCGGGCCTGCGCGGCCGCGGCGGCGCCGGTTTCCCGACCGGCATCAAGTGGCGCACCGTCCTGCAGGCGAAGGGCGAACCGAAGTACATCGTCTGCAACGCCGACGAGGGCGACTCTGGTACCTTCTCCGACCGCATGATCATGGAAGGCGATCCGTTCGTGCTGATCGAGGGCATGGCGATCGCCGCGCTGGCGACCGGCGCGACCAAGGGCTACGTCTACATCCGCTCGGAGTATCCGCACTCGGTCGCGACGATGAACGAGGCGGTCGCGATCGCGCGACGCGCCGGCTATCTCGGACCCAAGGTCGCGGGCTCGGCCCGCGCCTTCGAGATCGAGATCCGCATGGGCGCCGGCGCGTATGTCTGCGGCGAGGAAACTTCGCTGCTGGAAAGTCTCGAAGGCAAGCGCGGGCTGGTGCGTGCCAAGCCGCCGCTGCCCGCCCATCAGGGCCTGTTCGGCAAGCCGACGGTCATCAACAACGTCATTTCGCTCGCCTCGGTCCCGGCGATCCTCGCCGACGGTGCCGCGCATTACCGCGACTTCGGCATGGGCCGGTCGCGCGGCACGATGCCGATCCAGCTTGCCGGCAACGTGAAGCACGGCGGCCTGTTCGAGGCGGCGTTCGGCCTGACCCTCGGCGAGCTGGTCGACGACATCGCCGGCGGCACCGCGACGGGTCGTCCCGTGCGCGCGGTGCAGGTCGGCGGGCCGCTCGGCGCGTACTTCCCGCGGTCGCTGTTTGACACACCGTTCGACTATGAGGCCTTCACCGCGAAGAACGGCCTGATCGGCCATGGCGGCGTGGTGGTGTTCGACGACACCGTCGACATGGCCAGGCAGGCGCGATTCGCGATGGAGTTCTGCGCCATCGAATCCTGCGGCAAATGCACACCGTGCCGCATCGGCTCGACCCGCGGCGTCGAGGTCATCGATCGCATCGTCCGCGGCGAGAACCGCGAGGCCAACCTCGCCCTCGTCAAGGACCTCTGCAACACTTTGAAGTTTGGGTCGTTATGTGCGTTGGGGGGCTTTACGCCCTTCCCGGTGATGAGCGCATTGACCCATTTCCCCGAAGATTTCGGCGCGGGTCCCAGGCTCGCCGCCGCGGAGTAGGAGAGGCCTATGCCGCTCGACAAGGTGCCGGCAAACAAGCGCTCGGCGAAAATGTCGCTGATCAAGGAAACCGATTACGGCACGCCGCCCGCCACCAGCGACAAGACGGTGACGCTGACCATTGACGGCTTCCCGGTGTCGGTGCCCGAGGGCACGTCGATCATGCGCGCGGCGATGGACGCCGGCATCAAGGTGCCGAAGCTGTGCGCGACGGACTCGCTCAACTCCTTCGGCTCGTGCCGCCTCTGCCTCGTCGAAATCGCCGGTCGGCCCGGGACTCCGGCGTCGTGCACGACGCCGGTCGCCAACGGCATGGTGGTCTCGACCCAGACCGATCAGTTGAAGAATCTGCGCCGCGGCGTGATGGAGCTCTACATCTCCGATCATCCGCTCGACTGCCTGACCTGCGCGGCCAACGGCGACTGCGAGCTGCAGGACATGGCGGGCGCCGTCGGCTTGCGCGAGGTCCGCTATGGCTACGAGGGTGAGAACCACCTCGACGCCGAGAAGGACGAATCCAACCCGTACTTCACCTTCGATCCGGCGAAGTGCATCGTCTGCTACCGCTGCGTGCGCGCCTGCGAGGAGACGCAGGGCACGTTCGCGCTCACCGTCGACGGGCGCGGGTTCGAGTCCAAGATCGCGGCCGGCATGGACGAGCCGTTCCTCGACTCCGAGTGCGTGTCGTGCGGCGCCTGCGTGCAGGCGTGCCCGACCGCGACCCTGATGGAAAAGAGTGTCATCGAGATCGGCCAGCCCGAGCACTCGGTGGTGACGACCTGCGGCTACTGCGGCGTCGGGTGCAGCTTCAAGGCCGAGATGCGCGGCGACGAACTCATCCGCATGGTCCCCTACAAGGACGGCCAGGCGAACCACGGGCACTCCTGCGTCAAGGGGAGGTTCGCGTGGGGCTACGCAACGCATCGCGATCGCATCACGAAGCCGATGCTGCGCGACAAGATCACCGACCCGTGGCGCGAGGTCACCTGGGACGAGGCGATCGCCCGCGTCGCCTCGGAGTTCAAGCGCATCCAGGCACAGTACGGCGTCGGCAGCGTCGGCGGCATTACCTCGTCGCGCTGCACCAACGAGGAGACCTTCCTCGTCCAGAAGCTGGTACGGGCCGGCTTCGGCAACAACAACGTCGACACCTGCGCGCGCGTCTGCCACTCGCCGACGGGCTACGGCCTGCGCACCACGTTCGGCACCTCGGCCGGCACCCAGGACTTCGATTCGGTCGACGAGGCCGACGTCATCATGGTGATCGGCGCCAACCCGACCGACGGACATCCGGTATTCGCCTCGCGCATGAAGAAGCGCCTGCGCGAGGGCGCCAAGCTCATTGTCATCGATCCGCGGCGCATCGACCTCGTCCGCATGCCGCACGTCGAGGCGCAGTATCACCTTCCGCTGAAGCCCGGCACCAATGTCGCGGTGCTGACGGCAATGGCCCATGTCATCGTCACCGAAGGGCTGGTGAACGAGGCGTTCGTCCGCGAGCGCTGCGAGCTCGACGAGTTCTCCGAGTGGGCGGCGTTCGTCGCCCAGGAGCGCAACAGCCCGGAGGCGGTCGAAAAGGTCTCCGGCGTTGCGGCCGCGACAATCCGCGAGGCCGCGCGGCTGTATGCCACCGGCGGCAACGGCGCCATTTACTACGGCCTCGGTGTCACCGAGCATACCCAGGGCACGACGGCCGTCATGGCGCTCGCCAACCTCGCCATGGTGACCGGAAACATCGGCCGTCGCGGCGTCGGCGTGAACCCGCTCCGCGGCCAGAACAACGTCCAGGGCTCGTGCGACATGGGCTCGTTCCCGCACGAGTTCTCGGGCTACCGTCACGTCTCCGACGACGCGACCCGCCAGGTTTTCGAGAAGCTGTGGGGCGTGACACTCGACAAGGAGCCGGGGCTGCGAATCCCCAACATGTTCGACGCCGCCATCGACGGCTCGTTCAGGGGGCTCTATGTGCAGGGCGAGGACATCGCCCAGTCGGATCCCAACAGCAAGCACGTGCTGGCGGCGCTCGCGGCGATGGAGTGCGTCGTCGTCCAGGATCTGTTCCTGAACGAGACCGCGACCTTTGCCCACGTCTTCCTGCCGGGCTCGACCTTCCTCGAGAAGGACGGCACGTTCACCAACGCCGAGCGCCGCATCAACCGCGTTCGCAAGGTCATGGCGCCGCGCAACGGTTACGAGGATTGGCAGATCACCATGCTGATCTCGAACGCCATGGGCTATCCGATGACCTACACGGATCCGTCGGAGATCATGGACGAGATCGCGCGCACCACGCCCACCTTCGCCGGCGTAACCTTCGCCAAGATTGACGAAATGGGCTCGGTGCAGTGGCCGTGCAACGAGAAGGCGCCCGAGGGCACGCCGATCATGCACATGAACGGTTTCGTCCGCGGACTCGGCAAGTTCGTCATCACCGAATACGTGCCGACCGACGAGAAGACCGGGCCGCGGTTCCCGCTGTTGCTCACCACCGGCCGCATCCTCACCCAGTACAACGTCGGCGCCCAGACACGCCGCACCGGCAACGTCGCGTGGCACGCCGAAGACGTGCTCGAGATCCATCCTCATGACGCCGAGGAGCGCGGGGTGCGCGACGGCGACTGGGTCAAGCTCGAAAGCCGGGCCGGAGCCACCAGCCTGAGGGCGGTCATCACAGACCGCGTCGCGCCGGGCGTGGTCTACACCACCTTCCACCACCCGGGCACCCAGGCCAATGTCGTCACGACCGAGTACGCCGACTGGGCGACGAGCTGTCCCGAGTACAAGGTGACAGCGGTGCAGGTCTCGCCCGCCAACGGTCCGACCGACTGGCAGCAGACCTACAACGAGCTCGCCGGCAACTCCCGGCGGATCGCGACCCCTGACGTAAGGTCTGGGGAGGTCAAAACCAAGCTCCCGGCCGCCGAATGAGCCACACTCCGCCAAAGCCGATCGTCCGGATCCCGGCCACGGCTTGGCGGAACGGGAGCGCGGCGCCATCCGAGCGCAGCATCCCCGAGGAGACGGCGATTGCCTTCTCCTACAACCGTCACACCCATGCAGTGATGATGGCGACGCCCGCTGACCTCGAGGACTTCGCGGTCGGGTTCAGCCTCTACGAAGGCATCGTTACCCGGCCCGACGATATCCGCGAACTCGAGATCGTCAGCGGCGAAAATGGCGTCGAGCTGCGCATGACGCTGCCTGACGACCGCAACGACGCCTTCATCAGCCGGCGGCGCTACCTTGCGGGCGTCACCGGCTGCGGGCTCTGCGGCATGGAGAGCCTGGAGCAGGCGATGAAGCCCCCCACGCCGGTGACGGGCGAACTGCGCGTTTCGGCGCAATCGATTGCGAGCGCGCTCTCGGTGCTGCCCGGACATCAGGCGATCAATCGCGAAACCCGCGCGGTTCATGCGGCGGCGTTCTGGGAACCGGCCCGCGGCCTGGTCGCGTTGCGCGAGGACGTCGGCCGCCACAATGCTCTCGACAAGCTCGCCGGCGCCTTGGCGCGCGCAGGGCTGATGGCGTCGCGCGGCATCGTGCTGCTGACGAGCCGCGTCTCCATCGAGATGGTGCAGAAGGCGGCCACCATGGGCGCGCAGATTGTCGTCGCCATATCGGCGCCGACGGCGCTTGCCGTGCGCATGGCGGATGCCGCCGGCATCACCCTCGTCGCGGTCGCCCGCGACGACGGCTTCGAGATATTCACCCATCCCAACCGCATTGCCACGGACGAGGCCGAGCATGTGGCTTGAGGCGCCTGCTGATGCCCAGCTGTCGCCGGGTGCTCTCCGAACGACAGAAGGAATTTTCCGGGTGCGCTGACCCGATGACCGAACACGGACGGGACCCCGGCTCGACCTGTCCGCACCAATAGAAAAACGAGCCAGTGGCAGACCGTGCGACCGGCGGAAAGCCGGCGTGGGGCTGCCAACCTCCAAGGGAGCTTCTGATGAGTCTGTTTTCCTTCCTTGACCGGGATCGCACCATAGCCGGTCCCAACTTCAGCCGGTGGATGGTCCCGCCGGCGGCGCTGTGCGTGCACCTCTGCATCGGCCAGGCGTACGCTTTCAGCGTCTTCAATCTGCCGATGACGAGGATCCTCGGCGTCTCCCAGTCGACACCCAATGACTGGAAGCTCACCGAGCTCGGCTGGATCTTCAGCATTGCGATCTTCTTCCTC
This sequence comes from Alphaproteobacteria bacterium, assembly GCA_035493495.1. GTDB lineage: Bacteria > Pseudomonadota > Alphaproteobacteria > SMXQ01 > SMXQ01 > DATJIG01. Next base: position 8,291 of record DATJIG010000154.1, read on the forward strand.
GGGTTCTCGGCGGCGGTGTTCGGCCGCTGGGTGGAGGAGGGCGGTCCGCGGCGGGCGATGTTCACCGCGGCCCTGTGCTGGGCGGGCGGCTTCCTGCTGTCGGCCGTCGGCGTCTACGCCCACAACCTGTGGCTGATCTACCTCGGCTACGGGGTGCTCGGCGGCATCGGCCTCGGCATCGGCTACATCTCGCCGGTATCGACGCTGATCAAGTGGTTCCCCGATCGGCCGGGCATGGCGACCGGCATGGCCATCATGGGCTTCGGCGGCGGCGCGTTCATCGCCTCTCCGCTCTCGGTGTGGCTGATGTCCAAGTTCGCCACAACGAGTCATGTCGGCGTCGCGGAGACCTTCATCGTCCTTGGCGTTGTGTACTTCTTCTTCATGATGGTGGGTGCGGCCCTCGTCCGGCTGCCGGCACCAGGATGGAGGCCGAAGGGCTACGTGCCGCCGGTCCAGTCGACGAAGCTCATCACCACCGAGAACGTCTACGTCTACGACGCTCTGAAGACGCCGCAGTTCTGGCTGATCTGGTTGGTCCTGTGCCTGAACGTGACCGCCGGCATCGGCGTGCTCGGCCAGGCATCGGCGATGAGTCAGGAGATGTTCCCGGGTCGCGTGACCCCCATCGCGGCCGCCGGCTTCGTCGGCCTGATGAGTCTGTTCAACATGGGTGGCCGGTTCTTCTGGGCGTCCACGTCGGACTACATCGGTCGCAAGAACACCTACTTCGTGTTCTTCGTCCTCGGCACCATCCTGTATGCCACGGTGCCGCATGCCGGTTCGATCGGCAGCGTCACGCTGTTCGTCGTGTGCTTCCTGGTCATCATCAGCATGTACGGAGGCGGGTTCTCGACGGTACCCGCTTATTTGCGCGACATGTTCGGTACGCAGTACGTCGGCGCGATCCACGGCCTGTTGCTGACGGCCTGGTCGATGGCCGGCATCTTCGGGCCGGTGCTCGTCAACTACATTCGCGAGTACAACGTGACTCACGGTGTCGCGAAGGCACAGGCCTACAACACCACGATGTACGTCATGGCGGTGCTGCTGGTGGTCGGCTTCTTCTGCAACCTGTTCGTCAAGGCCGTCCACGAGCGTTTCCACATGAAGACCACGCAACCCGTCGCGGCGCCGGCCGAGTGAGGAGAGAAACATGAGCATCGACAACGAGGGTGGCACCAAGACCTGGCATCTGGTCCTGGCCTGGGGCTTCGTCGGCATCCCGCTTACGCTGGGGGTGCTGCAGACCCTGATCAACTCGCTGAAGCTCTTCCAATAGGGGAGCAACCCTGGTGGGGAGCCGGCCGGAAATCCCCGGCCGGCTCTCGCCATGACCGCTGCGCCGGGATGCGCAACGCAGTACACTGCTTCGACATGGATCAGATGAGTAAGAGCAATGGAGCCTGAGAAGCTCGTATATATGGCGAACCAGATCGCCAAGTTCTTCGCCCACCAGCCGGAGGACAAGGCCGTCGCCGGCACCGCCGATCACATTGCCAAGTTCTGGGAGCCGCGCATGCGCACGGCGATCTTCCGCCACCTCGAGGCGGGCGGCGAGGGGCTCGACCCGCTCGCGCTCAGGGCGCTCAAGAGCCTGAAGGCGGGAACGCACTGAGGGATTTTCCCCAGGCCGGTTGCCCGCCGCGCCGCGCGGTGTTTAAGTGGCGGCCGGCAGCAAGACAATAAGCGCTCAAAACCAAGCCTATGTGGATCGCCTCATTCTGGATCGCCGTCGGCGGCGCCATCGGCAGCGTGCTGAGATTCTGGGTCGCCGAGGTGTTCGCACGGGCGTTCGGCACCGAGTTCCCGTGGGGAACGGTGTTCGCCAACGTCTCGGGCTGCTTCGTCATCGGCTTCTTCGCGACGCTGACGGGGCCCGAGGGACGCGTGTTCGCCGGGCCGCTGTCGCGGCAGTTCGTGATGATCGGGATCTGCGGCGGCTACACGACTTTCTCGTCGTTCAGCCTGCAGACGCTGGCGCTGCTTCAGACGGGGGACGGTGGCAAGGCGGCCCTCAACGTCGGAATGTCGCTCGTGCTGTGCCTGCTCGCGGTGTGGATCGGCCACGTGGCCGCGGGCATGCTCAATCAGATGAACGGGGCCTGAGCCATGGAACTTCCGCGTGAAGCCGTTCTCCTACGCATTTTCCTCGGCGAGCAGGATCGCTGGGAGGGCAAGCCCCTCTACGACGCGATCGTGATGCGGGCGCGCGAGGAGCATCTGGCGGGCGCCACGGTGCTGCGCGGCGCCATGGGCTACGGCCACGCGACGCGGCTTCATCGCGCCAACTTCCTCGACATCTCCGAGGACCTGCCGGTGATCATCGAGATCGTCGACACCGAAGCCAAGATCAACGCGTTCCTGCCGATCCTTGATTCGATGATGGGCAGCGGACTGGTGACGCTGGAGAAGGTCGGCGTGCTCCAGTACGGCCGCTCGAAGAATTCGACGCCGCGCTAGCTCCTGCGCTAGCTCAATGGAAGTTGCGGCCTTCTGGGATCGCGATCGCGGCGGGATCGTCCCGCTTCCCTGAGATCGGCGCCACCGGTGCGGCATCGTCGTTGAGCCAGCGCAGCTCGCCCGACAGGTCCTGAAGCTCCTCGGCGACGATGTGGGTGACGATGCCCTCACGCTGCACGGTGCCGGTGGCCGCCATCAGCCGGCTCTCCATCACCGTGCGGCGGAACGTCTCGAACGTCCGCGCCCAAATGACGATATTGGCGATGCCACTCTCATCCTCGATGGTCGCGAAGATCACGCCCTTCGAGGTGCCGGGACGCTGACGCACCAGCACCAGACCGGCGATGGCGGTGCGGCTGCCGTTGGGCGCCGTGGCGAGTGCGGCGCACGGGATGATGCCGCGCGGCGCGAGCCGGTCGCGCAGCAGCCCGACGGGATGGCGCCGCAAGGTCAGCGACAGATGCCGGTAATCGGCGATGACATGCTCGCCGACGCCCATCTGTGGCAGCACCACTTCGGGCTCCCGCGGCTGGTCGGGCGGCGGCGCGTTGTGGCCGGTGCCCTGCGTCGCCTCGGCGTGGGCGAACAGCGGCAGCGGCGTCGCGCCCAGCGCATGGATCTCCCATAGCGCGCGGCGGCGGTCGAGGCCGAGCGATCCGAATCCGTCGGCGTTGGCGAGCGTGGTCAGCTCGGTCGGGGTCAGTGCGCCGCGCCGCCACACGTCGCGCATCGTCGCGTAGCCCGAGTCGCGGCGCTCCATCAACTTTCCGGCGACGGCCTCGCCGAAGCCGCGCACTTGGCGGAAGCCGAGGCGCAGCGCGATGCGGCCGCTCGGCGCATCCTCGAGCGTGCAGTGCCACTCACTGGCGTTGATGTCGACCGGGCGGATTTCGACACCGTGCTCGCGGGCATCGCGGACGATCTGCGCCGGGGCATAGAAGCCCATCGGCTGGGCGTTGAGGAGCCCGGCAGCGAAGGCCGCCGGATAGTGGTGCTTGATCCACGCCGAGACGTAGACCAGCAGCGCGAAGCTCGCGGCGTGGGATTCCGGGAAGCCGTACTCGCCGAAACCCTGGATCTGCTGAAAGCAGCGCTCGGCGAAGTCGCGGTCGTAGCCGTTCTTCACCATGCCGTCGATCATCTGCCGCTGGAACGTCGAGATCGTGCCGACGTGGCGGAAGGTCGCCATCGCGCGGCGGAGCTGGTCGGCCTGGGCCGGCGTGAATCCGGCGGCGACGATGGCGATCTTCATCGCCTGTTCCTGGAACAGCGGCACGCCCAACGTCTTCTCGAGGACCGCGCGCAGCTCCTGCGACGGATAGGTGACCCGCTCCTTGCCGTCGCGGCGGCGGAGGTAGGGATGCACCATGTCGCCCTGGATCGGCCCCGGGCGCACGATCGCGACCTCGACCACGAGGTCGTAGAAGGTTTTCGGCTTGAGGCGCGGCAGCATCGACATCTGCGCGCGCGACTCGACCTGGAACACGCCGACCGAATCGGCGCGCGACAGCATCTCGTAGACGGCCGCGTCCTCCTGCGGGACCGAGGCTAGGTCGTAGTGCTTGCCCCAGTGCTTGGCGATGAGATCGAGAGCCTTGTGGATGCAGGTCAGCATGCCGAGGGCGAGGACGTCGATCTTGAGCAGGCCCAGGGTGTCGAGGTCGTCTTTGTCCCACTCGATGACGGTGCGGTCCTCCATCGCCGCGTTCTCGATCGGCACCAGCGAGGCGAGCGGCCCGCGGCTGATGACGAAGCCGCCGACGTGCTGCGACAGGTGGCGTGGGAAGCCGCGCAGCTCCTTGGCCAGCGCCAGTGCCGTCGCCAGCGTGCGGTCCTCGGGATCAAGGCCGGTCGAGCGAACGTGATGGTCGCCGAGGCCGTCGTCGCTCGATCCCCACACCGTGCGCGACATGGCGTTGATCGAATCGAGCGACAGCCCCATCGCCTTGCCGACGTCGCGGATCGCGCTGCGCGAGCGATAGGAGATCACGGTGGCGGCAAGTGCCGCGCGCTCACGCCCGTATTTCCCGTAGATGTACTGGATCACCTCCTCGCGGCGCTCGTGCTCGAAGTCGACGTCGATGTCGGGCGGCTCGTTGCGTTCGGCGGAGATGAAGCGTTCGAACAGCACGTCGATCTGCTGGGGATCGACCGAGGTGATGCCGAGCACGTAACAGACGACCGAGTTCGCCGCCGAGCCACGTCCCTGGCACAGGATGCCCTGCGACCGGGCGTAGCGGACGATGTCGTGCACCGTCAGGAAGTAGGGCGCGTACGCGAGTTTGGTGATGAGGTCGAGCTCGTAGGCGATCGCTCCGCGCACCTTGTCTGGCATGCCGTTTGCGTAGCGCTCGGTCGCGGCGTCCCAGGCGAGTCGCTCGAGGTGCTGCTGCGGCGTCATGCCATCGGGCACGAGCTCGACCGGATACTCGTAGCGGATCTCGTCGAGCGAGAAGCGGCAGCGGTCGGCGATCTCGACGGTCCGCGCCACGACCTCGGGATGATCCTGGAACAGCTCCGCCATCTCCGCCGCCGACTTGAGATGCCGCTCGGCGTTGACCTCGAGCCGGCGCCCGGCCTCGTGGATCGTCGCGCCCTCGCGGATGCAGGTGACGACGTCCTGCAGCATGCGGCGGTCGGGATGGTGGTAGAGCACGTCGTTGGTCGCGACCAGCGGCACGCCGCTCCACGCCGACACGCGGGCGAGGTGGTCGATGCGGCGGCGGTCGTCGCCGCGATGGCGGTGCTGCGCGCCGAGGTACACGGCATCGCCAAACCGCTCTTTCAGCGCGTGCAGCAGATGCATGTCGCCTTCCGAGGGAACGAGCGACGGCAGGACGATGAGTATCTGCCCATCGCCATAGTCGAGGAGATCGGGGACGGCGAGGTGGCATTCGCCCTTGGGCGCGCGCCGCTTGCCGAGGGTCAAGAGCTGCGATAGCCGGCCGTAGGCGGCGCGGTCGGTCGGTAGCGCGAGGACGCTGCGGCCGTCGGTAAAGTCGAGGCGCGCGCCGACGATCAGCCTTAGCCCCAGCTTCTTCGCCATGCCGAAGGCGCGGACCACGCCCGCCAGCGTGTTGCGATCGGTGACGGAGATCGCCCGCTGACCGAGGTGCGAGGCCTGGGCGACCATCTCCTCGGGGTGCGAGCCGCCCCGCAGGAAGCTGAAATTGGTCGTGACCTGGAGCTCGACGTAATCCATGGCGCCCTCGTTCAACGAACAGGCTCAGGCGAACAGCCCGTGCAGATACCAGCGCGGGGCTTCGTCGCCGCGCGGCAGCGTGCGGTAGACCCAGAACCGGCGTCCGGCCTCGTCCTCGACGCGGTAGTAGTCGCGGGTGCGGGCGTTCGCCGGCGCGCGCCACCACTCGGGCGCGATGCGCTCGGGACCCTCGGTCCTGGCGATGCGGTGGCGGACGCCGCGCCATTCGAAGTCGACGAGCGTGCCGGTTGCGCGGCAGGCCTCGGCGGCGATCGGCTCGGGGCAGGGCAGGAGCCGGATCGGCCGTGCCAGATCGTCGGGCCAGGCGCGCTCGCCGGCCGGGTCCCCAATCGCTGGAGCAACAGTGACCGTACGCTCCGGAATGTGGCTGTCGACCGCGGTGATGCGGAACACCGAGCGGGTGCCGAGGCGGTTGCGCAGGCGGTCGATCAGCGGCGCGAGATCGGCCGACGACCGCTCGCCTTCGAACGCCGTCTGGTCGGGATCGAGGCGATCGGTGGCGACCGCTTCGAGGATCGCCGTCTCGATGCCGAACCCGGGATCGATGCCGTCGAGCTTCTCGGCGAACAGGCGTGCGAGGTGCGCGGCATCGTGACTCGCGCGCGCGGTGCCGATGGTGATCGCCTGGGCCGTGCCGTCGACGCGGCACAGCAGCAGGTCGAGGGTCCGCGCGCCGCGCCGTGCCTTGGCGAGGCGGGGACACAGTCCGTCGAGCAGGCGGCGCAGCGTGGCGTCGATGTCCTCGCGCCGCGCGATCGGCTCGGCGAAGGCCATGCGGCTGCGCCAGGCGGACGCGGGGCGACGCGGCGTGATCGGATCGTCGGCGCGCCCCAGCACCTGGTCGAGACGGCGGACCAGCATCTCGCCGAAGCGCGCGACGAGGGGCGCGCGCGGCAGCGGCAGCAGATCGGCGATGCGTCTGAGCCCGAGGCGATGCAGCGTCTCGATCAGCGGCATCGGCAGGCGCAATGCTGAGGTCGGCAACGGTCCGAGCGCCGTCCGCGTCGATTCCGGCGCCACCACGGGGGCGGTACCGAAGCGCGCGACGGCCCACGCCGCACCGGGAGTCGAGGCGACCGATGCGCGCGCGGCGATGCGGGCGCGGGCGAGACGATGGACGAGATCCTGGACGAGCCTTTCCTCGCCGCCGAACAGATGCGCGGAGCCGGTGATGTCGAGCAGCAGGCCGTCGTCGCCGTCGAGCGACACCGTTGGCGTCCAGCGCACGCACCAGTCGGCGAGCGCTGCCATCGCCGCGCGGTCACCGTCGGGATCGGCGGGCGCGGTGCGGAGATCGGGAACCAGCACGCGGGCGTCGGCGAGCGGCTGGCCGGGCGAGAGTCCTTCGAGCGCCGCGATGGAATCGACCGCGAACAGCGCGACGCCGCCCGCGCCCGGCATCGTCAGCGCCAGCGGATGGTCCGCGGTGTCGCGATCAGCCTGCCGACGTCGCCAGCAGTCCGTCGACCAGTGGGGAAGCCAGATCGAAATGAAGCGTCGCATCGTTCCACTCCACAATCCAGCGGTCGGGATTGCCGCCGCGGCAGCGGACGAGCTCGATCCGCCAGCGCGGTCGCGGGCCACCGTCGCACGCGAGCGATGGCAGAGCGGTGACTCGCCACCGCGTCGTCGCCGCGGTGATCGGCGCCGCGCGCCGCGACGAGAGCAGCGCGAGCGCCGTCTTGCCCGTCGACTCCGCCGCGAGCTGAAGCCGCCGGCTCGTGGTGAGATCGAGCTCGATGCCTTCGCCGTAGACCGCGGCGAGCCCGCTCGCCCTCAGCCCTTCCTCCATCGCCCACAGCGCGTCGTCGCGCCGCCGCACCTCGACGAACACGACGCGCGCGGCGGCGATGCCGAAGCGCTCGAGCCCGGGCGCGTACGGTGCGCCGGGATCGGCGCCGCGGCCGGTGGCGCGGCACCACAGAAGCGGAGCTTCGCCGTGGGCGATGCGTCCGAGCAGCGCCGCGGCGAAGCCCTGGGCCGCAGCGTCGTGGGCGGACCCGGTCACCTCGTGCAGGGATCCGGCGGCCAGCCCGCCGCCGGGCAGGACGCCGTCGATGGCGGGAATGCCGAGGCCAACAGCTCCTGCCCGGGGCCGGCCGAGGCCTTCTGAGCCTTCCCCGAAGCCTTCCAATACCCGCAGACGGCGGCGCAATTCCGCGATTCTCAGCGGTTTTTCCATGATCTCCGGCGGGAATTGTTCTTGTTTTGTTCTAGACGGTCCGGAGGTCGGAGTCAAACCCCGTGAGCCCGTCGGTTGCCCTCGATGCCTGACGGTAGGTTTATGGTGAGCCCTGTTCCGGGGACATCGTGCCGCCGCGGATGCCCGACGCGACGAACATCTGCAGCCGGCGGAACGCCTCGCGATTGATGATGGCGATCACCGCGCCGTAGACCATCGCACCCGCGGGAATCTCCACCATCAGCGAGGCCCACGCCGGCGCGCCCGGCAGCACCCGTGTGTCGAGCAGCCACACCGTCGCCGCCATCACTCCGGTGGCGACCAGCGGTGCCCACGAATCGCGGACCAGATCGCCTGTCGTCCGGCCGATCAGACGGTGCAACATCGACGTTACGACGGGCGCGCAGATCAGGATGCGGCTCGCCCACACCGCGGCGGCACCGAACACGCCGGCGGGTGGGTAGACGGTGAAGGCGAGGACGACGAAGCCGAGCGAAAGCAGGCTGATCGTGAACATGTAGCCCGGCTTGCCGACGCCGGTGATCGCCGCGTCCGCGAGCAGGAACGGGATCTCGAGCAGCGCGCCGATCGCGAGCACCTGGATCACCGGCACCGCCGGAAGCCATTGGTCGCCGACGAACAGCGCGAGGATCGGCTCGGCGCAGATGGCGATGCCGCCGAAGATCGGCGCGACGAGGATCCCGGACATCTCGGTCGCGCCGTGATAGGCGCGGGCGAGCGATCGCCGGTCGTCCTGCTTGCGGGCGAAGGTCGGCAGGGCGAGGTTGTAGATCGCGCCGCACAGCATGTCGTGCATGGTGTCGACCACGCGCTGGGCGACGTTGAGATAGCCGACGGCGGTGACGCCGAGGAAGTAACCGACCAGCACGGTGAACAGCCGGGCACTCGACAGCCAGGCGATGCGCGTTCCCATCGTCACCAGGCCGAACGACAGCAGCTCGCGCAGCCGATGGACATCGAACCGCAGGCGCGGCCGCCACGGGCACGACGTCCAGACGAACGCCACGCTGACCGCGTTCTGGATCAGGTACTGGGCGATCAGGGCCCACACGCCGAAGCCCGCGAACGCCAGCACGATGGCGACGATCGCGGCGAATAGCCGACCGTAGAGCGAGCGCATGGCGAGCGCCTTGAACATGAAGCGGCGGCGCAGGACGGCAATCGCAGTGCTGCCGGCGCCGCTGAAGCAGAGGCCGAGCGCCGCCACCGGGACGAGGTGCGCGAGCGGCGGGCTGTCGAACAGCCTCGCGACCAGCGGCGCGCCGAAGAAGCACGCGGTGGCGAGCGAGATGCCGATGACGAGGCAGGTCCAGAACGCCGTGTCGAAATGGATGTCGTCGGGATCGGCGCGCTGTACCAGCGCGTCGTGCATCAACGTTTCCGGCACGATCGCAAGCATCTGGACGAAGCCAAGCGCCAACGCCGCCGTCCCGAGTTCCGTCGGGCCGAGCAGGCGGGCGATGACAAACAGCACCACCAGAGAGAGGACCGATGGGCCGCCGCTCTCGAGCAGTGCCCAGATAAAGGAACGACCGGGATGGGGTGCCATAAAATCAGACCACGTTACGCGCGTTCAGACAACGACACACCGGCGCACAGGCCCGCCACCCGGCCCATGGGACAAATACTGTGGGCGCCGCGGGCCGAGACGGCCGCGTACCGTCCGGTTGGCGAGTGTAGAGACGCGGTGAGGTGTGTCGCGTAACAGAAATCGGACCGTGTGACAGGAAAGCCCCACGTGCCGAAACCGTTCCCGCCTGTTGCGGAAACCGCGTCCGGTGACGGTCGGTTTTCGGCACAACGAACCGGGCCCCGGCCTTTACGCCTTGGAACCAAAGAAAAAGCGGCCGTCCCTCGAGGAACGGCCGCCTCTCTCCACCCCCGGAATCACGCCCGGAGGCTTACGCGTAGCAGCTTACGCACTCGACTTACGCACGGCGACTCAGACGAGGTGGTAGTCGCTCACCGGCGCGGTGTGGTTGACGTTGAAGTCCAGCGTGCCGTTGATCGCGAGCTCGGCCGAGCCGTCGGCCGGGTGCGCGCCGTTGGCCGCGGTGTTGGTCGCCGTGCTGGCCGCGAAGTTGTGGCTGTTCACATCGATCGACTGGACGTACAGGTTGCGGTCGGCGTTGGCGTTGCCGCCCCAGGCATCGTTGGTGAACTGGATGTCCACCTTGCCCGGACCCGTCGAGCCGAAATCACCGGTGAGGGTGATGTCCTGCCACTGGCCCGCCGCGTGCGACGCCGTCGTCGTGTAGGTGCCACCGACCTGCTGGCCGTCGACGAGCACCTTGAACTGCGCGTCGCCGCTCCACGCGTCCTCCGCGACGTGGAGAACGATGGTCGACAGAGTCGACGTGGTCGTGGTGCCGCCCGTGGTGCCGGTCGTGGTGCCCGAGGTGTCGGTCGTCGTACCGGTCGCGTGGTACGTCACCCCGCCGTTGATCGCGAGCTCGGCCGAGCCGTCGGCCGGGTGCGTGCTGTTGGCCCCGGTGTTCGACGTCGGAGCCGAGACGGTCTCACCGTTGAGCGAGATCGACTGCACGTAGAGGTTGCGGTCGGTCGCGGCGCTGCCGCCCCACGCGTCGTTGACGAAGTTGACGGTGACGTTGTGCGGGCCGGCGGCGAAGGTGCCGTCGATCGCCACATCCTGCCACGCTCCGGCGGCGTGCGAGCCCGTCGCCGTGTAAGTGCCGCCGACCTGCTGGCCGTCGACCGACACGGTGAACTGCGCATCGCCCGCATACGCGTCTTCCGACACCATGACGTGCAGCGGCGAGGGGGTCGGCGTCGTGGTGCCGCCCGTGCTGCCCGTCGGAGTCGTCGTGCCGCCCGACGTGTCGGTCGTCGTGCCGGTCGCGTGGTACGTCGCCGTGCCGTTGACCGCGAGCTCGGCCGAGCCGTCGGCCGGGTGCGCGCCGTTCGCTCCGGTGTTGGACGTCGGAGCCGAGATCGACTCGCCGTTCAGCGTGATCGACTGCACGTAGAGGTTGCGGTCGGTCGTGGCGCTGCCGCCCCAGGCGTCGTTGATGAACTGGATCGCGACGTCGTGCGGGCCGGCGGCGAAGGTGCCGCCGATCGCCACGTCCTGCCACGCACCAGCGGCGTGCGAGCCGGTCGCCGTATAGTTACCGCCGACCTGCTGGCCGTCGACGAGCACCTTGAACTGCGCGTCGCCGTTCCACGCGTCCTCCGCGACGTGCACCGTCAGACCCGACGTGGTCGGAGTCGTCGTGCCGCCCGTGCTGCCGGTCGGATCGGTCGGCGTGGTGGTGCCGCCGGTCGAGCCGGTGCCCGTCGTCGCGTACGACGCCGTGCCGTTGATCGCCATCTCGGTCGAACCGTCGGCCGGCTGTGCGCCGTTGGCGGCGTTGTTCGCGGTCGGCGTCGATGTGGTCTGGCCGTTGACCGTCACCGACTGGATGTACAGGTTACGGTCGGCCGAGGTGCTGCCGCCCCACGCGTCGTTGATGTAGAGCACGTCGACCTGGTGCGGGCCGGTGCCGAACGTGCCGTTCAGCGTGACGTCCTGCCACTGGCCGTTCCCGTGCGACGCGGTCGCGGTCTGGAGGCCGCCGATCTGCTGGCCGTCGACCTTCACCACGAACTGCGCATCGCCGTTGTACGCATCCTCGGCGACGCGGACGGTGACCGTGTCCGGACCCGTGCCGGTGCCGGTCGGAGTCG
>DATJIG010000155.1:0-9508 GCA_035493495.1 Alphaproteobacteria bacterium
CAGGAATCTCGCGAGGCAATAACCACCCGCGGTCCGGTCGCGATGGACGTCGCGAACCGAGCCTGACGGTTGGAATTAGAGCCGCGAAGCGCGCCACCTACCGTGACAATTTGGTGGGTTTAAACGGGGACCAACCCCGTCCTTGCCCCTTGCTCGCACGGGTACGCGCAGTTCGAATTGAGCGCGCGCAAAAGTGATGGGCGCGCGCGTATTTCATATCCCCGCGGAACCACTCTTCGCGGGAAGAAAGTGTTCGCCTCCGTAAACATCACATCCAGATCAAAAGACAGAATCGCAATTGCGAGAGGTTCATACGATGGCCCACCCACCGTCTCCGAATTCTTCCGGCCGGCTCGGACGCAATGCTCCCGTCGCAGCGCGCTCGTGGATGGCTCCAGCACGCTACGCCGGTCCCGAATTCGAGGACTTCTACGGCGATGAATATATGGCCCGCGCGGCGGCGCCCGATTCGGGCAGCCGCACGCTGGCGCAGATGGCGGGTGTGCTGTGGCGGCACAAGTTCCGCATTCTCGCCGCCATGGCGGTGTGCGGAGCGCTCGCGTACATGGTGTCGTTTGCGCTGACGCCGAGGTTCATGTCGACGGGCATCATCGCCATCCAGACGCGGCCGATCTACCTCCAGCAGCTCGGCATGGCGCAGCCGCCGCAGCAGCTCGATCCGTCGATTCCGCGCAGCGAGGCGCAGATCCTGACCTCGCGCAGTCTGCTCGAGTCCGTCGCCAAGCAGCTCCACCTCGATGAGGACCCGGACCTCAATCCCTACCTCGAGGATCCGAGCCTGTTCGCCCGCATCACCGGGGCCGCGCGGGACTCCGCGCGCAAGTTCATGATGTGGACCGGTCTCGCCCCCAAGCCCGACGCCGCCGATGAGGCCGACGAGGGCGACGCGGTGTGGGCCGCCGTCATCGACAACATGAAGAAACGCCTGGGCGTCCACACCGACGGCAAGAGCTACGTCATCTACGCCAGCTACGATGGCACCCACCCGCGCGTGAGCTCGGATGTCGTCAACACGCTGATGAAAAACTTCCTGATGGCGCAGATCGAGTCGTCGAGCAAAGCGCTGCTCGAGGCCAATGCGTGGATCAAGCAGCGTGCCGACGAACTGCGCGGCGAGGTGCAGGAGGCGGACAAGCAGGTCCAGGCCTACCGCTCGAAGTACAACCTGGTCGACACCAAGATGGGTGGAACGGTCAGCGAGCAGCAGCTCTCCGACCTCAACACCGCGCTGAGCAAAGCCCGCGCCGACCGCGCCGAGGCCGAAGCCAAGTTCTCCGACGCCCAGGGCGAGGCGCGCAACGCCCGCGGCAACGATGCCACCTCGGCCTTCGAGGTGCTGAACTCGGAGCTGATCCAGCGTCTGCGCGAGCGTGAGGCGGAGGCGTTCCAGCGTCGCGCCGAGATGTCCTCGCGCCTCGGCCCCAATCATCCGCAGATCAAGTCGGTCAACGCCGAGATCGCGACCCTGCAGGGCTCGCTGCAGCGCGAGATCGGCAAGATCCTGCGGTCGCTGCAGAACCAGGTGACGATCGCCCGCACCCGCGAGGAGACTCTGGTGCGGCAGATCAACACCCTGCAGGCCCGGGCCACCGAGACCGCCGCCTACCAGGTCGATCTCGATGCGCTGGTCAAGGAGGCGGACACCAAGCGTCAGGTCTACCAGACGTTCCTGGCGACCGCACAGCAGACCGCCGATCCGACCAAGATCAACCAGACCAACGCGCGGATCGTCTCGAGCGCCGTTCCGCCGGTCGAGCCGACCAGCCCGAAGCGCAGCCTGTTCGCTCTGGGCGGTGTGTTCCTGGGCTTCCTCGTCGCGAGCGCCGCGGTGCTGCTCCTCTCCGAGCTCGATCGCGGCTTCGAGAACGCCTCCGACGTCGAAGGCACGCTCGGTGTGCCGGTACTCGGCACGCTGCCGTTCATCCGCAACCGCGCCCAGCGCCGCTACGGCCTGGGCCAGGAGCTGATCGACGGTCCGCACTCGCCGGTGGCCGAGACGCTGCGCGGGATCCGCGTGGCGCTGAGGTCACAGGCCGAGCGCGGCATCTCGCAGGTGGTGCTCGTCACCTCGGCGCAGCCAGGCGAGGGCAAGACCTCGTTCGCCAGCGCCATGGCGGCGATCGCGGCGCGTGACGGACTGCGGGTGCTGGTGGTCGACTCCGACCTCCGCCGCCCCCGCTTCCACCGCATGTTCCGCACCGAGCCGGGTCCTGCGCTCCAGGACGTGCTCCGTGGCAGCCGCGACTGGGCGGAAGCCGTCCGTGCCGACCCCGACACGGGTGCCCACTGCCTGACCGCGCACGAGCGCACCGACAGTCCGGTGTCGCTCCTGTCCTCGGGTCACTGGGAAAGCTTCCTCACCGAAGCCCGCAAGACCTACGACCTGATCATCCTCGACTCTCCGCCGGTGATCCAGGTGGCCGACGCGCTCACGCTGGCCGACTACGTCGACGCCACCGTTTTCGTGGTCGCCTACCGCTCGACGCACCGGCGCGTCATCGAGGAAGCGATCCATCGCTTCGAGACCACCAACAAGCCGATCACCGGCGTCGTGATGTCGAAGGTGCCGGCGTCGATGGTGGCGCAGTCCTACTACGCGGGGTACGCGGCCGCCTAGCCAGCACCCGCCGTCTGGGAGCGACGACGCCGCGGTGACATCACCGCGGCGTTCGTCTTTTCGGAGCTGTGGCGTCGGAGGTCTCGCGGCGGACACGGCGCGTGGCGGCGATGCGTTGCACGGCCGGAACGTTCTCGTGACGTCGCCGGACATCGCGCGGACATCGAAGATCACGCGCGATGGTCATCGCGCATGGCCCGGACCGCAGCGGACCTTGGCGGGAAGCGGGTGAAGCGCACGGACGGATCCGTGGCAGCACGTGGGCCTCAGAACAGCAGGCCGAGCAGGAAGCCGAACGCCATCGACACCAGCGCGACGAGACCGATCACCACCACCATCTCCGGCCGCCCCTGATCGCCAACCGCGCGATCGATCCGCACCGCAGCCGCCACCCGAGGACGTTCCTTCGTGTCGAGCATTTGACGTGAGCCTTCCAGCTTTCCTGTCCAAGCCGATGAGCCACGGTAGGCGCGAATGATTACGAGTCGCCTAATGTCCCCCGCGACGCGTGCAGTGTAATCGCCGCGTCACATCGGGCTCAAGGGAATTGCCACAGGAAAGCCCGATTCCGCTCGCAGCGAAGTGTTGCCGTTGCACGTCGAAGGCGAACGCAAATGCCGCAAATTCCCACAATTCTCACACGTGAATCAGCGGCGTGAATACGATTGATTCCATTCACCAACTCTTCGAGCCGACGTGACGCCGCCAGCGCCGATTGCGCGTTCCGTGCGGTCCACGTCGAAGCCTTTCCCGGCCCCACCCGAAGGAGAAAATATGCTGCTCAATTTCCGGAATGCCGAGCCCGCGGACGGAAGTCACGAGTGGGCGGAAGGCCTCGGAAGCTGGAAAGTCAACGGGACGGAGCGCAAGAGCTGGCTGCGACTCAAGTTTCGCGATCGTATGCCGAAACCTGAGCAAGGCGCTCATCCCGCACGCTCGCTGATCAAGCGTTGCGTCGACATCGCGCTGGCGAGCACGATGCTGTTCGCGCTCGCGCCGGTCCTACTCGCGCTCGCGGTTGCGGTGCGGATGGACGGCGGACCGGCGCTGTTCCGGCATCGTCGCATCGGCGCCAACGGCCGGTCGTTCGAGTGCCTGAAGTTCCGCTCGATGTGCGTCGACGCGGAGCAACGGCTCAAGGACCACCTCGACGCCAGCGCCGAGGCGCGCGCCGAATGGGATCGCGACTTCAAGCTGAAGAACGATCCGCGCATCACCCAGCTCGGTCACCTGCTCCGCCGCACCAGCCTCGATGAGCTGCCGCAGCTCATCAACGTGCTGCGCGGCGACATGAGCCTGGTCGGCCCGCGTCCGATCGTCGCCGCCGAAATTCCGCGCTACGGCGAGCAGTTCGGGGCGTATCTGCGCTGCCGGCCCGGCATCACCGGTCTGTGGCAGGTGAGCGGACGCAACGACATCGACTACGTCACCCGTGTCGCGCTCGACTCGCGCTATGCCAGCGACTGGAACCTGATCACCGACTTCGTGATCCTGTTCCGCACCGTCGGTGTCGTGTTCCGTCGCTCCGGCGCCTACTAGCCCAAAGCCGGCATTTCGACCGCCGCGCCCAGCACTCACGAGCGGACATATTCCCATGCGTATTGCTCTGATCGATCCGTCGCTGTTCACGTATCCCTACGACCACGAGCTGGTCACGGGGTTGACGGCGACCGGCCACGAGGTGCTGCTGTTCGGCAAGCAGGTTGGGCCGAAGGATCCGACGGGGCGTGACCCGCTCCTCCGCCAGCACTTCTATCGCGGCATGGCGGGGTCGCTGTGGGCGCGGATGCCGCGCAATGCGCTGCGGGTCGCCAAGGGCCTGAGCCACGTCGGTGCGATGGCGAGTCTTGCCCGCAAGCTCCGCGCCTGGGCGCCCGATGCGATCCACTTCCAGTGGCTGCCGCTGCCGGCGGTCGACGCGCGCTTCCTGCCGATGTTCCATCGCATCGCGCCGCTGGTGCTGACGGTGCATGACACGATGCCGTTCAACGGCTCGCCCGGCGCGTCGATTCAGAACATCGGCGCGCTCGACGTGCTGCGCGCGTTCGATCATCTGATCGTCCACACCGACCAGGGCCTCGCCCGGGTCACCGCCCACGTCGGTCGCTCCGAGCGCATCGCGCGGATTCCCCATGGCCTGCTCCATGACCACAGCACGATGCGGCCGCCGGTGCGCGCCGTCGCCGCGCCGGACGGCACGATCACGTTCCTGCTGTTCGGCCAGGTGAAGCCCTACAAGGGAGTCGACGTGCTGCTCCGCGCGGTCGCGCGACTGCCCGCGGCGGTGCGCGCGAAGTGCCGCGTCAAGGTTGTCGGCAAGGCGTACATGGACACGGCACCGCTCCTCGCCCTCGCGAACGAGCTCGGCGTCGCCGACGCGGTCACATTCGACTTCCGCTTCGTCCCCGATGACGAGCTGGTGACGCTGCTCGACGAGTCCACAGTGCTGGTGTTCCCGTATCGCGAGATCGAGGCGAGCGGCGTGCTGATGGCCGGCATCGCCCGCAGCCGCCCGGTGATCGCGTCGCGGCTCGGCGCCTTCGCCGAGCTGATCGAGGACGGCCGCGAGGGCCTGTTGCTGCCACCCGGCGACGACGCCGCGCTCGCGACCGCACTCGAGCGCGTCATCCGCGAGCCGTTCCTCCTCGACGAGCTGGCGACCGGCATGGAGCGCCTGCGCACCTCGATCCCGGCGTGGACCGGCATCGCCGAACGCACCGTCGACGTCTACGCCGCGGCGCGCCGGCACTGGAAGCGAGCCGAGCGCCCGCTCGCCGAAGCCGAACGTCCGTCGCCGCTGCCGCGCTGAACTACCGCACCCGGTGGATCTTGCCGCCGGTGACGGGCTGGCGGGCGCCGGTGACCGCCGGCAGGCTGAGCGGCAGGCCGTGCAGCGCGCGGACGGCAAGGAACGCGAACGCCTGCGCCTCGAGCGCATCGCCGTCCCAGCCCGCGTCCTCGACGCTGGCAACCGGCGAATCCAAAATCTGCTTGAGCGCGCTCATCAGCACCGGATTGTGACGGCCGCCGCCGGTGACGAGCCAGCGCGTGGGCGCCTGCGGAAAATGCGCCGCCGAGATGCCCACGGTCGCCGCGGTGAAGGCGACGAGGGTCGCGGCGCCATCGGCCGCCGACAGCCGCGCGACCGGCAATCCTTCGAGCGACGGGCGATCGAGCGACTTGGGCGGCAGCCGCTCGTAGTAGCCGTCGTCGAGCAGCGCCGAGAGCACGGCCTCGTTGACATGGCCCGCGCCCGCGAGCTTGCCACCGCGATCGATCGGCTCGCCCAGATGCTTGTCGGCCCAGTCGTCGAGCAGCGCGTTGCCCGGGCCGGTATCGAACGCCAGAACGGGAACGGCTTCGAGGGCTGCACCTGGATCGGAAGCACCAATCCAGGTCACGTTGGCAACGCCGCCGATGTTGAGCACCGCGAGCGGGCGCGGCAGATCGGCCGACAGCGCCAGGTGATACATCGGCGCGAGCGGCGCGCCCTCCCCGCCGGCCGCCATGTCGGCCGAACGGAAGTCGGTGACGACGTTGACGCCGACCGCGCGGGCGAGCCGCGCGCCATCGCCGATCTGGCGGGTCACGCCGAGCGCCGGCGCGTGGTGCACGGTCTGGCCGTGGAATCCGACCACCGCGATGTCGCGGGCCGTGCGCCCGGCCTCGCCGAGCAGACGCCGCACCGCCTCGGCGTGAACGTCGGTGAGCTCCGCCTCCACCTCGCCGACGACGGCGGGATCGGCCGCGTCGCCGAACACCGACCGCAGCCGTTTGCGGAACTCGGACGTGTAGGGAAGCGTCAACGCGGGGCCGCGCGCCGTCACCCGGATGCCGTCGGTCTCGATCAGGGCCGCATCGACGCCGTCGGTCGACGTACCGCTCATCAGGCCGATGGCCCACACCGAATTCGCCATTACTTTTGTCACCCCTGGGGCGGGGCCAAGCCCCTGTGCCGCAAGCCTTTGGCGCAGTGTAAGCCCTTACCCTGTAAGCACTTACTTAATTGTGCTAAGGAACGGCCGCGGCCGCAACGCCGCCGACCCTTTGTCCCCGCACCCCGAGTCCGATCATGGCCGCCACCGTGGCAACCAAGCTCCGCTCCGAGTTCCTCCGCGTCGTCACCGAGCGCGGCTACCTGCACCAGTGCACCGACCTCGAGGCGCTGGACGCGAAGCTCGCCAAGGGAGCGGGCACGGCCTACATCGGCTTCGACGCCACCGCCGACAGCCTGCACGTCGGCAGCCTCGTCCAGATCATGCTGCTGCGCTGGTTCCAGAAGACCGGCAACAAGCCGATCGCGCTGATGGGCGGCGGCACGACCAAGGTCGGCGATCCGTCGGGCAAGGACGAGAGCCGCAAGCTCCTCTCGGAGGACGACATCGCCCGCAACATCGCCGGGATCCAGCGCATCTTCGACCGCTTCATCACCTTCGGTCACGGCCCGACCGACGCGATCCTGACCAACAACGCCGAGTGGCTCGACCGCCTCGAGTACATCGCCTTCCTGCGCGACTATGGCCGCCACTTCTCGGTCAATCGCATGCTGGCGTTCGACAGCGTGAAGCTCAGGCTCGAGCGCGAGCAGCCGCTGTCGTTCCTCGAATTCAACTACATGATCCTCCAGGCCTACGATTTCCTCGAGCTGGCGCGTCGCCACGACACGATCCTGCAGATGGGCGGCTCGGACCAGTGGGGCAACATCGTCAACGGCGTCGAGCTCGGCCGCCGCGTCGACGAGCGCGAGCTGTTCGGGCTCACCTCGCCGCTCATCACCACCGCGACCGGCGAGAAGATGGGCAAAACCGCGCGCGGCGCGGTGTGGCTCACTGCGGACAAGGTGTCGCCCTACGACTACTGGCAGTTCTGGCGCAACACCGCCGACGACGACGTCGGCCGCTTCCTCCGCCTCTTCACCGAGCTGCCGCTCGATGAGATCGCGCGCCTCGAGCGACTCAGGGACGCCGAGATCAACGAAGCGAAGAAGGTGCTGGCGACCGAGGCGACGGCGCTGATCCACGGCCGCGACGCCGCGACCGAAGCCGCCGAGTCGTCGCGCCGCGCGTTCGAGGAAGGGGCGAGCGGCGCCGCGATGCCGTCACTCGACGTCGCGGGCGACGCGTCGCTGCTGGATGCCCTCACCGGCCTCAAGTTCGCCGCGAGTCGCAGCGAGGCGCGCAGGCTCATCCGCTCCGGCGCCGTGCGCCTCAACGACCAGCCGGTGAGCGACGAACTGCGCGCGCTCGGCGCCGCGGACTTCGCCAACGGCGAAGCGCGCCTGCAGGCCGGTAAGAAGAAGATCGGGCGGCTGGTCGCGAAAGCTTAAGCCGTGACCGGCGAGATGCCCACGCTCCGCCAGATGGCGAAGCGGCGACGGCGCAAGTTGAACGGTCTCGACGCTTGCGTCGCAAAATTGCCCGACCGAGAGAGCACAGCGGAATGGCCCTAAGACGGTAGCGTAGTTGTCGCTTGCCCGGCGGAAACGTTGATGGGGAGCACAATGACCACGATCGACGCAACTGAGCTCCATGACTTCGAAAGTGCGCTGAAGCGCCGTGGGATTCCCGAAGCCGATTTTGCGCTGAAAGAACAAGAACAGCCGATCCGCGGTGAAGCGCTTCAGCCCATCCTGGGCACTGTGACCGTCACGTACATGAAAACCGGGATTGCCCTGACGTATCAGACCGGGCATCGAAGTTCATGGCCCGCTGAGTTCGAAAGAGACTTGGACGCCGGTCGATTTGAGAAATAGGGCACACCGCACCGACTTGCGCGGATGCCGACGGCGAGCCACGCCTTCAGGCCGGTAAGAAGAAGATCCGTCGCCTCTCGCGAAGGAATGCTCACCGCTTCTCGGGCGGGATATCGCGGATGCGCGCGCTGTGCGCCGCGATGTCGTCGAGGCTGTAGGACAGATGCACGCGCTCGCGCGACGGCGGGCGCTTGGCGACCGACAGGCCCGGTCGCCATTCCGTCGCCGGCCGGATCGGGCGCGGCACGAATCCCCCGCCGCAATTCGGGCAGACGTTGTGCAAATGCGTCTCAACGCAATGCGCGCAGAACGTGCACTCGTAGGAACAGATGCGCGCGTCCGTCGCCTCCGGCGGCAGATCCTTGTCGCAGTACTCGCAGTTGGGCCGGAGTTGCAGAGCCATGTTCGTCTCTCGCTTTGGCGCTGGAACAAGCGCAACGCAACGCTACTGTAATTCCCTCCGGACGGGCTTTTGTTGCGCAAATCTGCGTATTCGTACCCACAGAGATCGGTAACCGCACGGTCTCGCCTCGCCTGTATGCTCCAGTCACGCTTGATCTGGGGCAGGGGGACTTCGTGCAACTCAAGTTCAGCAGCAACGGCGACATCATTTTCGACAATGGCCTGGCCAGCGACAACGCGTCGGAGTCGGCGTGGCTGGCGCATATGGACAAGCTCGAGAAGTCGTTCCTGCCCGACGGCGACGTTCCGGCCGAAGCCGGGCACTCGTCCGGCGGCTCGTCGAGCGTCATGGTCACAACCACCGGACACACGACTACGAGCCATACCGACGAGTACCAGTGGACCGGTATCAGCTTCTCGAGCATCGAGAACTACTACTATCCGCCCGATAACGGGTTCGCCGCCAACGCCGCGCCGGCCGGCAGCCAGGAAGCCATCTCGGCGGTGAACGGCGCGATCCAGACGACGGTCTTCACGTCGGCGACGAACTTCACCCAGACGACGGAATCGTGGACCAACTTCTTCTCGGTCCAGAGCGGATTCCAGCTGACCGATCCCCGTGTTCTGTTCGATACCGCGACCGGACATTTCATCATCGCCGTCGACGACATCAACACGAGCACGGCCCAGAGCTACGTGCTGTATGCCGTCTCAAA
>DATJIG010000156.1:0-2739 GCA_035493495.1 Alphaproteobacteria bacterium
GCAACCCGCCCGCCGCGCAAAGCGCGGCTCTTTGATTCAAGAATCGGGCGGGGTGCAACCCGCCCGAAGGCCGGGCTTTCGTCGCGACAGTTGTTGCGCGTCGCGCCCCTAGCGCACGTATGCCTCAGCGGCGTAACGGCGCATCATGCGCTGGGTGTTGAAGTAGCAGGCGATCTTGCTGATCGCCGACTTCATCATCGTCACCCAGCCGTCCTGGTTGCCGTAGTACAGCGGCAGGACGATGTCCTCGAGCTTCGAGTAGAGGTCCTCGGCGGTCGCTTCGGCCGCGCCGCGGTTGGCGTCCGAGCCGATCGCCCAGCCCGTCACGCCCTCGATCCACGCCTCGATCCACCAGCCGTCGAGCACGCTGAGATTGAGGCCGCCATTGAGCGCCGCCTTCATGCCGCTGGTGCCCGAGGCTTCCATCGGCGGCACCGGCGTGTTGAGCCACACGTCGACGCCCGGCACCAGCGTGCGAGCGACGTCGAGATCGTAGTTGGGCAGGAACGCCACCGGCATCTCGCCCTTGAGCGTCTCGATGTGGCGGTGGATCGCCTGTATGTGGGCCATGCCGGGCTGATCGTTGGGGTGCGCCTTGCCCGACAACACGAGCTGGAACGGGTAGCGGCTGTTGATGCGGCGCAGCCGCTCGATGTCGGAGAAGATCAGCTCCGGCCGTTTGTACGAAGTCATGCGGCGGGCGTAGCCGACGATCGGACGATCGGGGCTCATGCGCGTGTTGCACTGACGCGCGACCAGCTCGATCAGGTCGTGCTTGGCGATGGAATGCGCGGCGCGGACCTTGTCGTTCGGAAGCTGGTCCGCCTGGATGAGAAGCTCCGGCTCGTGGCCCCACGACGGGAAGTAGGCATTGTAGAGATCTCGGAACGCCGGATGCACCCAGGTCGGCAGATGCACGCCGTTGGTGACGGCGCGGATCCGGTAGCCCGGGAACATGCGCTTGGTGGTCTCGGCGTGGCGCGCGGCGACGCCGTTGACGTAGCCCGACAGCATCAGCGCGAGCAGCGTCATGTTCATCGAGTCTTTACCGGCGATCAGCTTGAGCTGCTCGATATCGATGTAGTGGCCGAGCAGGCGGTCGACGAGGTCGTAGGGGAAACGGTCATGACCCGCCTCGACCGGCGTGTGGGTCGTAAAGATGCACATGTCGCGCACCTGGCCGACGTCGTAGCGGACTTCGCCGTTCTGGACCTGATCGACCGGCCGGGGGAAACGCCGCAACAGATCGAGCGATAGCAGCGCCGCGTGGCCTTCATTGAGGTGGTACGTGCGGATGCGACCGAAGCCGAGCGCCGACAGCACGCGCAGGCCGCAGATGCCGAGCACGATCTCCTGCTTGAGGCGGTACTCGGAATCGCCGCCATAGAGACGGTCGGTGATGCGCCGGTCGTCGGGATGGTTCTCCTCGAGGTCGGTGTCGAGCAGGATTACCGGGATCGAGTGGCCGAGCGGACTCTCGATGATGTAGAGCCACGGCCGAACCCAGACTTCGCGCTCGCCGATCGGCACCGCGACCTTGGCGCGCAGCGGCGTCGCGTACTGCGCCGGGTCCCACGGATCTGGCCGCGACATCTGCCAGCCGAAGGAGTCGAACTCCTGGCGCAGATAGCCCTGGCGGCTTATCAGCGTGACGAAAACGACGGGGAGCTCGAGGTCCGCGCACGAGCGCGCGGTGTCGCCCGCGAGCACGCCGAGGCCACCCGAATAGGTGTGCATCTCGGTGCGGATCGCCATCTCCATGGAGAAGTAGGCAATTCGGGTGCGTCCTAGAAACGGCCCGATCGTGAATTGTGAGGGCGCTTTGCTCAAGTGTCGCTATGTCCGGTGAGAAGGGCGGCGGATTTGAACAATTGGGAGCATGGCTCGTCAATTGAATCGCTCGGGTATCGCAAAGACTTTACTCAAACAGCGGCAACAGCGGCCGCAACGCACCGAAGCTATACGCCAGCCGCGGCGATCCGTCGCGCTGAAATCTTGGTCATTGCTGCGCGTTTTCCGCACCGAGCGAGAGGATCTCCTCCAGCTTCGCCAGGTCGACCGGTTTCACCAGATGGTGTTCGAACCCAGCCTTCTTGCCTGCGTCGAGGTGCATCGGGGTACCGTAACCTGTAACCGCCACAAGACGGACCGGCTTCATCTCGGGGATCGCGCGAAAATGACGCGCAAGCTCGAAGCCGTTGAGATGCGGCATGCCGATGTCGAGGAGCACGATGTCGGGACGGAAGTCCCGGGCGACATCGATCGCCTTCGTCGAATCGTAGCAATATTCCACCGTGTGGTGCCAATCCTCGAGGATGAGCGCGAGACTCTGGGCCGCGTCCACGTTGTCGTCGACGATCAAAACGCGCCGGCCGCCCGGCTCGGCGACCTCGACCGGAAACGACTTCGGCGCAAGACGCTCGACCGCGCCGGCGAGCGGCAGCGAGACAGTGAACTCCGAGCCCTTGCCAGGACCTTCGCTGCTAGCGTGGACGAAGCCGCCGTGAAGCTCGATCAGCTTGTCGACCAGGCTCAGGCCCACGCCGAGACCGCCGTGGACGCGCTCGAGCGACTGGTCGCCCTGGACGAACAGGTCGAAGATGCGCGGCAACACGTCGGCGGCGATGCCGATGCCGTTGTCCTTCACGCTGACGACGGCGCTCGACTCCTCGGTGTAGAGCCGGCACTCGATCTCGCCGCCGCTCGGCGTGTACTTCACCGCGTTGTTGAGCAGATTGG
>DATJIG010000157.1:0-20996 GCA_035493495.1 Alphaproteobacteria bacterium
GGACCGCGAACAT
Organism: Alphaproteobacteria bacterium; assembly: GCA_035493495.1. Lineage (GTDB taxonomy): Bacteria > Pseudomonadota > Alphaproteobacteria > SMXQ01 > SMXQ01 > DATJIG01. Next base: position 14 of record DATJIG010000157.1, read on the forward strand.
CCCAGGGGATTGACCACCCTGGGTCCGGCTCATCGCGCCCCCAGGGACGAAAGAAGGTGGCCACGGTCGTTCGCGGTCACCGGCGCCAGCCCTCACATCGCGGAAGCTCATCCGCGGTGCCGAGAAAGCACGCCTCTCACCAGCCCCGCCCCCAAACCTCGCAAGAGGCAAGAGGGCGGGGCGCGGTGCGTTCGTGAGCTTGCAGAACGAGGCCGTGCCCATTGGCGCATGCGCCGGATTTAGTGGAAGATAAGCGCGGCAGAAGACGAACGAGGCAGGAGAAGGACCCCGATGATTCACGGTTACAGTTGGCGTACGTCGAACGGCCGCAAGCTCCACATCATGCTCGAGGAGACGGGGCTCCCCTACAAGCTGCATCCGATCGACATCCGCAAGGGCGATCAGTTCACGCCCGAGTTCCTCAAGATCAGTCCCAACAACAAGATCCCGGCTATCGTCGACGAGGAGCCCCTGGGAGGCGGCGCGCCGCTGTCGATCTTCGAGTCGGGCGCGATCCTGCTGTACCTCGCCGAGAAGTCCGGCAAGTTCCTGCCGACGGAGCCGCGCGCGCGATTCAAGGTGCTGGAGTGGATGTTCTGGCAGGTCGGCGGCTTCGGCCCGATGCTCGGCCAGGCGAATCACTTCAACGAGTACGCCAAGGAGGGCTCGGACTACGCCCGTAACCGCTTCCGGAAGGAAGCCGGCCGTCTCTACGGCGTGCTCGACAAGCGCCTCGGCGAGAGCGAGTACGTCGCGGGCCGCGAGTACACCATCGCCGACATGATGATCTTTCCGTGGTCGCAGGGCTGGGACAAGCACGGCCAGAACATCGAGACGCTGCCCAACATCAAGCGCTGGCAGGATACGCTCCTGAAGCGCCCGGCGGTGCAGAAGGGAATCACGCTGCTGCGCGACCTCCCCGAGACGCCGATGGACGAGAAGGCGCGGTCCATCATGTTCGGCGACGTTCAGTACCAGAGGCACTGAGGCGACAAGCGGATGCGGCGCGGGAGTTCACGGGAACTCCCGCGTTCACGGCCCCGCGTTTTCCCTGGTGCGGTTCGAGCGGCGTCGGATTGGGGGAAGAACATGAGCATGCGTGCGTCTGTTTGTTCCCGTCTCGGTATCGCGATCACGATCCTGTTCGCATTGGCATTGCCGTCGCGCGCCGCCGAGTTGCCGGATGCGACGCAGCGGATTCTCGCCGATCTCAAGCTCGATGCGTCGGTCCTCGACGGCCTCGATCGGGAGCTGGTCGTGCCCGACGCCTGGATCGCGGGTGCGAAGAAAGAGGGGACGTTCCGCATCACCGGCTCGTGGGATCCGAGCCAGTTCACGACGATGACGGCGCCGTTCGTCGCGCGTTACCCCTACATCAAGCCGGTGTTCGCCCGCGGCAGCAACAACGACCGCGCGCTCAAGCCAATTCTCGCCTTCAGCCAGGGCCGCTACATCACCGACATCGTCTCGGGCATGGAAGGCAACCTGCCGCAGTATCTCAAGGCCGACGCGCTCGACGATCTGCGCATCCTGCCCAACGCGAAAAACGTTCCCGACGGCATGAAGAGCGCCGATGGCGCGTGGATCGGCATCCGCATCCGCTACTGGTGCATGTCCTACAACACCGACAAGGTGACCCGGGCGGAGCTCCCGGCGACGTGGGAAGACCTGCTGACGCAGACGACGTGGCGTGACGGCCGGCTCGCGGTCAACAACCTGCCGCAGATCTGGATGCTGCAGCTCTGGGGCAAGAAGGGAAAGGCCTGGGTCGAGCAGTATTCGCAGACGCTGTTCCGGGACGTCCGCCCGCAATTGCGCAAGGAGGGGACGAACGCGCTGCTGAGCCTGGTGATCGCCGGCGAATTTTATGGCGCGATCCCGTCCGCCGATTATCGGCTCTGGCGCTACGCGCAGAAGGGCGCGCCGGTCGGGTGGCACTGCCCGACGCCGGTGCCGTCGGCGGTGTCGGCCTTCGGCATCCTCAAGGGCAACCCGAACATCGACGCCGCGCGCCTGTTCCTCAACTGGCTGTTGAGCAAGGAAGGGCAGATCGCGCAGTTCCATGCCGACAACGCGACGCCGGTCCACAAGGACCTGCAGACCAGGTCGTTCCTGTCGTTCCCCGACGAGATCGTCGGCAAGGAACTGGCGTTTCGCGATCCCTCGCTTGATCGGTTGAACGACGAACTGATGGAGATATGGAGTCCGTTTTGGCAGTAGGATCGTCGGCGCCGATCGGGAGGACGTCGAGGAGTTTCGTCTCGATAGCTCAGTATCCGGTTGCTGCGTTGCAATGGCGTTCGAAGCGTCAATCAAAACAACTCTGGGAGCGCATCGTGATCACCTCGGAACACACGCGCGTCGTCGCGAAGTCTCTGTCGCTCGCTGCGGCAGCGGCGTTCTTTCTGACGGCGCACAGCGGCGAGGCTGCGGCGCAGCTTTTCGCGCGAAAGACGATCACCATCTATATCGGCAATACCGCGGGCGGCAGTTACGACATCTACGGACGTCTGATCGCCCGCCATCTCGGCAGGCATCTGCCCGGGACTCCGTCGGTGGTCGCCTCGAACAAGCCGGGCGGCGGTGGAATCGTCGCCTCCAACTACATGGCCGAAGTCGCGCCCAAGGACGGCACCGCGCTCGCGGTGCTGGTCGAGACCGTGGCGCTCGAGCAGGCGCTGGAGGAACCGTCGGTCAAGTATGATGCGACCAAGTTCAACTGGATCGGCCGTGTCGCCTCGAGCGTGAACATCCACTTCCAGTGGCACACGTCGAAGGTGCAGTCGATCGCCGACTCCCAGAAGATCGAATCGACCGTCGCCGGCACCGGTCCCGGCAACCTCGCCGAGATCGTGCCGAAGGTTCTGAACGCGACCATCGGCACGAAGTTCAAGGTCGTGTCGGGCTACCCCGCGTCGAACGAAGGCATGATGGCGATGGAGCGCGGCGAGGTGGAAGGCGCCGCCGGCTCGTGGGCGGGAATCAAGGTCGGCAAGCAGGAGTGGCTCAAGGACAAGAAGATCAAGATCATTCTTCAGGATCTGCCGGAGCGGAACGCCGAGTTGCCCGACGTCCAGGCGCTCGGCGAGCTCGGTACCACGCCCGAGCAGAAGGGCGTGCTCGGCATCTACGCCGGCAATGGCGTGATCGGCCGCTCGCTGTCGGCGCCTCCGGGCGTGCCCGCCGACACGGTGAAGGTGCTGCGCGCGGGCTTCGCCGCGATGATCAAGGATCCCGAGTTCATCGCCGAGATCAAGAAGCTCCAGATCGACTTCGATCCGGCGACCGGCGAGCAGCTCCAGGCGAGCACGATCAAGATCCTCGACATTCCGAGTGGGGTCCGCCAGCGCGCGAAGGCGATCCTCGGGCGCTAGGCTGAACGATCGATCGACGGGATGAGCCGCGCGGGTCCGACCGCGCGGCTCGTCGCGACTCCGTCGTTAACGCATATTACCGAAACGTAATTAGGCCCGACCTCCGCGGCGATTCAGACTCCCGGGAAATAGGGAGGTCGAATCATGATGCATCGTTGGATCGCGCTCGCGGCTGCGCTCGTGTTGTCGGTACCGGCATTCGCCGCCGACGGTCCGTACAAGATCGTCAAGACGTTCCACATGCCGGACGGCGGCTGGGATTACGCCACATCGGACCTCCAGGCCGGCCGGATCTACTGGGTGCGCAGCGACCACACCGACGTGATCGACACCAAGACCGACAAGCTCTCGCAGCTTCACAGCATCGGCAACGGCCATATGGCGGTGGTGGTGGCGGGCAGCTCGCGAGTCGTCATACCGATGCGCGAGCCGACGAAGACCGATCGCATCGTCGACGTAGCGCACGATCAGGTCGTCGCCGACCTGCCGGGCGGCGAATCGCCCGACGGCGCGACCTACGATCCGTTTTCGAAGCACGTGTTCGTCGTCAATCACAACGGCGGCGACGTCACCGAGATCGACCCGGTGGCGAAGACCGTGGTCGCGACCATCGCCATCGGCAAGGGCAAGCTCGAGTTTGCCGCCGCCGACGGCGCCGGCCACGTGTTCGTCAACGTGCAGGCCGCGGGCGAGATCGCGGTGATCGACGCCAAGGCCCACGCGGTGACGACGCGCTACAAGATGGCGGGATGCGAAGACGCATCGGGCCTCGCGTACGCCGACGCGTCGAAGCTCCTCATTGCGTCGTGCGGCAACGGCGTCGCCAAGGTGCTGGCGGCGGGAACCGGCGCCGAGGTCGCATCAATTCCGATCGGCAAGGGGGCCGACGCCGTCATCTATGACCCCGTCCATAAGGTCGCATTCGTCCCGTGCGGAGTGGACGGCGTGCTCGAGGTCATCGACGTCGCTGATGCCGCCCACGTGCAGAAGATCCAGGAGCTGAAGACCAAGGTGATGGCGCGCACCGGCGCCGTCGATGCCAAGGGCCGCCTCTACCTCATGGCCGCCTCGCCCGATCCGTCGAAGCCGCTCGCCGGCGGCGGACGGCCGACGCCGAAGGATGGCAGTTTCGAGATGCTGGTGGTCGGCCGATAGCGTCGCTGCCGGTCCGGCTGGGGAGTAATACGGAGGGAAGCGCGTCCGCGCAGAAGGCCCCGAATGGTCACACGTCGATGTCGGCGGTCGGCGCAAGCTGATCGTTTCGACAACGAAAAAGGAGACGTGTGATGGCCACTCAGTCCGTCGTACCGCGTCAGTCCTCGTTCGCCGTTCGCCTCGCGGTCGTCGCCGCGGTGCTGGCCGTGGCATCGCCGGCGTTTGCGCAGCAGTCCGGGTCCGGCGGCGCGCCGTCCGGATCCTCGATGCCCGGCGCCTCGGCGCCGTCCAACGGCATGGACAAGGACAAGAGTCCGGCGGCGAGGTCGTCCGGAACCTCGGGCGCGTCGGGCACCGTGAACGCTCCGCGCGACATGCCGACGACCGATTCGACGGGTTCGGTCTCGGGTCAGACCTGCGACCCGGCCAACGGCGCCGCCATGGGATGCGGCCCGGGGGGCGTCAGCGGTACTTCGCAAAGCAAGGGAACGACCCCGAGCGAGGGCTCGAGTTCGAACAAGTAGGGGGTGGCGGCGCGCGTTTGCGCGCCGCCGTCCGCCTCCGACGAGCGCCGGCAGAACGCTAGGCCGGGACGCGCGGTGCGACCGTCGCGCCGAGATCGGTGCGCGCTCGCCGTGCAATCTGCCGTAGAGAGAGCGCGTGCAGGATGAGCGACAGCGGTACGGCGAACGTCGGAATCATCACCAGCGGATAGGAGAACCGGTTCGGCGCGTCGAACGCCATCATCTGAAGCGGGCCGATCGACGTGAGCGCGCCCATGGTGACCGCAAAAACAAGGTCGGCGACGCCGAACAGATTCCACGCCACCGCCTTCGGCCCCGCGACGACGCTACGCGCCGTCAGGACCGACGCGACGGGCAGGGCGAACAGTCCGGTGAGGACATCGCCGATTCCGGCCGGCAGCGCGAACTGCCACGGCGCGAGACCGCGTGCCAGCTGGATCAGGAACACCAGCCCGAGCATGCGATAGACCTGCACGCCGACGAGCCACGACTGGGGAATCGCGTCGAGCACCGCCGCGAGGCGGGACGAGCGCAGCGTCAGGACGAGTCCGATGGCGAGCGGCGCGACGATGGCCAGCGGCAGCAACGGCACCACGCCGGTATCTGTGTCGTACACGCCGGACCGGCCGAGCCAGTCGGCAACGCCGAACCAGGCGATCAGCAGCACGGCGACGGCGAGCCAGGTTGCCCATCGGGCGCCTGGCCGCAGGGCGGTGCGCTGCACTCCGGCCCACAGTCCCATCAACAGAACGGCAATGATCGCCGGCCGGGCCAATGGCGCGATCGCGACCACGAAATCGAGGTTATCCATCACACGTCCTCCCGTCTGAATTGAGCTTCCGCTCGGTTGCTCAGAATGGTACTTATCGGTACCAACGATCCGACGTTATGGTACTGCTGAGTACCAGTCAAGGGGCATGATGGCGAAGCGGGCGACGGCAACGGAACGGGGCGACAAGAGCGGAGTCGCCGAGACAGGAGTCGCCGACGATCGCCGCCGGCGCATCCAGGAGGCGGCCTTTCAGGTGGTGAAGGAGCGTGGCTACGCCCAGGCGACGACGCTTGAGATCGCGACCCGGGCCAAGGTCTCGAAGCGCGAGCTCTATTCGCTGTTCGACGACAAGCAGACGATCATCGCGTCGTGCATCGCCGCGCGCGTGCGCCAGATGCAGGGACCGCTCGAGCTCCCCGCGGTGCGCGACCGCGACAGCCTGGCGCAGCTCCTGATCGGATTCGGCGCGACGGTCTTGCGGGTCGTCTCCGATCCCGCCGTCACCACGCTGTTCCGGGTCGCGATTGGCGAAGCGGAGCGGGCGCCGGATATCGCCGAGGCGCTGGACTTGATGGGCCGCGCCGGCAATCGTGCGGTGCTGGGGAAGGCGCTGAAGGACGCCCAGACGGCGGGCTTGCTGCGCGACGCCAGTCCGGAGCGGATGGCCGAGCATTTCTTCGGCCTGCTGTGGGGGGATTTGCGACTCGGCCTGCTGCTCGGCGTCGCGCTGGTGCCGCGCAAAGCCGAGATCGAGCTGCGGGCGCGCGACGCGGCGCAAACCTTTCTCGCGGCGTATTGGGCGGCGGACTGAGTTTGAAGGCGCAACACGCTTGCTTCGCGACGGGGGGCGAGATTCGTCACAGGCACACCTGCGAACTTGCAGGAACGCTTCGCTTGGGTAAAAAGCATGCGCGCGCTCGTCCTTGCGGGCGGCGACGCGTCGAGCCCCGCCGTCCCAAGGCGGGAAAGAAAGGATATCAAGATGGAAGCAAGTGACCGGCATTTGCGTGGATACGATCTTCTCCGCGATGCCCGCCTCAACAGAGGGACCGCGTTCACCGAGGCGGAGCGGCGTGCCTATGGTCTCGAGGGCCTGCTGCCGCCGGCAGTGCTGTCGATCGATCTGCAGATCGCCCGTCGGCGCGACGAGATCGCGAACCTCGCCGACGACCTGCAGAAGTACCTCGTGCTCTCCGATCTGCAGATGCGCAACGAGACGCTCTACTACGCCGTCCTGATGTCGGATCCGGCAACCTACATGCCGATCGTCTATACGCCGACCGTGGGCGAGGCGTGTCAGAAGTTCGGCCACATCTTTCGTGCGCCGCGCGGCATCTATCTGCCGATCAGCGCGCGCGGCCGCCTGAAGGAACTGCTGTCGCACTGGCCCGACGAGGACGTGCGCTTCATCGTCGTCACCGACGGCCAGCGCATCCTCGGTCTGGGCGATCTCGGCGCGGGCGGGATGGGGATCCCGATCGGCAAGCTCTCGCTCTATACGGCTTGCGCCGGAGTGCCGCCGCGGTATTGCCTGCCGGTCGTTCTCGACGTCGGCACCAACAACGAGACCCTACTTGAGGATCCGCTTTATCTCGGGCTGCGCCAGCGGCGAGTGAGCGGGAGCGAGTACATCGCCTTCGTCGACGAGTTCGTCGAGGCGGTGCAGGCGCTCTATCCAAAGTGCTGCATCCAGTGGGAGGATTTCGCCAATGTCAATGCGGTGCCGATCCTCGAGCGGTATCGCGACCGCATTTGCACCTTCAACGACGATATCCAGGGCACCGCCGGCGTGGCACTGGCCGGCATTTTCGCGGCGTTGCGCATCACCAAAGGCAGACTCACTGACCAGCGGTTCCTGTTCCTCGGCGCCGGCTCCGCGGCGACCGGCATCGCCGAACTCGTCAGCCAGGCCATGGCGCTCGAGGGCCTCGACATCGATGCCGCGCGCGCCCGCAGCGCGCTCTTCGACAGCAAGGGCCTCATCGTCACCTCGCGCAACAACGTCGCCGATTTCCAGAGGCCGTTCGCGATCGACCACGAGCCCGTCTTGAGCTTCGCCGATGGCGTGAACGCGCTTCGGCCGACTGCGATCATCGGCGTCAGCACGATGCCGAAGCTCTTCAACCGGCAGGTGATCGAGGCCATGGCCGACATCAACAAACGACCGATCATCTTCCCTTACTCCAATCCCACCTCGCGTTCGGAATGCACGGCGGAAGAGGCCTACCGCTGGTCCGATGGACGCGCCATCTTTGCGAGCGGCAGCCCGTTTCCGCCGGTCGAGATCGGTGGACGCAGATTGGTCCCGGGGCAGGGGAACAACGTCTATATCTTCCCGGCGATGGGAATGGCGGTGTTCGCCACGGAGGCCAGGCGAGTGACCGACGAGATGTTCATCGTCGCCGCCAAGGCGGTCGCGGAGCAGGTGACCGAGGAGAATCTCGCGACGGGACTCATCTATCCACCCCAGAGCCGGATATTCGAGACCTCGCTTTACGTGGCCGAGCGGGTCGCCGCGTGCATCTTCGACAGGGACCTCGCTCGGGTGCCGCGGCCGAAGGACATTGCTGGCTTCGTACGCGAGCGCGCGTACCGTCCCGTGTACCCGGAGTGATTGGCGAAGCCGAGCGGGCGCCGGGTATCGCCGAGGCCCTCGACTCGATGGGCCACGCCCAGAGCGCGGGTCTGTTCCACGACGGCAGCGCCGAGCGAATGGCTGAGCATTTTTTGGGCTGCTGTGGGGGGATCTGCGACTCGGCCTGCTGCTCGGCGTCGCGCCGGTGCCGCAAGGCCGAGATCGAGCAGCGGGTGCGCGACGTGGCGCAAACCTTTCTCGCCGCCTACTGGACGACCGGCTGATCTCGCGATGTCGGGAAGCGGATCCTGCAAAGAAAAGGCCCCGGTCCGTCGCCGGACCGGGGCCCCGTTCTCACTCGGATGAACTCAACGCCAGTCGTGGCGGTCGTAATACCCGTGATGGTAACCGCCGCGGAAGCCGTGGTGGTAGCTACCCTCGTCGTAGACCACACAACCGGAGAGCGCGAGTAGCGAAACGGCGATCAAAGCGATTCGTCGGAACGTCATCGATGTCCTCCGTCATGGGCAGTCGTTCGGGTCGCTGCCTGCCGCGCTGCCCGCGCGCCAGGTGCGTCGCTGACCGTCATCAGTTGCTGACGATGTGCCACTGGCCGTCGGGCTCGAGGCACGCGGTGCCGTAGAACGGCTGGTTGCTGCCGTTGATGATGGCGTCGCCCTGGTACTCGCGGCACTGCTGCTGCGGCGCGGGGGCGACCACGACCGGCGCCGGCGGCGGCGGCGCGATCACAGGCAGCGCATACGGATCCGGGTAGGGATAGACCGGCGCCGGATAGAAGTACCAGGCATCGCCGATCACCCACCACCAGCCGTCACGGTCGCCGTGGCGCGCATGCATCCAGCGGCCGCGATGCCAGCGATCCCAGTCGCCCTGCTCGAAGTGCCGCTCGGCGCGCTCGCGGCGTTCGATCTGCTCGCGATGCTCGATCTGCGGGCGCCGATCGAATCGCTCGCGGTCGTGATCGCGATCCTGCGCGAACGCCGGTGCGATCAGCGTCGGAACCATCACGACGGCGGCAAGGGCCGCGGCGAAAGTCTGTCGGATCATGTCCTCCACGGGCACTGCGCCCGCCTCATAGACGACGTCGGATGACTGGACGTCAGCTAGAGTGGAAGATGGAGGCCGTTTGCGGCGCATTGTGGGCGTGCGCGGGGTAAAAGGACGCCAATCCTGAATGTTTTGTAATGAACGCATGTGGAACCTGTCGTATGCGTAAAAACCACCAACGCCGTTTTCCAATCGCGTGAGCGTCAATGAAGAACCTGAACGACATCGCCATCTTCGCCCGGGTGGTCGAGAAGAAGAGCTTCTCCACCGCCGCCCGCGAGCTCGGGCTCTCGACGTCACTGGTGAGCAAGCGCATCCGCGCGCTCGAGGAGGAGCTCAAGACGCAGCTTCTCAAGCGCTCGACTCATTTCCTGTCGCTCACCGAGGCCGGCGCCACGTTCTACGAGCGCTGCTCGTCGGCGCTCGAGCTGCTCGACGGCGCCGGCGATGAGATTGATCGGTCGGGTGGCCTGCGCGGCACGGTGCGGATTTTCGCGGCGCTCGGTTTCGGCGAGCACGTGTTGTGGAAGATCGCGTCGGAGTTCAGCGCGCAGTATCCGGAGGTGTCGGTGCGCCTCGAGATCGGCGACCGCTCGACCAACGTGCTGGAGAAGGGGGTCGACGTCGCGATCCGCAGCGCCAATCTGCCCGACACTAGCCTCGAGTACCGCGAGCTCGGCGCGTTGCGCTATCACATCTGCGCCGCGCCACGCTATCTCGAGCGCGAGGGCGTACCCGAGTCGCCCGAGGACCTGCGCCGTTACAACTGCCTCATCCACACCGCGCACAAGCCGGCCGACCGCTGGCGATTCGCCGGCCCGCAGGGCAGCCTCACGGTGCGCGTCGCCGGCAACTTCCTCAGCAACAGCGGCATCGCGATTCACGGTGCGTGCGTCGACGGTCTCGGCATCGCGCGACTGCCCGAATACGTGGTGCGCGACGCGGTGAAATCCGGGCGGCTGCAGATCCTGTTCCCCGGGCGTCTGCGCTTCGAGCGCAACCTCAAGGCGTTCTACTCGCGGACCCGCCACCTGCCGCTCAAGGTCTCGAAATTGCTCGACTTTCTCGAGAGCCGGCTGGCCGGCAAGCTGCATTAGGAGCACCGCCTATCTCCCTCAAGCCGCGAGGAAAAATCGTTTTTCCGCGCGCGGCGCTACACAGCGAGGCGCGGCGCGAGTAGCCTTCCCCCAACGAAGAAATTCAACGGGGAGACGTCGATGGCGCTGTGCGAAGGCTTCAGCCATCTGGTGCTGCCGGTTTCCGATCTCGACCGGTCGGAAGCGTTCTACCGCGACGTGTTTGGCCTCGAGCTGGTCGGGCGCAATCTCGTTGCCGAGGAGCGGCCAAACTCCCTCCTGAAGAGCGACTGCCGGCAGATGGTGGTGCTCGTCCAGTCCGACACCGTGGCGATCGAGCGCGAGGGCGCGAACTCGACCCACCATGCGTGGCTCCTGAAGACGGCGGACGAATATCACGAGTGCATCGCGCGGATGAAGGAGCTCGGCTACGACATCTCCGACTACCGCGCCGCCTTCCGCGCCGCCGGGCAGTACAGCTCCGACATCGTCGATCCCGACGGCCATCGCTTCCAGGTCCAGGCCCAGGGACCGGAAGCGACCGAGATTCGCATCACCAAGAAGGGCGTTATCAATTGCGGCAAGGCCGACGATTACGCGGTCGGCGCGGTGAAGCTCTACAAGGACGAGAAATTCTTCCTGTTGCGCGTCAAGGAGGGCTTCCTCGCCCTCTCTCAGTGGTGCACCCACCTCAACGGCCTGGTGCAGTGGCGCGATAATTTCTACGACTTCTACTGCTCGAAGCACGGCGCCGTGTTCTCGCGGCGTGGCGAGGCCGAGTCGGTAATCATGGACCTGCCGCCGCTCAGGCTCCACCCCGTCGCCATCAACAAGAACGGTGAAGTCGAGGTCGATACCGATCGCGTCGTCATGCGCCGCGACTACAACCCCGAGCAGATCGTGCCGCCGGTGTGCGGCGCGGCACTCAGCGTCGACAAGCTCAAATTCGCGAAGGAGGTTGCGTAATGGCCCGGATGAACAGCATCAGCCACAGCGTGATCAACGTCGACGATCTCGCCGAGTGCGAACACTTCTACGTCGACATCCTCGGCGGCGAGAAGCGCTCCGCCTGCTGCTTCGACACCGAGGACACCATGCGCGGCCGTTCCGTGCATGAGACCTACATCCTTCAGGACTACGTGTTCTTCGTGGCGCTCGCCGAGCGCCCGCTGCCGAAGCCGCCGGAGAACCAGCATCGCGGCCTCAACGGCTTCCGCACCGCGTTCTGCGTGCCGCAGAAGACGTTCGACGAGACGCTCGCGGCCTTCAAGAAGCACAACATCGGCTTCGAGGGCCCGGTCGAGCATCCCAGGAACGGCCCCTTCGGCCAGTCGATCTACTTCAAGGACCCGAGCGGGAATTTCATGGAATTCCTGACCCGCCGCGACGAAGGCACGCCGGCGTTCGCAAAGCCGAACTTCCTCGGCATCGGCTGATCGGACTCGGAAATGCTGCAGAAAACACCGCCCTCTCTGAACACCAAGATCAAAGGCATCTCGCACGTCGTCGTCGACGTCGAGTCGCTCGACGTCGCGGAGAAATTCTACGACGCGCTCGGCTTCGCCTCCGTCGGTCACGACCAGTGGCCGGTGGCGGGCGCCGCGCCGAGTGCGACGCTCGAGGCCGGCGCCGGACAGTACGTGGTGCTGGCCAAGGGGCCTGCGCGCAACGATCCTCGCATCTCGGCCGCCCACACCGCCTACGCACTGCCGAAAGGCGCGCGCGACAACTTGGTCGAGACGCTGACCACGAAGGGTGTCGCCGTTCACCGCTTCCGCGAGGATCGTCCATCGGAAGCCGGCGACAACGTCTACATCGACGATCCCTCCGGCAACCGCATCCAGCTCGTCGCCCGCGACGGAGCGCCGGCGCTCTCGATCGACCACGCCGGACTCGAGACCAACAACATCCTGTGGTCGCGCGAGTTCTACCAGACGTGGCTCGGCCTTCCGGTCGAGCACCGCGTCGGCTGGAAAACCGACGACTACCTCGCCGCCAAATCGCTGGGCGAGAAGGGTATGGAAGCGGCGATGCCCGGCTCGCGATACTGGAACGAACGCTATTCCCAGTTCGAGACCGAGAAGAAGGCGCTGCGTCCGTGCCCGCAGCTCTATTTCACGGTCGGTGGCACCAGCCTCGCGGTCTACCTTGCGTCGCGCCAATATCAGGCGCCGCGCGACGACGTCCTGAGCGGCACGCCGTGCCTCGGCCTTTCGACCACGGACGAAGGACTGAAGCAGATGGCCGGGTTCCTGCGCGAGCAGGAGCGCGCCATCGAAGGCCCCGTCACGCACGCCAAGGGTCCGATCGCCGCGTCTCTCTCCGTCAAGGATCCGGGCGCCAATTTCCTGGAGTTCTGTGTGCTCCGCTGATATGCGGGTTTGGTCGTCCCTCGCTCCGTGCACGTCGCACGTCATGCAAAAAATAATGAGCAAGGGCTGGGAGCGTTTCACATCGGGGAATGGACGATGAACATGAGCGTTGGTCGAATTGCGTGCGCCGTCGCGTGCGCCACGCTGCTTGCGGGCGGCCCCGCGATGGCGGAGATGCCGAAGTCGACGCAGAAGATGCTCGAGGAGCTGAAGCTCGTCGGCGATCCGCTCGTCGCCAACCTCGATGAGGAAGCCTCGAACGCGCCGCAGGCGATCCTCGACGGCGCCAAGAAGGAAGGCGCGCTCGATATTTCGGGCTCGATCAACGACGAAGAGTTCCGCAAGCTGATCGCGCCGTTCAAGGAGCGCTTCCCGTTCGTCAACGTGCGCTACTTCAGCGGCGACCAGAACAGCCGGAACATCAAGCCGCTGGTCGCCTACCGCTCGGGCAAGGTGCTGGTCGACATCATCGAGGGGCTCGGCGTCAACCTCTCCGAGTACAAGGCGGCGGGCGCGCTGCAGAAGCTCGACGATCTGCCCAACACCAACAACATCCCGGCCGATATCCACGACCCGGAGGGCTACTGGGTGGCGCCGCGCCTTCGTTACTGGTGCATGACCTACAACACCAACAACGTGAAGGAAGCGGATCTGCCCAAGACCTGGGACGAGTTGCTGACGGCGCCCAATCTCCGCAACGGGCACCTCGGCATGGTGAACCGGCCGAACGATTTCATGATCATGCTGTGGGGCGCCAAGGGCCCCGAGTGGTCGAAGAACTTCATGGACAAGCTTTTCAACGAGGTGAAGCCGCAGTTCCGCAAGGAAGGCTCGGACAGCGCCGTGGGTTTGGTCGCCGCGGCCGAGATGGATGTCGCGCTGCCGCTCGCGTCCTACCGCACCTACCAGTACTTCAAGAAGGGCGCGCCCGTGGCCTGGCATTGCCCGGAGCCGGTTCCGCTGTCGTTCTCGGCGATGGTGGTGATGAACAAGAGCCCGCACACGAATGCGGCAAAGCTCTACGTCAACTGGTTCCTCAGCAAGGAGGCGCAGGTGGCGCAGTACTATGCCGACGGATCGCCGCCGATCCACAAGGACATGCAGGATCCGAAGTTCCTGCTGTACGCCGACCAGATCATCGGCAAGAAGATGGCGCCGCGCTATCCGAAGCTCCTGGAGCAGGATATGCCCGAAGTCGCCAAGCTGTGGGATGCTCACTGGCAGAAGGCGTCGGGCACGGCGCGCAGCCGCTAAACAAAATCGCGACCATCCAAGTCGCAGCGCAGGGAGTTTTCTCGTTGTCCGGTCAGAATGGAGTTGTTCCGCGCCCGTCGCTCGCCGAGCGTGATCGCCGCCACCGCCTGATTCGCGACGCGATGGCCCGCGACGGCATCGACGTCCTCGTGCTTTCAGCCAACACCACGCGCTGGGGCCAGATGATGGCCGATTCGCGCTACGTCACCGCGATCGGCGGCTTCGAGAGCGAGGTGCTGACCGTGGTGCCGAGGGAAGGCGAGATCACGGCCTACATCTACAACCGGGCGGCGTGGTGGAAGCGCAACGTCGACTGGATCTCCGACGTGCGCGACGGCAAGAACGACTGGGGCGCCAACGTCGTCGAGCGCGTCAAAGAGCTCAAGATGGAGAAGGGGACGATCGGCTTTTCGGGCCTGTCGGGCCTCGCCCGCGCGCCGAGCGGGACCATCACCTGGGGCACCGTAGATGCCGTCACTCGTGCGTTCCCGCAGGCCAGGATCGTCAACGCCACCCAGTTGATGCAGGACGCCCGCACCGAGAAGAGCGCCGAGGAAGTCGAGTTCATGCAGCGCTCGATGGACATCATCGAGAAGATGATCGGCGTCATGGTGAAAATGGCGAAGCCCGGCGCCGTCGAGAAGGACATCTACGGCCAGATGATCGCGACGCTGCTCGCCAACGACGGCGAGCTGCCGAGCTTCCTGCTGTTCGGAACCGGTCCCAATCTCACCGGCTCGTCGTTCATGCAGACGAGCCGCGTGCTCGCCAAGGGCGACCGCATCATCAACGAGATCGAGGCGAAGTACGGCGGCTACGCCGCCCAGGCAGTGCAGCCGGTGATCCTCGGACCGGCGCCGGCCAACTACCGGAGCATGATCGCGCTGTCGAAAGCCTGCTTCGACGCGGTGCTCGCGGCGATGAAGCCGGGGACCACCTTCGGCGAGCTGATGGACATCTACACCGGCATGGTCAAGCGCGAGGGCAACGGCCGCTGGGGTTCTGGCATCCCGATGATGCACGCCCGCGGCATGGGCGACGACGGCCCGGCGTTGCTGCGCAAGTCCGATCTCGATACCTTCCGCAATATCCCGCTGCGCGAGGGCATGACCTTCATCCTGAAGCCGCGCGTCTCCGAGATCGAAGGCAAGGAGCGCGCGAGCGTCGGCGATACGGTCACCGTCACCGCGACCGGGGCGCGGCGCCTCGGCAAGCGACCGATGGAACTGATCGTGGCCGACTGAGTCGACATCAGAGGCGTACCAGGGAATCGATATGGCCGTTGTCGCCGAAGTCTCTCCAAAGACGTACGCCGCACGGCGCCCGTGGTCGTTGCGCGGGAAGCTGTGGCCGATCGTCGTGCTCGCGACCGTCGCGCTGCTGGTGGCGACACCACTCGTGTTCCTGGTACTCGGCAGCTTCTCGACGGCGTCTATTCCGGGCGAGTTCTCGCTCGAGACTCTCGGCCTCGCGAATTACGAGGAGGTCTGGCTCGATCCGGACACCTACCGCGTATTCGGCGACACGCTGATCTACGTCGGCGGCGCCACCGCGGTCGGCATCAGCGTCGCGACGGTGCTGGCGTGGCTGGTCGAACGGACCAATATGCCGGGCAAGATCTGGATCTACGCCGGCGTGCCGATGACGCTTGCCGTGCCCGGGATGCTCCAAGCGATGGCATGGGTTCTGCTGCTCAGCCCCCGCATCGGCTTCTTCAACACCCTGTTCAAGCAGGCGTTCGGCCTGTCGACCGCGCCGTTCGACATCTACACCATGCAGGGGATGATCCTGGTCGAGGGAATGCGCCTCGTTCCGACCGCGTTCCTCATGCTCGTCCCGCTGTTGCGCTCGATGGATCCGACGCTCGAGGAAGCGGCGTCGGTGTCGGGCGCTCGTCCCGGATCGATGCTGCGCAAGGTGACGCTGAAGCTGATGCTTCCCGGACTCCTCGCCGTGGTCATCTATCAGGTGATGACGGCGCTCGAGGTGTTCGAGGTGCCGGGCGTCCTCGGTCTGCCGGGCAACATCTACGTGTTCTCGACCAAGATCTACGCCGCGCTTCACACCGCGATGGGCACGCCCGACTACGGCGGGGCCAACGCACTCGCCATCATCTATGTGCTGATCGCGATCGGCACGATCTATCTTTACTCGCGGGTGATCGGCAAGTCGGAGCGCTACGCCATCGTCTCCGGCAAGGCCTACCGGCCGCGTCCGATCGACCTCGGCGCCTGGCGCTGGGCGGCGCTCGGGCTGTGCAGCCTGTTCCTGCTGCTGTCGATCGTGATTCCGTTCCTGGTCCTCGTCTACGTGTCGCTTCTGCCGTTCCTGCAAGCGCCGTCGGCGGCGGCGTTCAAGATGATGTCGTTCGCCAACTACGACGAACTGTGGCGCAACGATCTCATCGGCACGGTGATGGCCAACACCGTGATCCTGGTGGTCGCGACCTCGACGCTGACGGTGGTGGTCTCGCTCGCCATCTCGCTGGTGGTGGTGCGGAGCAAGTTCGTCGGAGCGAAGCTCCTCGACCAGCTCGCGTTCCTGCCGCACGCCATTCCCGGCATCGTGCTCGGCCTCGCGTTCTTCTGGGTGTTCCTGCAGACCGACAAGATCGGCATCGCAATCCACGGCGGCGTGTGGGCGATGGCGATCGCCTTCACCGTCAGCTTCATGTCCTACGGGACGCGCTCGATGAACGCGGCGTTGCTGCAGATCCACAAGGATCTCGAGGAGGCGGCGCAGGTCTCGGGGGCGCGCAACTGGCGGGTGATGTGGCGGGTGTTCGTGCCGCTGATGATGCCGACCGTCGTCGGCGTGTGGATCTGGGCGATGCTCCACGCGGTACGCCAGGTCGGCACGCCGCTGATCCTGTACGAGGGCAGCGACAACCAGGTGCTCGCGGTGCTGATCTGGGAGCTGTGGGACCACGGCGGAACGGGTGTGGTCGGCGCCATCGGCGTCCTGATGATCGCGGCCCTGCTGCTGATCACCCTTGGGCTGCGGATAATCGGCTTCGGCCGCGGCGCGTCGTCCCACTAGGGCGCGCCTTGCGGCCAAGAAGCGAATCAAATCAGACGAGTAATCATTCCTGTCGGGGAAGTTGTCACCGGCCCGATTACTTATCGATCACGAATCCTTTAAGGGACTCGGGTAATCGTTAACGCCTTGTGAACCACTTTTCCGTCACCATCAGTCTGCCGAACTAGCGGAGAAGGTGGACTTCCGTGCGCGCGACAACTCTGACCTATGCGTCCGGTGCGTGGACGCGAGACGATAAAGTCACAGATCCAAACCTCGTCCTGTGGTTCGGATCGCCGAAGCTTGCGCGCGATGCGAAGATCTATGACGACCTCCGCGCGCGCTTTCCCAAGGCGCTGATCGCCGGCTGCTCGACCGGCGGCGAGATCTACAACGACGAAGTGCACGACGGCACGGCGGTCGCCGCGGCCATCCGCTTCGACCACACCACGGTTCGCGCCTGCAAGGTCGCGGTGTCCGCAGGCAGCGACTCGGCGAAGGCCGGTCGCGAGATCGCGGCGCAGCTCTCCGATTTCGGCCTGCGCGCCGTCTACCTGCTGTCCGACGGCCTGATGGTCAACGGCGCCAAGCTCGTTCAGGGCCTGCTCGCCGACCTTCCGCCCGAGGTCGTCATCACCGGCGGACTCGCCGGCGACGGCGCCGACTTCGCCTCGACCTGCGTCGGTCTCGACGGCCCGGCGGTTCCCGGCGTCATCGCCGCGATCGGCTTCTACGGCGGCAAGCTCAACGCCACCTGGGGCTCGGCCGGCGGATGGGATCCGTTCGGCCCGCAGCGCAAGATCACCCGCTCCGAGGCCAACGTCCTGTACGAACTCGACGGCAAACCGGCGCTCGAGCTCTACAAGCGCTATCTCGGCGAGGCGGCCGAGCAGCTTCCCGGCAGCGCGCTGCTGTTCCCGCTGGTCATCCGTCCGGAGGCCGAGAGTTCCTACGATGTCGTCCGTACCATCGTCGGCGTCGACGAGAAGGCGCAGAGCCTGATTTTCGCGGGCGATATGCCGCAGGGTTGGACCGCGCAGCTCATGCGCGGCGTGCCCGACAGCCTGATCGACGGCGCGCTGCGCGCCGCGCGGCAGGCCCGCGTCGGCGAGGACAGCGGCGACGGCTCGTCGCTGGCATTGCTCGTGAGCTGCATCGGCCGTAAGCTGATGATGGGTCAGCGGATCAGTGACGAGGTTGAGATCATTCGAGCGGAGTGTGGGGCGATTCCCACGATCGGCTTCTATTCCTACGGCGAGATTTGCCCGCATGGCTTCACGGGAAGTTGCACGCTGCACAATCAGACCATGACGATTACGGTTCTCCGCGAGGCGGCGTGACGGGCGATGACTGAGGCGTCTCGTCACCGGCTGCTCGAGCGCCAGCTCAAGAAGGCCGCGGGGCCGGACGGAGCCGTCGATGTCGACCGCCTGCTCGAGCTCGTGAGCAAAGCCTACGACGAGTACGACAACACTCTGCGATTGAACGACCGGGCGGCGCGCCTGATGTCCGGCGAGCTGAGCGAGCTCAACGACAAGCTCCGGCAGGAGTCGGAAGCCAGGGCGAAGATCTCCGAGGCACTGCTGCAGACCGTGCTGGACAACGCCGACGAGGCGATCATCAGCCTCGGCAACGACCACATGGTCCTGTCGGCCAATCGCGTCGCCGAGCAGACGTTCGGCTACCGCCCGGGCGAGATGATCGGCAAGCCGCTGTCGGTCCTGTTCGAGTGTCCGGACGAGGCCGAAGATCATCAGCGCTTCAGCGACAAGGGGCCGCAGGCGCGCGCGCTCCACGTCAACGAGGTGCAGTGCCGGCGCTCGACCGGCGAGGCGTTCCCCGCGGAGCTGTCGTTCTCGCGCATCCCGATCGAGAACGACGTGCGCTTGATCAGCTTCTGGCGCGACATCTCGTCGCGCAAGGCGGCCCAGGCCGAGCTGATCTCGGCGGCGGAGGAGGCGCAGGCCGCGAGCCTGAGCAAGTCCAATTTCCTCGCCAACATGAGCCACGAGCTCAGGACGCCGCTCAACGCCATTATCGGCTTCTCGGACCTGCTGCTGAGCGAGCTCCACGGTCCGGCCCTCGAGGTCCGCCACAAGGAATACATCAAGGACATCGCCGACAGCGGCGCGCACCTGCTGCAGCTCGTCAACGACATCCTCGACCTGTCGCGCATCGAGAGCGGACGCTACGACCTGGTGCTCGAGCCGATCCATCTGATCGACGTGACCGCCAGCGTGATCCGCCAGCTCGGGCCGATGTCGCGCAAGGGGCAGCTCGAACTTCTCGACACCATCTCCGGCGCACTGTGGCTGATGGCCGATCGCCGCGCCTTGCGTCAGGTGCTCTACAATCTGCTGTCGAACGCCATCAAGTTCACGCGGCCGGGCGGTCGCGTATCGCTGTCGGCGACCCGGGTCGACGAGGGCGTCGAGATCGCGGTCGAGGATAACGGCATCGGCATGCCCAGGGACGCGCTGCCGCGGCTCGGCAACCCGTTCGAGCAGGTCGCCAACTCCTATGCCCGCGCCCACGGCGGCGCCGGGCTCGGCCTCGCCATTACCCGCAAGTTGGTCGGGCTGCAGAACGGCGTGCTGTCGTTCGACAGCGAACTCGGGGTTGGCTCGGTGTTCCGCGTCTGGCTGCCCATCGCGTCGGCGCTCGCCCGGACTGCCTGAGGGCGGCTGGCAAACTTGCCGCACTTCGGTCGCAATCGACCGGCTAGACTGCGACCATGCGCAAGCTCCTGATCGCTCTCGTCTTCCTTCCCGCCGTCGCGGCCGCACAGCCGGCGCCGTCGCCCTCCAACGAACCGCCGCCGCCGACCGCGCAGCAGCTCGCGGAAGCGCGCGTGCTGCAGACCTTCATCGACGAGTCGACCATCCCGTGCGAGACGCAGCCGGCCCAGACCTGCGTCGATCTGGCGTGGAAGTTCGCGGTGAAGAACCCGCGCGAGGGCCTCACGGTCGAGGATCTGCAGCAGCTTCGCAACCGGCTCGGCTCGTGGTACGCGGTCAACCGCTCGATCCTGCCGCCGCGCGCGCAGATGTCGCTGTCGCTCGGGATGATGCTGGCCGATGGCATGGGCATGGACCGCCTGCACGCGGCGTTCGACACCAACCACGACGGCAAGGTGTCGCAGCAGGAACTGCTCGCCGACGTGAAGATGGACAGGCGGCCGCTCGGCCAGGTTCTATCCGATCCCAATTCGGTCGATCGACCGAAGGTCGCGCAGAAAATCGGGCTGCCGCCGGCGATCACCGAAAGCCTGTTCCGCGCCGCCTCCGGTCCGCAGCAGGCGCGCCCGTAATTATTGCTCGTAACGTTTGCAAGAGGGACGGGGGCGCGGTTTCAGGCCTCGTCCAGCTCCTCGCGCTTCATCTCCAGCGTCAGCCACTCGTCCTCGGCCTGGGCACGCGCGGCCTCGGCGTCGCGTAGCGTGCCCGCCGCCTTTTCGAACGCCGCCGGATTGCGGGCGTAGAGATTGCCGTCGGCCAGCACGCCCTGCAGCCGCGCGATCTCGCCCTCGAGCTCGGCGATGCGCTTCGGCAGCGTCTCGAGCGCGTGCTTCTCCTTGAACGAGAGGCGTGCGGCTTTCGGGCGCTCGGCGCGAGGTGCCGACTCCCTGGGCTTCTTCGGCTTCTCCTCGGGAGCAGCGGTCGATGGCGCGCCGCGCTGCGCCATCATGTCGCTGTAGCCGCCGGCGTACTCGGTCCACACGCCGTCGCCTTCGGAGGCCAGCGTCGAGGTCACCACGCGGTCGAGGACGTCGCGGTCGTGGCTGACCAGCAGCAC
>DATJIG010000158.1:0-8813 GCA_035493495.1 Alphaproteobacteria bacterium
CGGCATGGGCGATTACTTCCCCGCTCACGACTCCTTCGCGATCGAAACGCAGGGCGCCATCCGCGACCGCACCAAGGAGCATCTCGGCGCGACCGATATCGTCATCGCAGCGATGACGAGGACGTTGCTGAAGGCGATTGCTCAAGTGCAGGAAGGCAAGGAAGCGCCCGGCCTGCTGCGCACGAGCCCGAAGGATTTCCTGGCCGACTTCGTGTGCTTCGAGGGGCCGATCAACGACGACGAGGATGGCCCGACGTATGCCCGCCGGATTTTGGCCGGCACGTCTTCGGCGGCGGAGTAGGAAAGTCCTGATTACAGTCGGATCGCCACATATGCCGTCTGGTCGCGGCATTCCGATCCGAAGACCATGAATTTACGGAGCACTTGATGACTTGGAAATTCCGCGTGTTCGTTGCCTGCCTTGCCTCCGTCGGAGTTCCGATGGGCCTGTCCTCCGCCGCCTCCGCCGCCTCCGCGAAGGATGCGCCGCCGTTCTTTGCCGGCAAGCAGATCGAGGTATTGATCGGAAACGATGCCGGAACCTCGTACGACCTGTACGCACGGGTCATGACCGACAACCTCGGCCGGTTCATTCCAGGCCATCCGAACTTCATTCCGCGCAACACGCCGGGCGCAGGTGGGTTGCGCGTCATGAATCAGATCTACCAAGCGGCGCCCAAGGACGGAACGGTGTGGGGAACGGTCAACCGCAATCTGACCACCGAAACGCTTCTGTTCCCGAACCAGACAAGAGCCGTGTTCAAGACCCCGGTGGAGTTCAACTGGGTCGGTAGCCTGAACACGGAAGTCGGGGTCGCCGCGGTATGGCATGCGACCGGCATCGAATCATGGGAAGAAACGCTCACGAGGCCGACGATCGTGGCGATGGCCAGTTCGCAGGGCGGTGCCGGCGCCCGCGTCCTCAATTCCATTCTCGGCACGAAATTCCAGCAGGTGTGCTGCTACGGCGGGGATGCCAATCAGAATCTCGCCATGGAGCGTGGCGAGGTCGAGGGACGAGTCGGCTGGTCCTGGTCGAGTCTGGTCGCCACGAAGAGGGACTGGCTCGAGAGCGGAAAGATCCGGATTCTCATGCAGGTCGGGCTGGACAAGAACCGTGACATCCCGGGCGACGTGCCGTTGGTGGTCGATCTCGTAAAGAGCGAGCAGGACCGGCAGGCCCTCAAGATCATCTTCGCCGATCAGTCCATCGGCCGCCCCGTGTTCATGCCGCCGAACGTACCCGCGGATCGCGTCGCGGAAATCCAGCGCGCGTTCATGGAGATGGTGAAGGATCCGCAGTTCCTCGCTGCGGCTGAGAAGCGTCACCTCGAAATCAATGATCCGAAGTCCGGCGAGGACGTCACGAAGCTTCTCAAGGAGATTTACAGTTCGCCGAAGGAAGTCGTCGCGATCGCCCAGAAGGCCCTGGAAGAAGGCGAGTACAAGGTGCGGCCGGGCAGCAGCAAATAGTCCGACGGCAAGAAACGTCCATGCTTCTTGTCAGGACGTGCGATTGATGCAGCGCAAAGCGCAGTCAAGGACGGCGAGATCAAAATGATCGAGGGCGCGAAGTAGGTCGCGGACCGCGCATTGCTCACGAAAGGGAGATTCACATGCTGACCAAGGAACAAAACGATCTGCTGACCCAGACGGGCCCCGGAACCCCATGCGGCAAGCTGCTGCGCAGCTACTGGCAGCCGATCTGCGCGTCCGAGGAGATGCCGATCGGCGGCAATCCCCTGCCGATCCGCATCATGAGCGAAGATCTGGTGCTGTTCCGCGACGATCAGAACCGCCTCGGGCTGATCGGCCAGTACTGCGCCCATCGCGGCACCGACCTGTCGTACGGCCGCGTCGAGAACGGCGGTTTGCGCTGCCTCTACCACGGCTGGCTGTTCGACATCCACGGCAAGTGCATCGAGCAGCCGGCGGAAAAGTTGGGCGCCAAGGCCTGCGAGAAGATCAAGCACGTCGGCTATCCGGTGCAGGAGAAGGGCGGCGCCATCTGGGCGTACCTGGGCGAAGGCGAGCCGCCGCTCATCCCCGACTTCGAGTTCCTGACCGCCGCCGAACCCAATCGCCTGACGTTCCGCGTCATCCAGACGTGCAACTGGCTGCAGGGGCTCGAGAGCTCGACCGATCCCGTGCACACCACGTTCCTGCATCGCCGGCCGCCGGGAATCGCCAGCGAACGCTCCGGCGCCGACGTCGCCTCGTTGCGCGGCAACGAGGTGCCCGAGGTTTCGACCGAGCAGACCGGCTACGGCACCCGCATCTTCGCGCTGCACAACTCGCCCAATGGGCGCAAGTACCTGCGTGTGAACAACTATGTGTTCCCGTCCATCGCCACGCCGTCGACGTCGTTCGGCGAGAGCGGCTACCAGGGCCGCTGGTACGTGCCGATCGACGACATCACCCACGTCCGGTTCGAGTTCTTCTACGATGCCAAGGGCCTCAACAAGGAGCGCCTGCGGAAGAACCGCGCCGCCAACATCGGCCCGGACCTGCGCCACATCCGGCGGCCCGAGAATCGCTATCTCCAGGATCGCGAGGCCCTGAAGCGCGACGAGACCTGGGGCGGCATGGGGCTGCACTTCCCGTCGCAGGACGCGTTCGCCATCGAGACCCAGGGCCCGAACCGCATCCAGGACCGCACCAAGGAGCATCTCGGCTCCAGCGACGTCGTCATCACCGCGGTCCGCCGGGCGCTGTTCAAGGCAATCGAGCAGGTGCAGGCCGGCAAAGAGCCGCCGGGCGTGCTGCGCGATCGCGCGAAGAGCCCGTTCACCGACTTCGTCTGCACCTCGGGCTTCATCGAGGAAAACGAGACCGGACCGAGCTTCTGCCGGCGGCTTCTCAGTTCCAGGACCGCGGCCGAGTAATCGTCAACGCGCATTAATAGAACCGAGCGCCGGGTGGCCGCTCATCTGAGGAGAAAAAAGTCATGATCAACCGCGAAAACCTGAACACCGCGATCAACGGCATCAGTCACAGCGGCTTCTACGTCGAGGATCTCGACCGCACGACCGAGTTCTACACCAAGATCATCGGCGCCCGCGTCGCGTGGCGGAATGACAACTCCGCCAATCCGCTGATGAAGCTGTACGTCGGCGATTTCGGCCTCTCGATCATCAAGTGGCCGCCCGACGAGCCGCGCATCAATATCCCCCATGCCATCCACTGGTCGTACCGCGTCGTCCCGGAGAAGGCCGAGGAGACGATCGAGTACATCAAGTCGTGCGGCGTCGACGTCGAGGGCCCGGTCAGCCACAAGCGCGAGCCCGGCATCCTGAACTGGTTCTTCCTCGATCCCGACAACTACCGGGTCGAGATCGAAGCCCGTTTCACCGACCTCAAGGCGGCCGCCGACGTCATGGAACGTGGCAAGGCCAACCGCCGCGAGGACATGGGTCTGTACGGCGGCGACAAGGTGCGTAAGACCACCAAGGTCTGACACACCCGGCGAGCCGAACGAAAATGGCGGCGGAGGCAAAGGTCTCTCGCCGCCATTCTTTCGTCCTCGCCGCCCCTGCCCACCCCCTGGCCCTGGGCCCGGGCGATGGCGGCATGGCCCCCACTTTGTGCTATTCGTGATGCTGGCGTCTCGCGCGAGCGAGGCCACTGGCGAGGAAAGAGTCGAGATGGCGAAGATTGTCTACGGATTTGGCACCTCGCACGGGCCGCTGCTGTCGACTCCGCCCGAGAAGTGGGACCTGCGCGCGGCCGACGACCGCAAGAACCCCGCGCACCCGTTCCGCGGCAAGACCTACACCTTCCCCGAGCTGGTCGCGGCACGCGACGGCGAGCGGGATTTCATCAAGGAAATGTCGCTCGAGACCCGTCAGGAGCGGCACGAGCGCAATCAGCGCGCGCTCAACACCCTGGCGGAGAAGTTCGCGACGGTGAACCCCGAGATCGTCGTCGTGGTCGGCGACGACCAGCACGAATGGTTCTACGACGACGTTCAGCCGTCGTTCACCGTGTACTGCTCCGATCAGGTGATCAACACCAAGATCGACCAGGAGCGCCTCAAGACCAAGAGCCCCGGCATCGCGCTCGCCATGTCGGCGAGCCAGCCGCCCGAGGATCAGGTCTACCCGGTGCCGCGGGACCTCGCCCAGGCGATCGTCGAGCAGGCGATCGTAGACGAGTTCGACGTCGCGGTGTCGATGAAGCAGCGCGCCAACGAGCGCGGTCCGATCGGCGTCGGCCACGCGGTCGGCTTCGTCTATCGCCGCATCCTCAAGGACCGCGCCGTGCCGGTCGTGCCGATCCTGCTCAATACCTATTTTCCGCCGAACCAGCCGACCGCCAAGCGGTGCTACGAGTTCGGCCAGTCGATCGGTCGCGCGATCGCCAACTGGCCGTCGGACAAGCGCGTCGCGATCTGCGCGTCGGGCGGCATCAGCCATTTCGTCGTCGACGAGGACTTCGATCGCCGGATGCTGACCGCGATGAAGAACCGCGACACCAAGACGATCTTCGCCGAGCCCCACGCCATGTTCCGGTCCGGCACCTCGGAGACGAAGAACTGGATCACCGTCGCCGGAATCCTCTCGGCGACGAACCTTCAGATGAACCTGGTCGACTACGTCCCGTCCACCCGCTCGGAAGGCGGCACGGGATGCGGCATGGCCTTCGCGACATGGGAATGACGTCTTGAAACTCCAGCTCAGCATCGGCATGGCCGATAATCCGCGCACCCATCCGATCTTCGAGGGGCGCGTGAAGGCCGATGGCATCGACCTGATTCCCACGTCGGTGCACGCCTCGGAGCTGTTCTGGCGTCAGCTCCGGTTCGGCGACTTCGACGTCTCGGAGATGTCGCTCTCGGGTCTGATGATGGCGGCGACGAGCGGCGACACGCGCTGGGTCGGCATCCCGGTGTTCACCACCCGCAAGATGTTCCAGGTCGGCACGCTGGTGCGCAAGGACCGCGGCATCGACAAGCCGTCGGACCTGATCGGCAAGAAGCTCGGCGTGCCGGAGTACCAGCAGACCGCCGCGCTGTGGACGCGCGGC
This sequence comes from Alphaproteobacteria bacterium, assembly GCA_035493495.1. GTDB lineage: Bacteria > Pseudomonadota > Alphaproteobacteria > SMXQ01 > SMXQ01 > DATJIG01. Next base: position 5,026 of record DATJIG010000158.1, read on the forward strand.
TTCCTGCAGCACGAGTACAACGTGCACCCGCGCGACATCGAGTTCTGGATGGAGCGCAACGACGACCACAGCCAGGGCGCCGCCGTCGGCTTCAAGCCGCCGTCCGACGTCCGCCTCAACTTCATCCCGAACGACACCAACATGGGCCAGATGCTGCTCGAGGGAAAACTCGACGGCGCCCTTCGTTACCTGGCCGGCACCGACAATTTGGTCGATCGCTCGACGGTCGATCTCTACAAGCACCCCGACTTCAAGACGGTGTTCCCCGATCCCCACGCCGAGGGCGTGCGCTGGTTCCAGAAGACCGGCATCTACCCGATCAACCACGCGATGGTGATCAAGCGCGACATCGTCGAGCGGCACCCCTGGGTCGTCCTCAATCTCTACAAGGCCTTCGTCAAGGCGAACGAGATCGCCGAGAAGCAGCGCATGGATGCGGTCGGCTACCACATCGAGACCGGGCTCTTGCCGCGCGAGGCGCGCAAGGCGCTGGCGACGCCGCTGATCCGCCACGGCATCGCCGCCAACCGCAAGGTGCTGGAGACCGCCGCCCAGTGGTCGTTCGAGCAGGGGCTGACCCCGCGTCTCGTCAAGCTCGACGAGTTGTTCGCGCCGTCGGTGATGGAGCAGTAGTCCCCCTACGCCTCGGGCCGAACGCGAAAATCCGCGTGTGTTGCCGCCCCTCCGGGAGATGGTATCTTCGGCGCAACTCGGAAACGCGGCGTCGGCGCCGGATGGCAGCACGACAGCCGCCCACAGGGAGATTGCGACAGTGACCAGATCAACGGACAGCACGTCGATCCAGACGACCGTCTGCGGCCGTGGCGACCGCGGCCTCTACCGCCGCTGACCGGCGCCTCCGCGCTCATCCGAAAAATTCGAATTCAAGGAGACCAGCCATGCACAAGTGGCTGCTTGCGACCGTAGCGGCATTCGCGCTCACGGCATCCAGCGCGTTCGCGGCGGACCTGCCGAAGGCGACACAGAAGGCGCTCGCCGACGGACACATCGACGCCAAGCTGCTCGACGGCCTCGATAAGGAGCTCGACGTTCCCAAGGCGTGGCTCGACGGCGCCGCCAAGGAAAAGGAAGTCATCGTCTACGGTACGTGGGACGACCGCGAGTTCCGCGCCATGACCGCGCCGTTCCGCGAGCGTTACCCGTTCGTCAACGTGAAGTACAACCGCGGCGGCACCTCGCAGCGTACGATGCAGGTGCTGGTCGCGCTCGAGCAGGGCCGCGTCATCGCCGACGTCATGACGGCGATCGCCGACGCGACCTTCCACTTCATCGAGATGAAAGCGCTCGCCGATCTGCGCGAGCTTCCGGGCTTCAAGAATCTGCCGCAGGACATCGTCGCCGAGGACGGCTCGTGGGCCGCCCACAAGCTGTCGTTCCGCTGCATGGCCTACAACACCGCCAAGGTGAAGGCTTCCGACCTGCCGAAGACGTGGGACGACCTCCTCACCAACCCGGTGTGGGGCAACGGCCACCTCGCGCTGTCGAACCATCCCGACAGCTGGTTCCTGGTGCTGTGGAACAATCGCGGCGAGGCCTGGGGCAAGACCTTCGCCACCAGGCTGTTCAACGACGTCAAGATCCAGCGCCGCAAGGAAGGCATGACCGCGGTGACGTCGCTGACCGCGGCGGGCGAGTTCGACGCCAACATCCCCGCCCCCGAATGGATCGCCCAGAAACTCGCCAACAAGGGCGCGCCGATCGGCTATCACTGCCCGGTCCCGGTGCCGATCACCGTCTCGCAGATCGCGATCCTCGACAAGTCGCCGCGCAAGAACGCGGCGCGCCTGTTCGTCAACTGGATGATCAGCCGCGAAGGCCAGATCCTGCAGTATGTCGAAACGTTCGCCGTTCCGGTCCACAAGGACCTGCAGACGCCGACATTCCTGCCCTTCGCCGACACCATCGTCGGCAAGCCCAAGCTCGTGCGCGACGACGACGTGCTCAACAGCGACGCCAACAAGGCCATGATCAAGACCTGGAGCGAGCTGTGGGGCACGCAGGGCGCCGCCAAGGATTAACGTTGCCGTCACGCTCGATCCGCTATCTTCCGAACCGCCAGCGCGCCGTCGCGCGCCCAGTACCCTGAGCTGAGTATCCTGAGGAGCCATGATGTCCGGTCACCGCCCTGTGCCCCCGTCGGCCGCCAAAGGCCGGCACTTTCTCCAGATACCCGGTCCGACCAACGTGCCGGACCGGGTCCTCAGGGCGATGGCGAAACCGGTGATCGATCACCGCGGGCCGGAGTTCGCCGAGCTCGGACGCAGCGTGCTGGAACGGCTAAAGCCGATCTTCCGCACCAAGGGCCACGTCCTGGTGTTCTCGGGCTCGGGCACCAGCGCGTGGGAAGCGGCGCTCGTCAATACGCTGGCGCCCAGCGACCGCGTGCTGATGGTCGAAACCGGCCAGTTCGCGGTGCTGTGGCGCGAGATGGCGACCCGGTTCGGCCTCGAAATCGACAGCATACCGACCGACTGGCGCCGCGGCGTCGATCCCAATGCGGTCGAGCAGCGCCTGAAGCAGGACACGCGGCACACGATCAAGGCGGTGTGCGTCGTCCATAACGAGACCTCGACCGGCGCGGCGAGCCGCATCGGCCTGATCCGCAAAGCGATGGACGCGGCGAAGCACCCGGCCCTGCTGCTGATCGACGCGGTGTCGTCGCTCGGCTCGATCGACGTCCGCCACGACGAGTGGGGCGTCGACGTCTCGGTGTCGTGCTCACAAAAGGGCCTGATGCTGCCGCCCGGCATCGGCCTCAACGCCGTCAGCGAGAAGGCGCTCGCCGTCTCGAAGGCGGGTGGCTCGCGGCGTTCCTTCCTCGACTGGCAGCCGATGCTCAAGGCCAACGCCGACGGCTTCTTCGCCACCACGCCGGCCACCAACCTGCTCTACGCGCTCGAAGAGGCGCTGGCCATGTTCGAGGAAGAAGGCATCGACAACGTCTACGCGCGCCACGACCGGCTCGCCGAGGCGACGCGGCGCGCCGTCGCCGCGTGGGGTCTCGAGAACCTGTGCCTCGAATCGAAGGACTACTCGAGCGTGCTGACCGCCGTGCTGATGCCCGACGGCCACAACGCCGACGCGTTCCGCAAGCTGATCCTCGACCGCTTCAACATGTCGCTCGGCATGGGCCTCGGCAAGATCACCGGCAAGGTCTTCCGCATCGGCCACATCGGCGAGATGAACGATCTCACGCTGGCCGGCACGCTCGCCGGAATCGAGATGGGCCTCGACATCGCCGGCATCCCGCACCAGCGCGGCGGCGTCGATGCGGCGCTCCGCTACCTCGCCGAAACGTCGCGCCCCTCTGACTAGCGGGCGCGCGTCAGCGCGTCCTTGGTCCGCGCGATGGTCGCCTCGGGGTATTCGTGGATCCGCTTCAGCAGCGCCACGACCTCGTCGCCGCTGACCGGATCGATGTCGGCGTGCACCTTCTTCGCGTCGGCGAGCAGATCCGGATCCGTGACACTCTCACCGAAGGCCGATTGCAGCGCCCGCGCGCGCTCGGGCGGCAGATCGGGCGGCGCGAGGAACGGACGCCCGAGAATCTCGCGTGCGAGGATCAGGTCGAGCGCCTGCCGGTCAGTCTCGTTGACCGCGAGATCGCGGATGTCGGGAACGCCGGCGAGGCGCGGATCGTCGGCTGCTCCGGTGCGGAACAGGACCGTCACCATCTTGTCGCGGACCCATCCGGGCTGGTTCGTGGTCAGCGCGCCCCAGGTGATGTAGCCCGCGCCCTCGACCTCGCCGCGTTCCATCGCGAGGCT
>DATJIG010000159.1:0-7997 GCA_035493495.1 Alphaproteobacteria bacterium
ACGTCAAGGCGGTGATCCACAACCACTCCGAGCTGGCGATCGCCTTCACCATGACCAAGACGGCGAAGCTCCTGCCGATGCGCGCCCGCGCCGCGCGCTGGAAGTCGGGCTTCCCGATCCACAACGATCCGTCGCACATCAAGCGCAAGGAGCAGGGCATCGCGCTGGCCGAGACCCTTGCGCACCACAACGTGGCGCTGATGCGCGCCCACGGCATGGTGCTGGTGGCCGAGTCGGTGCCGGCGCTGATGGTCGACACCGTGCACTTCGAGGAGAACGCTAAGGCGCAGATCGAGACCATGTCGATGGGCGCCGGCCTCGAGCCGCTGACCGATCAGGAGATGGAGACGATCCTCAAGACCGAGGCGCGCGACCATCACATGAAGAAGCTGTGGAAGTACTACGTCTCCAACGGCAAGAAGTCGGGCATCCTCGACAGGTCGTGGGAGCTCGAGTAGCGGCCGACGCTTCGTCGAGGACTTCGGAACGCCGGCGCCCGTCGCCGGCGTTGCTTTTTGGGCCCGGCGCCCTCCCTTGAACGGCCATGCTTTTTTGAAATGCCGCCTCGTAAATTGACGGCGCAGGTCGGCGCTGCCAGAATACCCTTAGAAATCTTACGACAATCCCACCCGGGAAAACCCAGACAGGGAGAGCACCGATGGCGGTAGCGACGATCGACGTCGCGCCATTGAGCGGGGCATTCGGCAATCGCACGCTGGGCGCGGAGATCCACGGCCTCGATCTGACGCGTCCGCTCGATGCCGCGACCGAGCAGGCGTTGCGCGATGCCTGGACCGAGCACCTCGTGCTCGTCATCCGCGACCAGCGCGACCTCTCGGTCGAGGATCAGCGCCGCTTCTGCCGCATCTTCGGCGCGCTCGGCGACCGCACTCGTCCCAAGGAGACTCGGCAGGAGGGCAGCGACGCGCCCGAAGGCGTGATGTATGTCTCCAATCTCAAGAAGGACGGCAAGTTCATCGGCTCGCTCCCCGACGGCGAGATGCATTTCCACATCGACCAGTGCTACACCGCGAGCCCCGCCACCGGCACCTGCCTCTACGCCATCGAGATCCCGCCCGAGGGCGGCGACACGCTGTTCACCAACCTCTACACCGCCTGGGAGCGACTGCCGCCCGACCTGCGCAACGAGCTCGCGTCGCGCAAGGCGATGCATTACTTCGACTACGGCACGACGCGGAACACGGGCATCAGCGACGAACAGCGCGCGACCCTGCCGCACTACGCCCACCCCGTCGGCCGCGTGCATCCCTTATCGCATCGCACGGCGCTTTACGTCTGCCGGCTGATGACCGACCACATCGACGGACTCTCGGAACGCGACAGCCGCAACGTGCTCGACGTCCTGTTCGACGCCGTCGAGAACCCGGACTATCGCTACACGCACAAGTGGCGTGTCGGCGACCTGTTGCTGTGGGACAACCGCTGCACCGCTCACGCCCGCACCGATTTCGATCCCAACCAGCGGCGGCACCTGCGCCGCTTCACCATCCAGGGCGAGCAGCCCGTCTGAGACTGGAGTAACGATGAGCCGAATCGCAACCCTTTCCGCCGCCGTGATCGCCGCCGCGCTTGCCGCCGGTGCCGCGCACGCCCAGAGCGTCGAGTCGTTTTACAAGGGGCGGCAGATGGACGTGCTGATCGGCTCGGCGCCGGGCGGCGGCTTCGATCTCTACGCGCGGCTGATCGCCCGCCACATGCCCGACTACATCCCGGGCAAGCCCAACATCGTGCCGAAGAACGTGCCGGGCGCGGGCTCCGCCAAGGCGGCGGCGACGCTCTACGCGGTGTCTCCCAAGGACGGCTCGACCTTCGGCGCGCTGTTTCCGGGCGCGATCATGGACGCGCTGTTCGACGAACGGAAGCGCACCCAGTACGACCCGACCAAGTTCATCTACCTCGGCAGCGCCAACAACGAGGTTGCGACCTGCATGATCTGGCACGACGCGCCGATCAAGACACTGAAGGACACCTTCACCCATGAGGCGATCGTCGGCGCGTCGGCGTCGGGCGGCTCGTCGCGCGACTTCGCGGCGGCGCTGCAGAACGTGATCGGCTCGAAGCTCAAGATCGTCGCCGGCTACGAGGGCTCGAAGGACATGCTGCTCGCGATGGAGCGCGGCGAGATCCACGGCATCTGCGGCCAGCTCTGGTCATCGATCATCGTCCAGAGCCAGGACTGGGTGCGCGACAACAAGCTGATCTTCTGGGTTCAGCTCGCCAACAAGCCGCACCCCGATCTCGAGAAGCGCGGCGTGCCGATGATCTGGGACTTCGTGAAGACCGATCGCGATCGCCAGATCCTTGAGCTGATCTTCGGCCAGCTCGAATTCGGCCGTCCCTACATTCTGCCGCCCGGCGTCCCCGCCGACCGCGTGAAAGCGCTGCGCGATGCGTTCAACGCGACCAAGGACGACGCGGGGTACAAGGCCGAGGCCGCGCAGGCCAAGCTCGAGGTCAATCCGGTGCCCGGCGACCGCGTGCAGGAACTGGTGGCGAAGATGTTCGCGGCTCCGCCCGACATCATCAAGGCCGCCGCCGAGGCCCAGATCACGAAGAAATAAACTCAGCGCGGCGCGGCTGCGGCCGCGGCGCACCACTCGCTTGCATCAGGAGACCGTCATGCGCCGCTTGGCCACCATCGATTCCGACGCCCACGTGCTGGAGACGCCCGCGACGTGGAGCTACCTGAAGCCCGACGAGACCGCGTACAGCCCGCTCGTCGTCGGCTATGGGGACTCCGGCGCGCAAACCAGGAGCAACGAGGGTAAGGCGGTCAAGCAGGCGTGGGTGGTCGAGGGGCGGCTGCAGCCGAAGGAAGTCAACGTCGGCTCTAACACCGCCGAGGAAGCGCGCGAGATGCGCGACATCGAGAAGCGCCTCGCCCACATGGACGAGCTCGAAATCGACGTCCAGGTGCTCTACCCGACGCTGTTCCTCCGCCCGGTCGCCCAGAATCCGAAGTCGGAGCTGGCGCTGGTCCGCTCCTACAACCGCTGGCTCGCCGAGATCTGGAAGAAGGGCAAGGAGCGGCTGGTGTGGGCGGCGAAGCCGCCGATTCTGACCCCGTCGGCGTGGGAGGATGAGCTGCGCTTCGCCAAGGACAACGGCGCCTGCAGCATCTTCATGCGCGGCCTCGAAGCCGAGCGGCGCCTGTCGGATCCGTATTTCTTCCCGCTCTACGATCTCGCCCAGAAGCTCGACCTCTCGATCGGCGTCCACGCCGGCAACAACTCCTTCCAGGTGTGGGAGGTGTTCCGCGAGGAGGGCGGCTTCAACAAGTCGAAGCTGATGGTGATCGGGGCCTTCCACTCGCTGATCATTGACGGAATTCCCGAGAAGTTCCCCAAAGTCCGCTGGGGCTTCGTCGAGACCTCGGCGCAGTGGGTGCCGTACGTGCTCAACGACCTCGAGCTGCGCTTCAAGCGTCGCGGCAAGCGTCTGCCGAAGGACACGCTGAAGCACTACAATATGTACGTGGCCTGCCAGGTCACCGACGATCTACCGTACGTGCTGCAGTACGCGGGCGAGGACAACCTCGTGGTCGGCACCGACTACGGCCACCACGACACCTCGGCCGAGATCGAGGCGCTGCGCATGATCAAGACCGACAACAAGATCAGCGCCGGCGCGATCGAGAAGATCCTCGGGCCGAACGCGCAGGCGCTCTATGGCCTCCACTGAGGCTCGCGGCAAGGAGATGAGGATGTTCGCGCGTATGACGCCCCCCGCCCTGGTTTTTGGGGCCGTGATTGTGGCGGGGGTCGCGGCGGATCGGGCGGCGGCCCAGGAGGCGCAGGATCCGACTGCGCGCTTCTACAAGGGCAAGGCGATCGAGTTGATCATCGGCAGCGATGTCGGCGGCGGCTACGACACCTACTCGCGGGTGCTGGCGCGCCACATGTCGAAGCACATTCCCGGCAGCCCCAACGTCGTGCCGAAGAACCTGCCGGGCGCCGGCAGCCAGAAGGCGGCATCCTACGAGTACAACGTGGCGCCCAAGGACGGCACGTCGATGGCGGCGCTGTTCTCCGGCGCCCTGGTCGACCCGCTGCTCGGCGAACCCAAGAGCAAGCCGCAGTTCGACGCCAACAAGTTCGAGTATCTCGGCTCGACCAACCGCGAGGTCAGCGTGTGCATCGTCGGCAAGGACTCGCCGGTCAAGACGCTGAAGCAGGCGCAGGACACCGAGATCCTGGTCGGCTCGTCCGCCGCCGGCGGCTCGACCCGCGATTTCCCGCTCGCCGACAACCGACTGATCAACACCAAGTTCCGGCTGGTGTCGGGCTATCCCGGCACCCGCGAGATCGGCCTCGCGCTCGAGCGCAACGAGGTCAACGGCATCTGCGGCCTCTACTACTCGAGCGTGGCGAGCCAATACCCCGACTGGAAGCAGACCGGCCGGGTCAAGCCGATCCTCCAGGAGTCGCTCGCCGGCCATCCGGTGCTTGATGCCGAGAAGGTGCCGGTGCTGTTCAATCAGGTGAAGCCCGCCGACAAGCCGGTCGCCGAGCTGATCTTCGGCCAGCTCGTGTTCGGACGTCCGTACGTGCTGCCGCCGGGCACGCCGCCCGAGCGCGTCGCCGTGCTGCGCACCGCCTTCATGGCGGCGCTCGCCGATCCAGAGCTGCTGGCCGATGCCGAAAAGGCCAAAGTCGAGATCCGCCCGGTATCCGGCCAGGAGGTACAGGCGCTGATCAGCCGCATGTACTCGGCGCCGCCGGCGATCGTCGCCCGCGCCAAGGAAATCCTTGCCGGCCCGAAGCGCTGAGCCCGTCCCGCCGCTATCCCAAATTTCCGACCACCTGGAGATTCAAATGGCCGACATCTCGTCGACGAAACCCAAACTCGATCTCAAGGACCGCGTGATCGTCGTCACCGGCGGCGCCAAGGGCATCGGCAAGGTCTACTCGACGCGTCTCGCCGAGGCCGGCGCGCGCGTCGTCATCGCCGACATCGACGGCGAGGCCAACGAGACGCTGGCGAAGGCGATCAACGGCGCTGGCGGCCAGGCGCTGCCCAGGGCCACCGACGTGTCGAGCCCGGAGTCGACCCAGGCCATGGCGGATGCGGCGGCCAAGGCGTTCGGCCGCATCGACGGCCTCGTCAACAACGCGTCGCTGATGAGCGTGCTCGCGCGTCGCTCGTGGTTCGAGATTCCGGTCGAGGAGTGGGACCGCGTTATGGCGGTCAACCTGCGCGGCATCTTCCTGTGCTGCCGCGCCGTCTATCCGCAGATGAAGAAGCAGGGCGGCGGCAAGATCATCAACATTTCGTCGTCGCGGGTGTGGGAAGGGACGCCGAACCGCCTCCACTACACGACGTCGAAGGCGGGCGTCGTCGGGCTCACCCGGGCGCTTGCCCGCGAGGTCGGTGACGACAACATCACCGTCAACTCGATCTCGCCCGGCTTCACCCTGAGCGAAACCCAGGTCGCCAACTCGTCGAACGCGTACGTCGCCAACAAGGCGATGGCGCTCGCCAACAAGTCGCTCAAGCGCGACCAGGTGCCGGATGATCTCGTCGGCGCGCTGCTGTTCCTGCTGTCGGACATGTCGAACTACATCACCGGCCAGACCATCAACATCGACGGCGGCCACATGATGCACTGAGCGTCACCGTCGACGCTCGGTGCGGGCCGCCTGAGGCAACATCGATGGCGGCCACATGATGCACTGACGCGGCGCGCGCCGCCGGTGTTCAGAAAAGAGAAGGCCGGGCTCGCCTCGGCCTTTTTCTTTTTGCCCGTCATGCCCGCGCCCCTCTTTCAGGAGGACCGCGTGCAGGCGGTCCTAGAGTCGGGCATCCAGAGCCGGGAGACTCAGAGTAGCCGCCTTGGACCCCCGCTTTCGCGGGGGCGACGAAAGAAAGAAATCGACCTTCACATTGACCAGGGCGCCCGTCCTGGCCCACCATCCCGTCAGTTTCCGACTGAGGAGCAGGGAGGCGTTGATGCGTTGGACCGCCGTCACCGCGTGCGCGCTCGCTCTCGCCACCGCCGCGCCCGCCTTTGCCCAGTCCCAGAACGCGTCCGTCGCCGAGTTCTATCGCGGCAAGACGCTGTCGATGATCATCCCGAGCAGCCCGGGCGGCGATTACGACCTGCGCGCGCGGATGGTGGCGCAATACATGGGCCGCCATATTCCCGGCAATCCGACCATCGTGCCACGCAACATGCCGGGCGGCGGCGGCATCACCGCGGCCAACTGGCTGCACGTCCAGGCGCCGCGTGACGGCACCGCGCTCGAGACGCCGCTGTCGACCATGCCGCTCGCCCAAGCGTCGAAGCAGCGCGGCGTGCAGTTCGACGTCACCGAATGGGCGTGGATCGGCAACACCACGAACTCGCCCAACGTCATCTCGGTCTGGCACACGAGTCCGATCCGCTCGATCGAGGATGCCAGGAAGCGCGAGGTGATCCTCGGTGCCCCCGGCGCCAACACGCCGTCGGCCTACAATCCGCTGGCGCTCAACACCATCGTCGGAACGAAGTTCAAGCTGATCGTCGCCTATCCCGGCGGCAACGACGTCAATCTGGCGATGGAGCGCGGCGAGGTCGAGGCGCGCCACAACATCTGGGCGTCGTGGGTCTCGGGTCATCCCGACTGGCTCAGGGACAAGAAGATCTTCCAGATCGTTCAGATCGGCCTCGAGAAGCATCCCGATCTGAAGGATGTGCCGCTGATGATGGACCTCGCCAAGAATCCCGACGACCGGGCGGTGCTGCGTCTGATGTCGTCGGATGTCGCGTTCGCGCGCCCCTTCGCCACCACGCCCGGCGTGCCGGCCGAGCGTGTGGCGGCCCTGCGCCGCGCGTTCGACGAGACGATGAAGGACCCCGATGTGATCGCCGAATGCGAGCGCGCCAACCGCGACCTCAGCCCGTCGACGGGCGAGCAGGTCCAGTCAGTCGTGAAGGAGGTGCTCGGCGCATCGCCCGCGGTGCTGGCGCGGGTCAACGCGATCATTACGAGCGCGGAAGGGTTGAAGTAGTGCCTACGGACGGGGTGCACCCCCGTCCGTCTGAGCGGGCGAAGTCGGACCTGCGCCGAGCCGGGCGTCGCCCGTCAGCGCGATCCGCAATGTATCGTTCGCGGCCGACAAGTGTTCGGCCAGGTCGAACTCGGCGGCATCGGCCAGTCGCTCGTAGGCGACCGCGAGATTGAGAAGTGAGGCGCGGACATCCTCAACACTCGCGTATCTGGACATTGTCCGGATCTCGGCGGCTCTCGCCCTGTACTGTTCGGCCCTTTGTTGGGGCTTCAAATTCGTCTCCGCGCAATGTCGTCTAGCTGTCATAGCCATCAAACGCTCGGAGCCCCGTGACATCCCGTGACAACGACGAGCCAGAGCGTCACAGCAAGGCCTCAGCGGCGGAGCGGCGCGCCGCGCTCACGTCACTAAGTGTCTCAAAATAGGAAGCAAAGGTCGGGAGCGCTTGCCTTGCCTTGAAGCGCCGCCCGCCTTATAATAACCATTAGAAACCTAATCAATATAACCGGACCGCTTCCACCGCCCGTGCGGGGGAATGATCATCGCGTTCCGGCATCCGGCGCCTGGGCCGGCTCCTGCAGGAGAGTGACTATGGCCACCCGCGCGACCACCCGCCCCCGGATCGAGGTGCGCCCGTCGGGCGGCGCCCTCGGCGCCGAGATCGTCGGCGTCGACCTGTCGAAGCCGATGGACGACGAGACCTTCGAGGCGGTCCATGCCGCGTGGCTGCAGAACCTCGTCATCTGCTTCCGCAACCAGGAGATCGATTCCAGGGCCCAGATCGCCTACGGCTCGCGCTTCGGCGAACTGTCGCGCATCCACACGCCGGAGTTCGCCGGCGACGACCCGGCGATCATGTACATCTCGAACCAGCAGAAGGACGGCAAGTTCATCCACGCGCTGCCGGTCGGCGAGATGCAGTTCCACATCGATCAGGTCTATACCGAGCGCCCGGCCAAGGCGACGATCCTGTACTCGATGAAGAT
>DATJIG010000160.1:0-8858 GCA_035493495.1 Alphaproteobacteria bacterium
TGGCGGTCGGGACAGGATTCGAACCCGCGATACGGTTTGGCGGATTTCCGCAAATTTCCCCGCGCACGTCGCGTAATGCGCGCTCGCGCCAGTCTCGAAACCTTCGATTTTATCGGCACATCTTCGCTGCCCAGAGACAGAGCGCGATTCACCACGTCAGCAACGAAAGTATCAGAGACGGTTGCGCAACTGACGGCGTGCGACCCACTCCGACATCAGGAACCAACGACGGTTTGAGTGGGGAGCAGATAGGCACATGCGAACCGCCAGTTCGGTTTCGCACCTCATCAATGCTCAGCCGTGACGTTACGGGTCTCTTCGCGCGGATGATGCGCGGGATTGCCGTGCAACCCGCGGAAACTCCGCGATGATTGCACGGCGCATAAGAGACTGATAATAAATGGAAAATCACTGGCGGAAGGGGCGGGATTCGAACCCGCGATACGTTTTACCGTATGCACGCTTTCCAAGCGTGTGCCTTAAACCACTCGGCCACCCTTCCCCGGGATTTGGTCCGTGATTTCGCGGGCCGGACAATAGACGAAGGGACCCGCCGGCGCAACGCGGATGGGCCCGGCCCGGCTTGGCTGAGTCGTTGATTTTGCGGGAAAATCCGACGTGCCTTTGGGGGCGCCGGCGCGAAAGATTCGGGCAAACGAAAAGGGCCCGGGCGCGTACGCCCGGGCCCCCGCAGGACGCCAGTCTCAACGCTTGGCGGTGTTCTTCTTCGGGAAATTGGCGATGTTCCGGAGCGCGCCGGTCGGCTCGAGGATGAACAGCCCCGAGTTGGCGCGGTCGACGGCGTAGATGTAGCCGCGGTCGTCGACTTCCATGTTGTTGATCTGGATGACCTTGGTGCAGTTGGTGTTGTTCACCTCGTCGGCGCAGCGCGGGTCGGTGTTCTTGTTGATGCCCGGGATGAAGTAGCCGACTTCCTTCGGGTGGTATGGATCGCGGACGTCGACGGCGCGCACGCCGGCGTTGAAGTAGCTGAAGAACATGACCCGCTTGTCGTACATCGGCGCGACGTGCTCGTTCGAGGCGTGCGCCCCGAAGCGGCCACCGCGGTCGCAGAACCGGCCGCTGCGCTCGGGAACGTCGAAGGTGGCGACGCCGAGCGGCCGCTTCTCGTCGGTCACGTCGACGAACTCCACCATCTGGCGCGGCTCGCCGCACACCGTCACCGACTCCTCGTTGACGATGACGAGGAAGTTGCGCGTCTGTCCTTCCTTGTCGTGGGCGAACTGCGGCGGCTTCATGCCATAGAGCGGAAACGTGGTGTGTGCGCCCATGAACTCGGGCAGCGTCACGCGGCCGATCTCCGCTTCCTTCAGGCTCTCGGCCGTCGGCTCGGGATTGCCCTTGAGGAGCTTTTCGCGGTCGACAATCTGCGCCACGCCGCGGCGATTGGTGCCGTAGCCGAAGAACACGCGGTTGAGCTCGGGGCTCGAGATCGGACCATGGATCTGGCCGGGGTTGTAGCCCTTGGCGTCGGCGAGTTGCTCCGGCAGCGCGTACTCGCGGATTTTCACCGGGTTCTTGGGATCGCTGAGATCGTAGAATGTGGTGACGCGGGTCGCGCGCCACTTGTCCTTGGTGCCGCTGCCGACGATCAGCGCGATGCCGGTCGAGCACTCCCAGTTGTTCTTGTGGGTGCTGGTGAAGCCGTCGATGCTCGCGATCTTGACCGGCTTCTCCGGTGTCGTGACGTCGAACACTTCGTGGCCGCTGTCACCCCAGGTGCGCAGCAGATAGGTGTGGCCCTTCTCGCCCTTGGGCAGCTCGTCGCCGTTGCAGACGCGGGTCATCTGCGAGCCGCCGGTCTCGCGACCCGGCACCACCTTTCCCTTCTCGCCGGGAATGTGGACCAGATACTTGGGATGCTTCGGATCGGTGACGTCGAGGATCGACGTGCCGTTCTCCTCCACCTTGCCGGTCAGCGGATTGACCGTGCGGCCGCCGTGGTGGCCGACGTAGAGGATCCAGCGGTTGCCCTGCTTCTTCGGCGTCGGCTGATAGGCGGTGCGCGCCTGCAGGTCGTTGAAGCCGATCTCGCGCATGTTGAGCGCCTCGGCCTGCTCCGGCTTGTAGGCTCCGGCCTTGGTCGGACCGGGCTGCTTGGCTTGCTGCGCGAACGCTGAGCCCGCCGCGAGCGTCAGTGCGGCGACGGCAACGGAAACGGAAACGGCGAACGCGGCCGCGCGCGGCCGGTCGCTTGCGAAAAGCGATTTCATCGATGACCTCCCCAGGGCCCGTGGAATCCGGGCGTTGCGCAAACTGTAGCGCCTCGCGAGGAATCGCGGAAGGGGCCCAGTGGGTTGGTCAGTCGTCGCCGATCTTGAGGGCGGCGATGAATGCCGACTGCGGAATCTCTACGTTGCCGACCTGGCGCATGCGCTTCTTGCCCTCTTTCTGCTTCTCGAGGAGCTTGCGCTTGCGGCTGATATCGCCGCCGTAACATTTCGCCAGCACGTCCTTGCGCAGCGCGCTGACCGTCTCGCGGGCGACGACGCGACCGCCGATCGCCGCCTGAATCGCGATCTTGAAGAGCTGGCGCGGGATCAGCTCCTTGAGTCGCTCGCACAGCGCGCGGCCACGTCGCTCGGCCTGGCTGCGGTGCACGATGATCGACAACGCATCGACCACATCGGCGTTGACGAGGATCGTCAGTTTGACGAGGTCGCTCTCACGATAATCCTCGATCGCATAGTCGAAGCTCGCATAGCCGCGGCTCACCGACTTCAGGCGGTCGTAGAAGTCGTAGACCACTTCGTTGAGCGGCAGCTTGTAAACCAGCATGGCGCGGCTGCCGGCGTAGGTCAGCGTCTGCTGCTCGCCGCGGCGCTCCTCGCACAGCTTGAGAATCGCCCCGAGGTATTCGTCGGGAACAAGGATCGTCGCCTTGATCCACGGTTCGTCCATCGACGCGATCTTCACCGGATCCGGCATGTCGGCCGGGTTGTGCAGCTCGATGGTCTTGCCGTCGTTCAGGTGCACCCGGTACACGACGCTCGGCGCCGTGGTGATGAGGTCGAGGTCGAACTCGCGCTCGAGACGCTCCTGGATGATCTCGAGATGGAGAAGCCCCAGGAAACCGCAGCGGAAGCCGAAGCCGAGCGCCGCCGAGGTCTCGGGCACGTACTCGAAGCTCGCGTCGTTGAGCCGGAGCTTGGCGAGACTGTCGCGCAGCTTCTCGTAGTCCGAGGCCTCGACCGGGAACAGGCCACAGAACACCACCGGCTGCGACGCCTTGAAGCCCGGAAGCGGCTCGGCCGTGCGCACCTTCTCGTCGGTGATGGTGTCGCCGACGCGGCAATCGGCGATGTTCTTGATCGAGGCGGTGATGTAGCCGACTTCGCCAGCGCCGAGCGAACCGATCGACTGGGCCTTCGGCGCGAACACGCCGACGTCGTCGACCTGATAGGTCGCGCCGGTGCCCATCATGTAGATCTTCTGGCCCTTGGTCAGCTTGCCGTCCTTGATGCGCACCAGAACGACGACGCCGAGGTACGGGTCGTACCAGGAATCGACCAGCAACGCCTTCAACGGCGCGTCGCTCTCGCCCTTCGGCGGCGGCAGGCGCTGAACCAATGCTTCGAGCACGTCGGCGACGCCCATGCCGGTCTTGGCCGAGATCGGCACCGCGTCGGACGCATCGATGCCGACGACGTCCTCGATCTGCGCCTTCACGCGGTCGGGATCGGCCGCCGGCAGGTCGATCTTGTTCAGCACCACGACGATCTCGTGGTTGGCGTCGATCGCCTGGTAGACGTTGGCGAGCGTCTGCGCCTCGACGCCCTGCGAGGCGTCGACGACGAGGATCGAGCCCTCGCACGCGGCAAGCGACCGGCTGACCTCGTAGGCGAAGTCGACGTGGCCCGGCGTGTCCATCAGGTTGAGGATGTAGGTCTTGCCGTCCTTCGCCTTATAGGTGAGGCGGACGGTCTGCGCCTTGATGGTGATGCCGCGCTCGCGCTCGATCTCCATGTTGTCGAGCATCTGGTCGCGGAACTCGCGGTCCGTCACGCCGCCGGTGATCTGGATCAAGCGGTCGGCGAGCGTCGACTTGCCGTGATCGATGTGGGCGATGATCGCGAAATTGCGGATCTGCGAAAGCTCGGTCATGGAACCCTGAACGAAATGCCAGCTGTCTAGCTGCGAAGCGTGGCGCCGGTCGCCTTGGTGACGGCCGCGACGATTTTCTGGGCCAACGCCTCGATCTCGGCATCGGTCAGCGTGGCGTCGCGCGGCTGGACGCGCACCGCGATAGCGACCGACTTCTTACCTTCGCCCATGGCGCCGCCAGCGTAGACGTCGAATACCGAAACATCGTCGATCAACGCGCGATCCGCCAGCTTGGCCGCGCGGACAATCGCGTCGGCCGTCACCTTGTCATCGACGACAAAGGCGAAGTCGCGCTCCACCGGCTGCAACGGCGATGGCTGAAAGGCGCCGCGCTTGGTCTTCTTCGGCTGCGGCAGCGCGTCGAGATTGATTTCGAACGCGACGATCGGCGTCGGGACGTCGAGCGCCCTGGCGACACGCGGGTGCAACTCGCCGAAGTGCGCGAGAGTCGCCTGCGGCCCCATGCGCAGCGAGCCCGAGCGGCCGGGATGGAACCACGGCGGCGCCTCGGCGACGGTCTGGACGTTGGCCGCCGGCACACCGAGTGCCGCGAGCACGCCGAGGGCGTCCGCCTTCGCATCGAACACATCGACGTCGCGCGGACGATCGGCCCAGTGTCTCGGCCCGGTCTTGCCGGCGCGAACGCCGGCGGCGACGAGCCGCTGACTTCCGGTCGGATCGGCGGGCGAGGCACCGTAGATCGGCCCGACTTCGAACAGCGCGACGTCGCCGAAGCCGCGCGCGGCATTGCGCGCCGCGGCGGCGGCGAGGTTGGGAACGATCGACGGCCGCATCACCGACAGCTCGGCGCTGATCGGATTTGCGAGCTTGAGGCGCTCGTCCGAGAACCCGAACAGGCGGGCGGCGTTCTCGTCCATGAACGAGAAGGTGACGGCCTCCATCATGCCGCGACCGGCGAGCGCACGCTTGGCATCGCGGCGGCGGCGCTGGGGAACGGTCTCGACCACGGCCGGCAGGCCGCCCGAGGTCGACAGCGGCACCGCGGGGATCACCGCGTAGCCTTTGACTCGCAGGATCTCCTCGACGATGTCCGGCTCGCCGTGGACGTCGGAGCGCCACGTCGGCACCGCGATCTCGAGACGGTCGGACCCGGGCTTCGCGACGAAGCCGAGGCGTTCGAGAATTGACAGTGCCTCGTTCTCGGGAATCGGTGCGCCGCCGAGCGCCATCACGCGCGACGGGCGGAACGGCACCGTCTTGTGCCCCTCGGGCACGCGCCCGGCGATCACCGTCTGCGACGGCTCGCCGCCGCAGATCTCGATGATGAGACGCGTCGCCTCGTCGAGGCCCGGCAGCACCGTGGCCGGATCGACCGCGCGCTCGAAGCGGTAGCGCGCATCGGACTCGATCGCGTGCTTGCGGCCGGTCTCGGCGGTGCGCACCGGGTCGAACAGCGCCGACTCGACGAACACGTTGACCGTGCCTTCGGTGCAGCCCGAGGACGTGCCGCCGACCACGCCGCCCAACGACAGCACGCCGTCGTCATCGGCGATCACCGTCTCGGTGCCGGTCAGCTCGTAGCTCTTGCCGTTGAGCGCCTCAAGCGTCTCTCCGGGCTTGGCCAGCCGCACGACGAGGTGACCTGTCAGCGTATCGGAATCGAACACGTGCAGCGGGCGCGCGCGGTCGAACGTCAGGTAGTTGGTGATGTCGACCAGCGCCGAGATCGGACGCAGTCCGATCGCCTTGAGGCGCGACTGCAGCCATTCCGGCGACGGCCGGTTCTTCACGCCCTTGATGGTGCGTCCGGCGAACACCGAGCAGGCGCTCTCGGCACCGGCAAGCGACAGCGTGACGTTGACCGGGCTCGTGAACGTGCTCTTGGCGGCAGAGTGCGTGAGCGGCTTCAGATGACCGACACCCGCTGCGGCGAGGTCGCGGGCAATGCCGTGGACGCCGAGGCAGTCGGCGCGATTCGGCGTGATCGCGACGTCGAACACCGGATCGTCGACGCCGAGCACCTGCGCGGCCGAAGCGCCGATCGGTGCGTCCGCCGGCAACTCGATGATGCCGTCGTGATCCTCACCGAGTTCGAGCTCGCGCGCCGAGCACAGCATGCCGGCGCTCTCGACGCCGCGGATCTTGGTCTTCTTGAGAGTGATGTCGCTGCCGGGCACGTAGGTCCCGGGCGGCGCGAACACCACCTTGAGGCCGGCGCGGGCGTTGGGCGCGCCGCAGACGACCTGCACCGGGACACCGTCACCGGTGTCGACCATGCAGACCTGCAGGCGGTCGGCCTCGGGATGACGCTTGGCGTCCAGCACATGGGCGACACGGAACGCCGCGAGCGCCTTGCCGCGGTCGTTGATGCTTTCGACCTCGAGGCCGACGTCGGTGAGCGCGCGTGAGAGCGCGGCGGCGTCCGCCGTGGTGTCGAGATGATCGCGGAGCCAGTTCAGCGTGAATTTCATCGCGCCAGCCCCGCCGCGAGCGACGGCACGTCGAGGGCCGCGAAGCCGTAATGACGCAGCCAGCGCAGATCGGCCTCGAAGAACGTGCGCAAATCGGGAATGCCGTGCTTCAGCATGGTGATGCGCTCGACGCCCATGCCGAAGGCAAAGCCCTGCCACTCGTTGGGATCGACGCCGCAGTTCGACAGCACGTTGGGGTGGACCATGCCGCAGCCCAGGATCTCGAGCCAGTCGGAGCCCTCGCCGATCTTGAGCTCTCCGCCCGAGCGCGAGCAGCCGATGTCCATCTCGGCCGACGGCTCGGTGAACGGGAAGAACGACGGTCGGAAGCGCAGCGGCACATTCTCGATGCCGAAGAAGGCGCGCACGAATTCGGCGAGACAGCCCTTGAGATGTCCCATGTGAACGTTGCGCTCGATCACCAGGCCTTCGATCTGGTGGAACATCGGCGTGTGCGTCATGTCGGAGTCGCAGCGATAGGTGCGACCCAGCGCGATGATCCGGTGCGGCGGCGGCGACGCCATCATGGCGCGGATCTGCACCGGCGAGGTATGGGTGCGCAGCAGCCGCGGCGTGCCGTCGGCGCCCGGCGGCAGATAGAAGGTGTCGTGCATCTGCCGCGCCGGATGCTCGGGCGGAATGTTGAGCGCCGTGAAGTTGTGGAAGTCGTCCTCGATGTCCGGACCTTCGGCGAGCGTGAAGCCCATCGCGCCGAAAATGGCGAGCAGCTCGTCCATCGTCTGGCTGATGGGATGGATGCGGCCCTCGCGCTCGGATCGCGTGGACAGCGTCACGTCGACGCGCTCCTCGGCAAGACGCGCCTCGAGCCGCGCGCTCTCGAACGCAGCCTTGCGCGCATCGAGCGCCGCGGCGATCTCGTCCTTGAGCACGTTGAGCGCGGCACCGCGCGCCTTGCGCTCGTCGGCCGACAAGGTGCCCAGCGTCTTCATCTGGTCGGTGATGCGGCCCTTGCGGCCGAGTGCCGCGACCCGAATCGACTCGAGCTGGTCGAGCGTGTCGGCATCGGTCACCGCCCGCAGAAGCTCGCTCTTCAGTTGTTCCAGATCGTCCATCGCGATGTCCCGCCGCGCCCGTTCCGCGGCTCCGCTGTCACCATCCGACGGCGTCCGCGGGGCCGCAATCGGAAAAGAAAAAGGGGCCGTCGTTCGGACGGCCCCTCGACCTCTGATGTCGCTCGCGCCGTCGTGCCGGCGTCGCGAGTTAAGCCGCCTTGGAGAGCGCCGTCCGCGCCGTCTCGACCAGCGCCTTGAATGCCGCCGGATCGCGCACGGCGAGATCGGCGAGCACCTTGCGGTCCAGCTCGACGCCCGCGTTCTTCAGGCCGGCGATCAGCCGCGAGTACGTAAGCCCGCTCTCGCGCGCGCCGGCGTTGATTCGCTGCACCCAGAGCGCGCGAAACTCGCGCTTCTTGGCGCGGCGGTCGCGGTAGGCGTACTGAAGGCCCTTCTCGACCTTCTCGATCGCGATCCGGAATGCATCCTTCGCGCGGCCGCGGTAGCCCTTCGCGAGCTTGAGAACCTTCTTGTGACGGGCGTGGGCGGTGACGCCCCGTTTGACGCGTGCCATGTCTCAGTCCTCAGGCGTAGGGCATGAAGTTCTTGATGATGTTCGCGTCACCCGGAATCAGCACCTTGGTGCCGCGGGCGGACCGCTTCATCGCCTGCGAGCGCTTGCGCAGGTTGTGGCGCTTCTTGGCATGGCCCATTAGGACCTTGCCGCTCGCCGTGATCTTGAAGCGCTTCTTGGCGCCGCTCTTGGTCTTGAGCTTGGGCATGGCGGAAAACCTTGAAATTTGGGGCCGGTTTACCTCCGGGCCGGAGCCCGGGGAAGCCGGAAAACGGCCGGGGGCGCGCATGGCACCCCCGACCGAGCGCAGGGTTATAGCGGCTGCCCCCCGGGATTGCAAGGCCCGGCGGGCGCCACGAAAGCCGCGGATTTCAGCCGGTTAGACGGAGCCGGTCGGATGCGAAGCGGAGCCGGAAAGGGGCGAGGATGCTCCGGCCACGGCCAGAGGTCCCGCGCGCCTACTTGCCCGAAATCACCATCGTCAGCTGGCGACCTTCGAGCTTGGGGTGCTGCTCGACCTTGGCCTCCTCGGCCAACTCTTCGCGAACCCGCGTCAGCACCGCCATGCCGAGATCCTGGTGAAGCATCTCGCGACCGCGGAAGCGGATGGTGACCTTCACCTTGTCCCCTTCCTCGAGGAAGCGCTTCATCGCCCGCATCTTCACGTTGTAGTCGTTGTCGTCGATGGTCGGGCGCATCTTGATCTCTTTGATC
>DATJIG010000161.1:0-11458 GCA_035493495.1 Alphaproteobacteria bacterium
TGCGCCGCCTGTCCGACGGCCAGATCTCCGTCTCGTTCGAGTTCTTCCCGCCCAAGACTGCGGCGATGGAGGAGACGCTGTGGGCGTCGATCCGCCGGCTCGCGCCCCTGGGCCCGCGATTCGTGTCGGTGACCTACGGCGCCGGGGGCTCGACCCGCGAGCGCACCCACAACACCGTCGTCCGCATCCTGCATGAGACGGCGCTGACTCCGGCCGCGCATCTCACCTGTGTCGGCGCGACCCGAGACGAGGTCGACGACGTCGCGCGCCATTACTGGGACGCGGGCGTGCGCCACATCGTGGCGCTGCGCGGCGACGCGCCCGATCAGGGCGGCTATACGCCGCACCCGGGCGGCTACGCCTACGCCTCCGATCTCGTTGCCGGCCTCAAGAAGATCGGCGATTTCGAGGTCTCTGTGGCGGCGTATCCCGAGACCCATCCCGAGGCCAGGAACGCCGACGCCGACGTCGAGAATCTCAAACGGAAGATCGACGCCGGGGCGACCCGCGCCATCACCCAGTATTTCTTCGATCCCGCCGTCTACTTCCGCTTTCTCGAGAAGGTCCGCAAGGCCGGGATCACCGTGCCGGTGGTGCCGGGAATCCTGCCAGTGGTGAACTTTGGCCAGACTGTGAAGTTCTCCAAGGCGTGCGGCGCCAGCGTCCCGCCGTGGCTCGCTCGGCTGTTCGACGGCCTCGACGAGGACGCCGAGACGCGCAAGCTGGTGGCGGCGACGGTGGTCGCCGAGCAGGTAAGGGCGCTGCACGCGGGCGGAGTCCGTGACTTCCACTTCTATACGCTCAACCGCGCCGACCTCGTGTTCGCCATCTGCCATATCCTCGGCGTGCGCGGCGCCGTGCCGTCGAACATTCCGCAAGAGTCGAGCGCCCAGGAGTCCAAAGCATGAGTCGCTTCCTCGATGCCCTGTCCGATCGCGTGCTGCTCGCCGACGGAGCGACGGGTTCGCGCGTGCAGCTTCTCCATCTCGACGTCGAGCGCGACTACGGCGGCGCCGAGAACTGCACCGACATCCTGTGCCGCACGCGGCCCGACATCATTCTCGACATCCACAAGAGCTATTTCGCGGCTGGCTCCGACGCGGTGACCACCAACAGCTTCGGCGCCTCGCCGGTGACGCTCGGCGAATTCGGCCTGTCGGACGAGGCGTTCGCGCTCGCCAAGCGCTCGGCCGAAATCGCCCACGAGGCGATCGACGCGTTCAAGGCCGACGGCCGCGAGCGGTTCGTGCTCGGCGACATCGGACCTGGAACGAAGCTCCCGACCCTCGGCCACATCGACTACCAGTCGCTCGAGGACGCGCTCACCGTGCAGGCCGCGGGCCTGATCGCCGGCGGCGCCGACTCGTTCCTGATCGAGACCTGCCAGGATCCTTTGCAGATCAAGGCCGCGGTCAACGCCTGCAAGCGGGCCAAGGCCGAGGCCAACTCCGACATTCCGATTTTTGTCCAGGCGACGGTCGAGACCACTGGCACGCTGCTTGTCGGCGCCGACATCGCCGCCGCCGCGACGGTCGTGCAGTCGCTCGACGTGCCGCTGATGGGCCTCAACTGCGCGACGGGTCCGCGCGAGATGGCCGAGCACATCCGCTGGCTCGGCGAGAACTGGCCGGGTTTCATCTCGTGCCAGCCCAACGCCGGACTCCCTGAACTGGTCGACGGCAAGCCGCACTACCCGCTGCAGCCGAAGGAACTCTCGACCTGGCTCGAGCGCTTTGTCACCGAGAACGGCGTCAGCATGATCGGCGGCTGCTGCGGCACCACTGACGACCACATCCGCGAGCTCGACGCGATGCTGCGCCGCGTCGGCGGCAACGAGCTCCGGCCGAAGCGTCGGCCGCGCGCCACGCAGTGGGTGCCGTCGGCCGCGTCGCTCTACCAGCAGGTGCCGCTGCGCCAGGAGAACGCCTACTTCTCGATCGGCGAGCGCTGCAACGCCAACGGCTCGAAGCAGTTCCGCACCTATCAGGAAAACGGCGATTGGGACGGCTGCGTCGCCATGGGCCGCGAGCAGGTGAACGAAGGCTCGCACGCACTCGACGTCTGCACCGCGTTCGTCGGCCGCGACGAGATTGCCGACATGACCGAGGTGATCACGCGGATGCGCGGGTCGATCACCGCGCCGCTGGTCATCGACTCGACCGAGTTGGGCGTCCTCGAATCGGCGCTCAAGCTCTACGGCGGCAAACCGATCATCAATTCGATCAACTTCGAGGATGGCGAGGAGCCGGCGGCGAAGCGCATGGAGCTTGCGCGCCGCTTCGGCGCCGCGGTCATCGCGCTCACCATCGAAGAGCCCGGCATGGCCAAGGTTGCGAAGGACAAGCTGCGCATCGCCAAGCGTCTCGCCGACTTCGCGTGCGGAAAATACGGCCTGCCGCTGTCGGACCTGCTGATCGATCCGTTGACCTTCACCATCGCCACCGGTAACGCGGACGACCGTCGTCTCGGCCTCGAGACTCTCGACGGCATCGAGATGATCCGCGAGGCGCTGCCCGAGGTGCAGATCATCCTCGGGCTTTCCAACATCTCGTTCGGCCTGTCGCCGGCCGCGCGCCACGTGCTGAACTCGGTGTTCCTCGATCATGCGGTGAAGCGCGGCATGACCGGCGCGATCGTGCACTTCTCGCGCATCGCGCCGCTGCACAAGATTCCCGAAGCCGAGGTCAAGACCGCCGAGGACCTGATCTTCGACCGCCGGCGAGAGGACTACGATCCGCTGCAGGCGTTCATCGCGCTGTTTGCCGGCCGTGCCGGCGAGGAGCGGGCCAAGAAGGTGCGCGCCGAGACGCCCGAAGAGCGTCTCAAGCAGCGCATCATCGACGGCGAGCGCAAGGGGATCGAAGTCGATCTCGAGGACGCTATGAAGGCGCATCCGCCGCTCGACATCATCAACACGTTCCTGCTCGACGGCATGAAGGTGGTTGGCGAATTGTTCGGCGCCGGCAAGATGCAGCTCCCGTTCGTGCTGCAGTCGGCCGAGACGATGAAGGCGGCTGTCGCCTACCTCGAGCCGTTCATGGAAAAGATCGAGGGTCAGGAGAAGGGCACGATCGTGCTCGCCACGGTGAAGGGCGACGTTCACGACATCGGCAAGAACCTGGTCGACATCATTCTGACGAACAACGGCTACAAGGTCGTCAACCTCGGCATCAAGCAGCCGCTCGACAACATCGTCGCCGCGGCGCGGCAGCACAAAGCCGACGCCATCGGCATGTCCGGCCTCTTGGTGAAGTCGACCGTCGTGATGCGCGAGAACCTCGTGGAGATGAGCCGGCAGCAGCTCGACGTGCCGGTGATTCTCGGCGGCGCCGCGTTGACGCGCCAGTACGTCGAGACCGACTGCCTCAACTCCTACGAGGCGCACCGGGTCGCCTACGCGGGCGACGCCTTCGACGGCCTCGCGCTGATGGAGAAGGTGAAGTCGGGCGGATTCGATTCCTACGTCTCCGAGCGCGCCGAAAAAGCGGCGGCGCGGCCGAAGCGCACGCGCCCCGCGGCGCAGGCGGGCGCTCCGGCGCAGCCGCAGCCGTCGGATATTCCGCAAATCGAGGCGCGGCCGATCGAGTTCGAGGAGACCCGCGTCAAGAAGGCGGAGCTCCTGGCCGGCGTGCCGGTACCGACGCCGCCGTTCTACGGCGCGCGCGTCATCGAGAAGCTGTCGTTGAAAGCGCTCGTGCCGTATCTCAATGAGCGCATGCTGTACCAGTTCCATTGGGGCTTCCGGAAGGAAGGCCGTCGGCTCGACGAGTACATGGCGTGGGCGCGCAAGGAGCTGCGGCCGACGCTCTACCGTCTGCTCGAGCAGTGCGCCAAGGAGAAGATCCTCCAGCCGGTGGCCGCCTACGGCTTCTGGAAGTGCGCGGCCGAGGGCAACACGGTGATCCTGTTCGAGCAGGACGGCGCCACCGAGGTCGCGCGCTTCGAATTCCCGCGTCAGAAGAAGGCGGGCGGGCTGTGCATCGCCGATTTCTTCCGCGACATCGACGCCAATCATCGCGACGTCATCGGGTTGCAGGTGGTGACCGTCGGCCAGCACGCGAGCGAGGTCGCGCGCGAGTGGTTCGCCGCAGATCGCTACAAGGATTACTTGTATCTCCACGGCATCGGCGTCGAGATGACCGAGGCGCTCGCCGAGTACGTGCACAAGAAGATTCGCGCCGAGCTCGGATTCGCCGACGAGGACGCGCGCGACATCGACACCCTGCTGTCGCAGGGCTATCGCGGCTCGCGCTATTCGTTCGGTTATCCGGCGTGCCCCAACCTCGCCGATCAAAGGAAGATCCTCGAATTGTTGGGCGCGGGCCGCATCGGCATCAGCATGTCGGACGAGGACCAACTCCATCCCGAGCAATCGACCTCGGCGTTCGTCGTTCATCATCCGCAGGCGAAGTACTTCGGCGTCTGACGCCGCGGACGTGATCGCGCGTACTTCGGGCTTGGTGCGATGGCCGGCGGTGGCTCCTTGACTTCGGTGGTTTAACGCCTAAGTTGAGTGGCGTTATGATCCGCGATCATCGCCTTCATCGTCTTTTCACGCACTCGGGAAGCCTGCGAGCAGGCTCTTTCCCCCCGGGTGTGGCTGGCTGTTCGCGCTAAAGGCCGCCTCCCCGCCCGGGGTCCATTCTCCACCGTCCCAGCAACGAGGAGACCCGACGCACTGCGTGTCGGGCGAATGGAGGCGTCATGCGTCCCGATCCAGGCGTATGCCCGTCGTGCAACAGGAAGATTCCGCGCGCGGCGATCCGATGCGTCTACTGCAACACGTGGCTCGCGGTTGAAATCCTCCGCGCGCCCGGCGAATCGGCCGTGTCCGATCCGACCGTGCCGTCGCCCGCGACTCGTGCCGGCGCAGCTTACGGCTCGGTGATCTATCTCACGCCGGCCGAGTTCGCGAAGCTCGAATACGTCGCGACGATTGCGCGCAATCCGCGCACCGACGCGCTCGCCGAGGCACTCGTCGACAAGCTCGCGTGCGCCGTCATCGTGCCCGCGCGCGATCTGCCGGCCGGGGTGATGACCATCAACCGTGCCGCCCGAATCGTCGTTTCCGACGGCGGCGTGAGCCGTCGCCGCCTCGTCGTGTTGCGGAATCCGGAGAGCTGCGACGGCGATCCGGGCACCGTGTCGGTGGTGTCGGAGCTGGGACTCGCGCTGCTCGGCATGACCGCCGGAGGTTCCGCGATTTATCGCGGCTTCGACGGCGTGTCCCGCACCGTGACCGTCGAGCGCGTGCTCGACGGGACCGAACACGCGGTGTTGACAGGGCCGATCGCCTCGCCGGACGGCGAGGATCCCGGCCCGACCGCTGCCTGAATCAGGAGGTAATGTCATGCTCAGTACGCTCCCCCCGATAACGTTGACGGAGGAAAACCACCGTATGCTGTCGGATATGGTGGACAAGTTGAAGGTAACGATGCCGGTCGCCGAGTTTCTCGGCCGCGAGCTCGATCGCGCGCGCATCGTGTCGTCGGCCGACATTCCCGCCGACGTCGTGACGCTCGGCTCGGAGGTGCGCTTCAAGGACCCCCGGTCCGCTGCGATCCGCTCGGTGCGATTGGTGAACCCCGCCGACGAAAACGTCTCCGGTGGGCTGCTGTCGATCCTGACGCCGGTCGGAGTCGCGTTGCTCGGGCTCTCGGCCGGACAGCATATGGAATGGGAGACGCGCGACGGCCGGACGCTCGGCCTTCGGCTGCTCGAGGTGACGTATCAGCCCGAGGCAGCGGGTCGCGCGCAGACGCGGGAGGCGGTGGGCAGCGCGCGCTGAGCGAAGGACGGCGTCTCGGCGAGGGCAGGCGTCGGCGCGCAACGAGCTGCGGCCGACGCTTTATCACCCGGGGGGAAAAACTCGGCGTTT
The DNA here is from genome assembly GCA_035493495.1 of Alphaproteobacteria bacterium. Lineage (GTDB taxonomy): Bacteria > Pseudomonadota > Alphaproteobacteria > SMXQ01 > SMXQ01 > DATJIG01. The sequence continues at coordinate 5,879 of DATJIG010000161.1, forward strand.
GACCTTCCCCCGCCGGCCCGGCTGGCGCATGCTCGTGCCAGCCTGTCCGGCATGGGGGACGATCATGGTGGGGTTCCGGATCGCGTTGGCGTTGCTGATGGCGTGCGTGGCGTCGGGGGCGAAGGCCGATGCCGTTGCCGATTTTTTCGCGGGCAAGCAGATCGCGATCGAGATCGGCTCGGAAGCCGGCGGCGGTTACGACATCTACGGACGCGCGGTCGCGCGACATCTCGGGCGTCTTGTGCCGGGCAATCCGGCGGTGGTGGCGCGCAACATGCCGGGCGCGGGCAGCCTCAAGGTCGCTAACTTCATCTACAACCAGGCGCCGAAGGACGGCACCGAGATCGGCGCGCCGCAGAACGGCGTCGCCTTCGAGAAGATATTCCATACGCTGTCGCCGAACGGCGAGAACGCGTTGTTCGACGCGACGAAGTTCACCTGGCTCGGCAGCGCCAGTGAAAGCGTCTACGTGCTGATCTCGTGGCACGATTCGCCGGTGAAGACGTTCGACGACCTCTACACTAAGGAGCTGATCGTCGGAGCGCCGGCGACCAGCACCGACAATTACGTGCAGGCAGTGATGCTGAACCGAATGTTCGGCACGAAGCTGAAGATCGTCACCGGCTACGCCGGCTCGAACGCGGTCGCGCTGGCGCTGGAGCGCGGCGAGATCGGCGGTTCGGCCGGCAACGACTGGTCGACGATCACGTCGGCCAAGCCGCAGTGGCTTTCCGAGAAGCGGATCAACATCTTGCTCCAGCTCGGCCTCAACTCGCGGCCGGCGCTCAAGGATGTGCCGTCGGCGGTCGATCTCGCCAAGACTCCGGGGGACAGGCAGGTGCTCGAGCTGATCTTCGCCAAATACGGCATGTCGCGGCCGTTCATGGCGCCACCGGGCCTGCCGCCCGAGCGCGCCAAGGCGCTGCGCGACGCATTCGCCGCGACGCTCAAGGACCCGCAATTCCTCGCCGATGCCGAGAAGCAGCGCATGGAGATCAATCCCGTGACGGGCGAGCAGGTTGATCGGCTCGTGCGCAAGATCTTCGCCGCGCCGCCCGAACTCGCCGCGCGCGCTCGTGAGGCCATCAGGGAATGATCACGGCCCGCGCGTGATCAGGGCAGGGGCGGAAGCTCGGCAAGCAGACGCCCGCAGCCCTGGCGCGGCTCGCGCACGCTGAGCCGGCGCTGGATCTCCCACGACTGGCAGTAGGTGGCATGGACCACCGGCACCTGCAGGTCCTGCTCGAGGGTCTCGACGATTTCGCCGGTGCGCCAGCCGCCGCCCTGGATGTAGATGCCGTCGGCGCCCTTGTGCTTGCGGAACAGCGCCTTGATGTGGCTGTAGACCCGTTCCGGCGCGATCTGCCCGACTTCGTGAAACGGCACGTCGATCGGTTCCATCGACACGCAGGTGAAGCCCGACTGCGTCATGTAGTTGATGACGATCTCGTTCTGCAGCGCCGAGTAGCTGGCACCGATGAAGCGCTTGATCCCGAGCGCACGCATGGCCGCGGTGTGGGTCTGGCCGTCGGTGCGGATCGGCGTCTTGTATGTCCGCTCCCATTTGCGGATGAGCTCGGCCTCGCCCTTCGCGCCGAGCAGCATGAACGGCGGCGTGCCGCCGACGCGGATCAGGTCCATGCCCTGTTCGGCGAGCTCGGAGACGTATTTTTCGTAGTGGGGAATCGCGCTGGCGAACTCCTGCCGGTTGCCCTGACGGACGTTGAGCAGCAGCGGCACGACGCCGATGCCCTCCGGCAGAATTCGGATCAACTCCTCCAGAGAACCCGGTCGCCGCGTCGGCTTCACCATGCCGACAACCCCACGCCACAGCGTGTAGGCCATTGCACCCTCCGATACGGGCTGCGCCCGTCAGTCGAACTTGTCGGCGTCCTTGAAGAACTTTCCGGCGGCGTCCTTGGTCGAGACGATGGGATCGACGTCGATCGGCCAGGAGATGCCGAGATCGGGGTCGTCCCAGCGCAGCGTGCGCTCGTGGGCTGGCGCGTAGTAGTCGTCGCACTTGTAGAGCACGACCGCGCGCTCGCTCGTCACGTAGAAGCCATGGGCGCAGCCCTTTGGCACCCACAGCGCCACCGCTCGGTCCGACGACAGCGGCTCGGCGAGCCAGCGGCCGAAGGTCGGCGACGATTGGCGCAGGTCGACGACGACGTCGAACACCGCGCCCTGCACCACGGCGACCAGTTTGCCCTGCGGCTGCGCCACCTGGTAGTGCAGCCCGCGCAGCACGCCGCGCTGCGATTCGCTCCAGTTGTCCTGCACGAACGGGCCTTCGATGCCGCCGTCGGCGTACTTGCGCGATTGCCAGGTTTCCATGAACGCACCGCGGTTGTCGCGGAACACGTCGAGCGTGACGCGGATCACGCCCGGCACGGCGAGGGGCTCGAACTTCATGGGTTGTCCGTGAGAGCGATCATGGAGTCGGCGCCTTCGCCGCGGCCGTGGGCGCGCCGACCAGGCGATCGAGGGTCGCGGCCAAGCCTTCGTGCCACGGCCGGGGGATGACGCCGTACACCGACTCGGCCTTGGCGGTGTCGAGCACCGAATTGGCCGGGCGCCGGGCGGGAGTCGGATACTCGGCGGTGGCGATCGGCACCAGTTGCGGCGCGCGCACGCCGCGCTTGGCGGCCTCGTCGAAGATCGCCTCGGCGAAGCCGAACCACGTGGTCGCGCGCTTGCCGGCAAAATGGAACGTGCCGAACGGCGCGCGCGGCGGCTTGGTCTGCAGCCGCACCGCCATCGCCAGAATCCCGCGGGCGATGTCGGCCGCGTCTGTCGGCTTGCCGTGCTGGTCGGCGACGATCCGGAGTTCGTCGCGGGTCTCGGCGAGCCGCAGCATGGTCTTGATGAAATTGTTGCCGTGGGTGCCGAACACCCACGAGGTGCGGACGATGAGGTGCTGCGGCTGGCTTTCGCGCACCGCGCGTTCGCCCGCCTCCTTGCTCGCGCCGTAGACGCCGAGCGGGGCCACCGGATCCTCCTCGTGCCACGGGCCGGACTTGCTGCCGTCGAACACGTAATCGGTCGAGATGTGGAAGAGCGGGACTTTGACGGCGGCGGTGGCGCGGGCGACGATGCCGGCGCCGTCCCGGTTGATCCGCATGGCGATGTCGCGCTCGCTCTCGGCCTTGTCGACGGCGGTGTAGGCGGCGGCGTTGGCGACGGCGGTCGGCGCATGGGCGCGCAGAGCCGCCTCGACCGCGCCCGGGTCGGTGATATCGGCATCGGCATGGCCCACGGTAATGACGCGCCAGCCCTCGGGCGGCTTGGTTTCGGCGAAGGCGCGTCCGACCTGTCCCTCGCCGCCGAACACCAGAAGCGTGTGCTGACTCACGCGGAAAACTCCCCCGTTACGCGTTGCCGTCGCGACCGCACTCTACGGGGTGATTCCCGCCTCGACCAGCGCCGAGCGGCCGCGCAGCCACGCCATGGTCCCGGCGAGCCGTGCACGGTCGCGCAACGACTTGTCACGATGGCGGGCGACCGAGTGGGCCGCCACCTTGGCCGCGTACGACGCGACGTTGCGCAAGGCACTCGCCCGTGCGGCGCGGGCGCCGCGGTGCTTGGCCTCAAGATAAAGGCGGGACCACGACATGTGCCAGAATTTCCGCCGCGTGAGCTCGGCCGTCGGCGGCGACGAGCGTCCGCCCATGTGGCGCGCCACTGCCGTCGGCACCTGGACGAGCGAGTGGCCGGCGCGGCGAAGCCTCAGGCACAGGTCGTCGTCCTCGTAATAGAGGAAGATGTTGGGATCGAAGCCGCCGAGTCCGATGAACGGTTCGCGGCGCACCAGCATCAGTGCCCCCGACAGGAAATTGGCGCACATGTCGCCGTCGGGCAGCACGCGCTCGCGCCCGGTGATACGATCCTGGTCGAACAGGCCGACGTTGTGGGTGGGGATGCGCGTGCCGTTGGCGTCGAGGATTGCCGGCGCGAGCAGTGCCGCGTCGGGATAGCGGTCGGCGGCGGCGACGAGTTGCTCGATCGCGCCCGGCTGCATCTCGGCGTCGGGATTGATGAGCAGCGCGAACTCGGTCTCGGCCAAGGCCACGCCCTGGTTGTTGGCGCGGCCGAAGCCCTGGTTGACCGGGTTCGAGACGATGACGGTCGACGGCAATGCGACGCGTGCCGCGGCGACCGACCCGTCATCGCTCGCGTTGTCGACGACGATCACCGCCCGGGCCCTGGCCACCGAAGCGACGCAGGCGCCGATCACCGCCGCGCTGCGGTGGGTGACGGCAACCGCCGTCACCCGCGACCAGGCATCGAGGTCGCCCACGTGCGCGCCGGCCGCCCCGCTACTCGGCGGCCGGGTGCTTGACGTCGTGTTCGAGGCGCTCGACGTCCTGGTAGATCTCGGAGCCGGAGCGCTTGAACGCCTCCGACATCTCGTCCATGCCCTTTTGGGCCGCCTCGCGGACCTCCTGGGTGATCTTCATCGAGCAGAACTTCGGACCGCACATCGAGCAGAAGTGCGCGACCTTGGCGCCGTCGGCCGGCAGCGTCTCGTCGTGGTAGGCGAGCGCGGTGTCTGGGTCGAGCGACAGGTGGAACTGGTCGCGCCAGCGGAACTCGAAGCGCGCCTTCGACAGCGCGTTGTCCCACACCTGGGCCGAAGGATGGCCCTTGCCGAGATCGGCGGCATGGGCCGCGATCTTGTAGGCGATCACGCCCTGCTTGACGTCGTCGCGGTCGGGGAGACCCAGGTGCTCCTTCGGCGTCACGTAGCAGAGCATCGCGGTGCCGAACCAGCCGATCATCGCGGCGCCGATCGCCGAGGTGATGTGGTCGTAGCCCGGCGCGATGTCGGTGGTCAGCGGCCCGAGCGTGTAGAACGGCGCCTCGTGGCAGAGCTTGAGCTGCTCGTCCATGTTCACCTTGATCTTGTGCATCGGCACGTGGCCGGGGCCTTCGATCATCACCTGGACGTCGTGCTTCCACGCGACCTGGGTCAGCTCGCCCAAGGTCTTGAGCTCGGCGAACTGCGCCTCGTCGTTGGCATCGGCAATCGAGCCCGGACGCAGGCCGTCGCCCAGCGAGAAGCTCACGTCGTACGTGCGCATGATCTCGCAGATATCCTCGAAGTGCGTATAGAGGAAGTTTTCCTTGTGATGGGCGAGGCACCACTTCGCCATGATCGAGCCGCCGCGCGACACGATGCCGGTGGTGCGCCGCGCCGTCAGCGGAATGAACGGCAGCCGCACGCCGGCGTGGATGGTGAAGTAGTCGACGCCCTGCTCGGCCTGCTCGATCAAGGTGTCGCGGAACACCTCCCACGTCAGGTCCTCGGGGACTCCGTCGACCTTCTCGAGCGCCTGGTAGATCGGCACGGTGCCGATCGGCACCGGCGCGTTGCGGACGATCCACTCGCGGATGTCGTGGATGTTGGTGCCGGTCGACAGGTCCATGACCGTGTCGCCGCCCCAGCGGATCGCCCACACCATCTTGTCGACTTCCTCGGCGGCCGAGGAGGAGATCGCCGAGTTGCCGATGTTGGCGTTGATCTTCACCAGGAAGTTGCGGCCGATGATCATCGGCTCGGCTTCCGGATGGTTGATG
>DATJIG010000162.1:0-13800 GCA_035493495.1 Alphaproteobacteria bacterium
CGACCCCGAACGGAATGCTGGTCAGCACGATGAACTGGAAGCAGTGCGCGCTCTCCCCCACCTGCAATCCGGCCGGCCCGTGGACGATCCAGTCGCGGTAGCACTGGTAGCCGCTCGTCGCGAGCCATAGGGCGAACGGCGGCAGCGGCAGCCACATCCACGCCCGCGGCCGGTCCGGCATGCTGAGCTGGAACGCGGCGATCACGCCGCAGATGCCGGTGACGAGAGTCGCAATCAATTCGACCGCGAGCCGCGGGTCGCTGGCGCGCTCCACAAACAGGTGAAGATCGGCGAATACGACGATCGCCGCGAGCGCGATCGCGCCGACGACGATCAGCCATTCGAAGGCGCGGATCGACGGCCGGCGCAGCCGCTTCACCGGCCGCGCGTCGGCGGTCAGCTCGGTGATCAGCCGGTCCATCTCCATTTTCGTCTCCTCCGTCACCTCATTCTCCCGTCAGCTTGGCGCGCAACGCCTTGATCGCGCGATGAACATTGACCTTGAGGGCGCCGATCGACTGGCCGCTCGCCTTCGACGCCTCCGCCAGCGACATCTCCTTCAGCTTCACCAGTTCAAGCGCCTCACGCTGACGCTCGGTCAGGCCGGCCAGCGCGCTGCCGAGCAGGTCGGCGGCGTCACGGACTTCCATATCCCGGTTCGCCGCAGGGTCGGCAAAGGTTTCATAGGCCTGGTCGTCCGACGTTTCCTGGGCATTGCGCCGAACTCGGCGCCGGATGGCGTCGATCGAGCGGCGCCGGGAAATGGCGGCAAGCCAAGCATCGAACGGCCGAGCCGGGTCATAGGTGTGCCGCACGCGATGGACGGTCAGCAGCACATCCTGCACCACGTCATCGATGCGGTCGGGCGTTCGGTGCTGGCGGGCGACGATCGAGCGAACGAACGGAACGATCTCGCGCAGCAGCGACTCATAGGCGGTGCGGTCGCCGTTCTGGGCATCGGCCATCAGCCGCGACCAGCGCGCGCTCTGCGTCACCGATTCATTATCGTCTGAAGCCGACATCGGCCGCCCCCGCGGTGCCTCACCGCTCACTATAGCAAATTCCGCGTAACCTTCCTCACCCGATCGGCGAACAGGTTCACGTGCGGCCATAGAGACGGCCCACGTCGAAGACGTCAACTGCAACGCCACAAAAGGACTCAATCATGAAGATCGCAACCCTCGCCGCCTCGACCGCCGCCGCCGCCGTGTCGTTCGCCATCATCGGCGCCGCGTATGCCGCCGAAGGCCCGGCACCGGTGCCACAGTACAAGTTCGAGAAGTGCGCCGGTGTCGCCAAGGCCGGCCAGAACGACTGCCAGACCGCGATGTCGTCGTGCGCCGGCACGTCAAAGGTGGACCGCCAGGCCGACGCGTGGATCTACGTGCCCGAGGGCACCTGCGCGAAGATCGACGGCGCCCACAAGGCGTAATGCCGACCCGGACGGGATCGACGATGATGACGGCAGTCTCCCCCACTGCGGCGCATCCGACGAAGGCGGGCATCGGCCTTCGCGCGCGCCATCACGTCGACATCGTCGAGTCCCGTCCGGACATTGGCTTGATCGAGATCCACGCCGAGAACTACATGGGCGGGGGCATTCCGCTCGCTCACCTCGAGCGGGCTCGCGCGCTCTACCCGGTGTCGGTTCACGGCGTCGGCGCGTCGCTCGGCAGCGCCAACGGGTTCGACCCGGCACACATCGAGCGGCTCGCCGCGCTGGTCGAGCGCGTCGAGCCCGCGCTCGTGTCCGAGCACCTCGCCTGGTCGGGATCTCCCGGACTGTATTTGAACGACCTGCTGCCGCTGCCCTACACCGAGCACTCGCTCGATGTCGTCGCGGCGAATGTCGGGCGTGTGCAGGACGCGCTCAAGCGACAGATCCTGATCGAGAATCCGTCGCTCTACCTCGCCTACGCCGACTCCCCCGTTCCGGAGCCCGACTTCCTCGGCGCACTCGTCCGCCGTACCGGCTGCGGCGTGCTGTGCGATGTCAACAATATCTACGTGAGCTGCGTCAATCTCGGCGGCAATCCCGTCGCCTATATCGACGCGCTGCCGCCCGAAGCTGTGCGCGAGCTGCACCTGGCCGGACACACGGCGAAGCGGATCGACGGTGTGCCGCTGCTGATCGACGATCACGGCAGCCCTGTCACGGACGCGGTGTGGTCGCTCTATGAGCGCGCGGTCGCGCGCTTCGCCAACGCCGTCACGCTGATCGAGTGGGACACGGATGTGCCCGAACTCGCAACACTGATCGGCGAGGCTGCCGAGGCCGATCGCCGGGCGCGCACCGCTCGCGGATCCGGAGACGCCGATGCACGCGCTGCCTGAGCTCCAGATGGACTTCGCCGACTCGGTCCTGTCCGGCGTCACGGCTGATCGACTGGCAGACGCGATCCGTCCCTCGCCGATCGCCGCCGCGGACCGCATCGGCATTTACCGCAATCATTTCGCCATTACGCTCACTGAAAGCCTCGGAATCACCTACCCGGTGTTGAAGGCCTTGGTTGGCGAGCGATTCTTCGCTCAGTGCGCGCGGCGCTACGCGCAAACGCATCCACCGCGTTCACCGGTGCTGTTCGAATATGGCCGCGCCTTTCCGGTGAGCCTGGCGGATGCGGCTGGTTCCGGGTTTGCATATATCGCCGATGTCGGCGCATTCGAGTGGGCCGTGAACCACGCCTACCATGCCGATGACTCGTTGCCGGTCGGCGCAAGCACCCTCGCCCGGATCCCCGCCGAGCGGCATGGCGACATCGTGCTGGAGCTCCATGCGTCGGCGCAGCTCGTGATTTCGCGCTACCCCGTAGTCGACATCTGGCGGGCCAACCAGCCCGATGCCGCGGAGGCGACCATCGATCTCGACGCCGGCGGCGTGCGGGTGCTGGTCTGGCGCAACGGCATTGACGTGGTTTGGCAGTCGCTCACTCAACCGGAGCTCGCATTCGTCGCAGCCGTGCTCGACCGATCGGCGCTGATCGACGCCTGCACCGCCGCCCTCACCATCGATCCGACGTTCGACGCCGGCGGCGCACTCCGGAACCTGTTCGCCGGTGGAGCCGTCGCCGGTATATCGCTTCCAACCTGATGCCGAAAGGAACGCACATGCAGTCCCATGCCGGCGCGCTCGCGCAAACCGCCTCTCCGCTCCGCCTGTTCCGTCAGGGAATCGATGTCCTCGGACACGTGCCCGAGTCCCTGCTGCTAGTGTTGGCGCGCTTCAGCGTCGGTGCGGTGTTTTTCAAGTCCGGGCTGGTGAAGATCGCGAGCTGGACGGCGACCGTCCAGTTGTTTGCCTTCGAGTATCAGGTGCCGCTGCTGCCGCCGGAGCTCGCGGCTCGCCTGGCGTCGACGGTCGAATTGACGGCGCCGGTGCTGCTGTTTCTGGGCTTTGGCGCGCGGTTCGCCGCCGCGGCCATGCTCGCCATGGTGTTCGTCATCCAGGTGTTTGTCTATCCGGCGAACTGGGCCGAGCACCTGACCTGGACTGCGCTCCTGCTGTTCATCCTCACCCGCGGCGCGGGCGCTCTCTCGCTCGACCACCTGATCGCGCGGCGGCTCGGGAACTAGCCGCCGCGGGCCGAGCGCTTACAGGAGCGACTTCCGCAGGTAATACTTGGTGTGTCCGACCGGGCACCCGGGAAGCGCGGCAAATACCTCGTATCCGAGGCGCCTGTAGAACGGCTCCGCCTGAAAGCTGTAGGTCTCGAGCGTCGCCCCGACCGCCCCTCGCGATCGCGCGTAGCCCTCGGCTTCGAGCATCAGCCGCGTACCGTGTCCGGCACCGCGGACGGATTCGGCGACCCAGAGATAGGTCACCTGCAGCCACCCGCCCCAGACATATCCAAGGATGCCACCGAGCACATCGCCGTCGTCGCGGCGCAGGACGAAATTGACGTCCCACCAGTCCGGCATTCGGGTGACGGCGATGTTGTGATTGTCGACACCATCGACAATGGCCCGTCGCGCCTCCTCGTCGAGGAACGGCTTGAATGCGATACGCGAGGTCTGCATCGCCGGGTCCGGGGCTCAGACGTATTCGTGCACCAGATCGGCGACAACGGCGAGATCGCGGCCGGAGCGGACTTTGGGCGCGCCGACAGCTTCCGGCGGCTGGCCGAGACGATTGACCCACGCGGTGGGAAATCCGTACCAGCTCGCGCCCGCCGCATCCCAGGCGGCAAACGCCGCGAAGCCGATTTCGGCGGTGGCGAGACCGAGCTCACGCTCGGCGAGCGCGTAGGACTCGGGCGCGGGCTTGAACGCGCTGACGCGGTCGGTGCTCAGCGTCGCCTCGAACTGCGACGCCAGGCCATTGTGGCGCATGTTGGCCGTCATCATCGCCTCGCTCATGTTGGACACGAACGCGAGGCGCAGCCCCTGGGCGCGCAGGGCGCGTACGCGTTCCGGCACATCGGGCCACACCGGCAACATCCAGAACGTGCCGATGAGCCGGTCCCGCTGGGTGGCGGTCAGCGAGATTCCGCTGGCGCCGGCGGCATAATCCAGAGATTCGCCGATCACATCCTCGAACGGCGCATAGCGCCGCGCGCTTGTTCGTAACCAGGTGTAGGCGAACAGCTTCTGAAGCCAGAGGTCGCGGAAACCGTCGCTCCGTCCCGGAAACAGATCGTTGACGGTCGCGAACACCGCGCGCACATCGAAGATCGGGAACGCGTCGAACGCGATCGCCTTGATCGATCGGCTCGCCCCATAGGCCGATCCGTCGAACGCCGACGCGAGCGGCACAGCGGCAAGAATGCCGGCTGTCGCCATGAATTGGCGGCGTGTCGTCGGCGTGCGCTGGGGGCGAGAGCCCGTGTTCAAGTAATGGACGCCGGTCATGACGCGTGCCCCTCTCGGTTCGTGGGATGGGATGCCGGTCCGGGTCGCATCAGCGATCCCATGCCGCGTTCTGGAGCACGGCGCGATAGCCGTCGGGGTCCTCGAACGTGAGGCCGTCGCGATCCCAGAATGGATTGAACGATTCGACCGGCGCGAACCCGGCCTTGGCCATCCGCCGCACGGCGGCGTTCCAGCCGCCCCGTTCCGAGTAGTAGAAAACCAGCAGGTTGTCCTGCGTCGGCGCACGACCGGCTCGATGCCCGTACTGTCGGGTGAACTCGAAGTGGTAAGGCGCGAACGGATGCCCAAGCATGACGCCGTCGAACCCGTCATGTCCCTGGAAACGATACAGAACATCGAAGCCGAGGCCGTCCCGGTAAAACGGCAGGAGCGCCTCCAGGTCATCGGTGAGGCGCGCGACACGCAACGTGGGGCGCTTCATGGGGACAGTCCTGACCAAATGTACTCACGCATGCCCTTTCGCCCGGCGCGCGCGAAAGGTTACAGCGACGGCGCGGATGCGCCGTCCTGTCGGTCAGGACTCGCGAAAAGAGCGATCTATTCCCTGCGCTCGGCGCGCTAGCCCTCCGAGGGCGGCGCCTTGGCGACCGCGCGGGCGATCTGGGTCCGGAGCGACCGTTCCTCCATCCGCCATAACGCGAGCGACGACAGCCCGAGCCCGATCGCGGTGGCGATGAAGAACCACATGAACACCGTGGTGAGCTGACCGGCCGCTCGCTCGTCGGCGAAGCTCGCTGCGTCGAGCGATATGTCGGCACCGCCGTGCACGCCGAGGCCGCTCAGCACGATGGCGCCGAAACCGGCGACCATGATCGAGGCGCCGAGCGAGCGGAAGAAGTTCATCGCCGCCGTGGCGATGCCGGTCTGCTGCGGCACGACGGCATTCTGGATCGAGACGGTGGTCAGCGAGAATACCGAGCCGATGCCGATTCCGACCACGCCGAGCAGCACGAACACCAGCGGGAGCGGCACCCGCATCGGGAACGCCGCCTGCACCAGCAGCGCGACCAAGGCGAGACCGAGTCCCCATTGAGCGGGCCGCTTGTAGTGCTCCCAGTGGGCCATGATCTTGGCCGAGGTAGCGCTGCCGATGACGACGCCGACCGCGAGCGGCATCAGGGCGAGGCCGGAGTGGCTGGCCGTGATGCCGCGGCCGACCTGCAGGAAAATCGGGATGTAGATGGTGAGCGCGATCATCGTGCCCGAGGCGAAGAAACCGGTGATCAGTGCGGGCCCCACGACGCGGTTCAACACCACTCGCACCGGCAGAAACGGCTCCTGCGCCGTGACAATGCGCAGCCCGAACACGCCCCAGCCGACGACCGATCCGACCATCAGCCAGACGATGAGCGACGACCCCCATGGCTCGCGGATGCCGCCCCAAGCGAGCGCGAGCAACAGCGGGATGCTGGCGCCGACCAGCAACAGCGCACCGAGAATGTCGATGCGGTGCGGCCGCTCATGGCGCGGCAACTGGCGCAGCGAGTTGCCGGTCATCCACCAGGCGAGAGCGCCCAACGGAACGTTGATCCAGAAAATGACGCTCCAGTGCAGGTAGTCGGCCATGACGCCGCCCATCACCGGGCCGACCACGCTCGCGGTGGCGAACACCGCAGCGAAGTAGCCCTGGACTCGCGATCGCTCACGCGGCGGGATCAGGTCAGCGATGATCGTCTGCGACGTCGAGATCAGGCCGCCGCCGCCCAAACCCTGCAGCGCGCGGGCGAAGGCCAGGAACGTCATGCTCGGCGACAGCGCGCAGGCGATCGAGCCCACGGTGAAAATCAGGATCGCCGTCATCAGCGTGGCGCGGCGACCGTAGATGTCGGCGAGCTTGCCGTAGAGCGGCGTGACCGTGGTCGACGCCAGCAGATAGGCTGTGATCGCCCATGACAGGTCCTCGGGATTGCCGATCTCGCGGCCGATGGTCGGCAGCGCGGTGGCGACGATGGTCTGATCGAGGGCGGCGAGGAACATCGCCACCATCAGACCGAAGATGATGGCGCGCACCGTAGCGATGGCGGGCGTCTGCGCCGCCTGGGCGGTGGACGTGGTCACGGCAAGCCAAAAACTCGAAAGTGAATGCAGCGAGGGGCCGAAGCTTAGGCGCAGCTCCCGCGCCGTGGCAAAATCGCTCTTCGCATGTCAGGGGCGCGCCAGGGTCAAACGGTCGGCGCTTCGAGCGGGTTCCCGAGCTTACGCGCCGGCGACTCCGGCAACCGCCACGGTGTGCTCGGGCGCGAACGAGAGACGCACCCGATCGCCGACGCCGATGTGCTTGCCGGGCGCGGTGCGCACCAGCATCTCGGTACCCACATCAGTCGCGACCACGTACTCCATCAGTTCGCCGAGATAGATCTCGCTCACCACCTGGCCGGCGAGACGATTCCCGTCGCCGTCGACCGCGGAGTCCTTACTGATGACGACGTGCTCGGGCCGCACCACGACGGCAATGCCCTTGCGCGCGGCGGCTGCGGCGGGGAACAGGCAGCGCAGCGCCCCGGTCGAGGTCACGACCTCGGCGAGCGCGCCGCCGCCGACCGCAGCCGCGAGATCGCCGCGGATGAGATTGGTCCGGCCGATGAAGCCGGCCACGAACTCGCTGGTCGGGCGGTTGTAGATGTCGCGCGGGCTGCCGACCTGGGCGATGCGTCCATCTTCCATCACCGCAATGCGGTCGGAGATTGCCAGCGCTTCGGACTGGTCGTGGGTGACGTAGATCGTCGTTACGCCGGTGTCGCGCTGCAGGCGCTTGAGTTCATGCCGCATCTGCTCGCGCAGTTTGGCGTCGAGGTTCGAGAGCGGCTCGTCGAGCAGCAGGAGCTTCGGCTCGCGGGCGAGAGCGCGCGCGAGTGCCAGGCGCTGCTGCTGGCCGCCGGAGAGATGAGTTGCCGGACGATCGATGTACTCGGCGAGGCCGACACGCTCGAGCACGTTGACCGTGCGCTTGCGGACATCGGCGGCGCCGAACTTTTTGCGGCCCACGCGGAGCGGATACGACGCGTTCTCGAACACCGTCATGTGCGGCCAGATCGCGTAGGACTGGAACACCATGCCGATGTCGCGGTCGTAAAGGGGCACGAGCGCGCCCGACGCGGCATCGAACAGCACCGTGTCGCCGAGCGAAATGTGGCCGGTGTCGGGAGTCTCGAGGCCGGCGATCGAGCGCAGCGTCGTCGTCTTGCCGCAGCCCGAGGGGCCGAGAAGCGTGAACAGCTCGCCGTCGGCGATGTGCAGACTCGCGCCGAACACGCCGCCGCCGGGGCGTCCGCCCTGGCTCGCGTACTGCTTGTGAAGGTCCCGTACGTCCAGCATCTAATGCACCCGCAATCCGTAGCGACGCGCCAACATGTAGAAGGCAACGCTGACCACGGTCATCATTCCGGCCCAGATCACGCCCATCGCGGCGAGTTCCGTCACTTGGCCGTTGTCCCAGAGATCGAACAGCGTCACCGCGACCACCTGCGACCCCGGACCCGCGAGCAGGATCGCCATCGCGACCGCCTTCACCGAGACCAGGAACACGAACAACCAGCAGGTGACGATCGCGGGCGCGACCAGCGGCAGCACGACGCGGAGAAACGTCGTTGTCTGTCGCGCGCCGGAGAGCGCCGAGGCTTCCTCCAGCTCCTTGTGGATCTGCAGCACGCCCGCGTAGGAGTAGCGCATGCCGTAGGGCAGGAAGCGCACCGACGAGGCGAGGATCAGCGAGGCGAGCGTGCCGTAGAACGGGAACGGCAGATGCAAGAACAGATGCAGGAACGCGACGCCCATGACGATCGCCGGGAAGATCAGCGGCATGGTCGCGAGCTGGTCGAGGAATGCGGCGCCCCTCACCCGCCGCACCGCGAGCCAGGCGCACAGCGCGGTGAACGGACCGACGAGGCTCGCGGTCACCAGGCCCATGATGATCGTGTTGCCGATCGAATCGCGGAAGCTCGAGCTGCCCCAGACATGCGCGTAGTTGGCGAGCGTCATGGTCGAGAAGGACGCCAGCCGCACGCCGTCGTAGTACGGCAGGAACGAGGCGTAGAGCACGATGGCGATCGGAAGGCCGATGATGATGGCGAACAGCACGCCGAGCGTCGCGGCGGTGGCATAGCGCCACTTGCCGAGATCCATGACGCGCGGCCTGAATCCCTTGCCGGTGATCGTCTGGAAACGCTCGGCGCGGCGGCTGAGCCGGTTGTAGAACACGAGCATGATGACGACGATCACCAGCAGGATGATCGAGAACGCGCCGGCCTCGCCGTAGTTGGGCGGTACCTGGGTGTGGATGCTGTCGTAGATGTCGGTCGTGAGCACGTAGACGCGCCCCGGGCGACCGACGAGCGCAGGGATCTCAAAGGATTCGAAGGCGCGGATCAAAACCAGAATGAGGAGCGCCAGGATGCCCGGCATGGCCAGCCGCAGCGTGATGTTCTTGAATGTCTTCCACAGCCCGGCGCCGCTCATCAGCGACGCCTCCTCGAACGAGGCGTCGTTGGCGCGGAACACCGACGACAGCAGGAGGAACGCGAGCGGCGAGAAGTCGATACCCTCGACGACAATCATGCCCCACAGCGAGTAGACGTTGACCAGCGGCCCGCCGGAGCCGAACGCCAAGCGCAGGAGATCGTTGACCGGCCCCGCCTTGCCGAGGAGCAGCAGGAACGAGACGGTGTAGAGCACGCTCGGGATGCCGAGCGAGATGATCGACAACAGGAAGACGTAGCGCCGCATCGGCGTGTTCGTCCGCTCGACGATCCACGCGAGCGCGGTGCCGATGGCGATCGCGACCGCCGCCGAGCCGAAGGCGTAGATCACATTGTTGACCAGGTTCCCGAACAGCCGCGGGTTTCCGAACAACTCGCCGAAGTAGCGCAGCGTGAAGGCACCGAACGAGCCGTCGGCGTTGGTTTCGTGCACGCTGGTCTGGACCAGGAAGATCGTCGGCGGGATGATCAGCGCCAGCAGCACGACGGAAAGGACGACAACCGCCGGCGACAGCCGAAGCGGCCGCGCCGAGCGGACCGCCACGGCCGGAATCTCCTGCGTCGTCACGAAAACACCCTGAACACCTTGCCCGCGCGAGGTCCGCTTAGCGGAAGTACTTCTTGATCCACTCGGACGACTGCTTGTTCATGTCGTTGACCTCGTCCGGGGAGATGAACTGCTCCTTCATGCCGATGACCGACGGCACGATCGCCTTCAACTCCTTCGATGGCTCGAGCGCCGGGTTGGCCGGGAAGTAGTCGCCGGCGAGGAACGTCTCCTGGCCGTCCTTCGACAGCATGAAGTCGATCAGCAGCATCGCCGCATACGGATGCGGCGCGCTCTTGGCCATCAGCACCGTGCCGTTGAGGCTCGGGATCGGCTCCATCGGATTGGGCGCCACCGGGGCGCCCTTCTGGGCGCTGATCAGCGGATGATGGAGAAAGATGTTGAGGGCGATCGCGTACTCGCCCGCCATCACCTGGTTGACGAGCTGCCGCGCCGACGAGGTGTAGCCGACGACATCCTGACCCGCGAGCTTCTTGATATAGGCCTCGGCCTTCTCGTCGCCCCACAGCAGGCGCAGGTTGGTGACGAACAGCTCGGCGCCGGTATCGCCGCCGCCGACGCGCCAGGCGATCTTGCCCTTCCACTTCGGATTGAGCAGATCGTCCCAGGTCTTTGGCGCCTCTTCCTTCTTCACCATCTCGGTGTTGATGGCAGCGCCGAAATAGCTGAGGCGGGTCGACGCCCACATGCTATTCGGATCGACGAGGTGCTTCGGATAGCTGTCGGACTCGGGCGAATGGAACTTCTGCACCACGCCGCCGCGAACCAGACCGGGCGCGAGGCTCGTACTCTCCAGCACGTCGACCTGGACCTTGCCGGCGCGCGCCTCGGCGAGCGCCTTTTGAATAATCTGGGGCGAGGCGCCGCGCCAGTAGTCGACCTTGAGGAACGGATACTTCTTCTCAAACGCCTCGGCCATCGGCCGCAGCGCCTGGTCGACGATCATGCCGGAGTAGATCGCAACCCTCCCTTCCTTCTTCGCGCCCTCCTCGAGGACCTTCTGGCGATCGGGACCGTTGTAGGTCGCGATCTCCTCGGGCGTTAGCGCGACGGCGGCAAACGTCCACAGCAACACGGCAAGCGCCGGGACCAACCCGGTCACCGCCCGCGTCCAGACACACTGCGACTGGTGCGCGTTCATTCGAACCTCCCTGCGACCGGCGCTTGACGCGCCTTGGTCAGAGTTTCAGAGCCCGTAAAGCGCGCGGGCGTTGTCGTCGAGAATCTTGTTGGCGACGCCCGCCGAGATCTTGCCGTCGTCCCGAATGCGGCGCAGCGCCTCGATCTCGGCCGAGGTGTCGGCATGGCCGTAGTCGGTGCCGACGACGAGCCGATCCTCGCCCACCAGGTCGACGATCGGTCCGAGATCGTCGGTTGTCTGGCACGCGACGTAGAAGTTGTTGTCCTTGAGGATCGACTTCTGCATGCGCTTGCCCTTGCGCCGCATGCGCAGCCCGAGGTCGTTGAGGGCGTACGGCAGCCACTGCGCCGAGACCTCGACGAAGCCCCAGCGGCACTTCGGGAACTTCTCTGGCACGCCCTCCATCAGCAGGCCGTGGAACGCGGCGACGACGGGCAGCTTCGAGCGGCCGAAGCCCGACTCGGTCGCGTAGATGTCGCGGACGTTGAAGCTGTTGTTGCCCGAGTGGAAGCACAGGGGCATGTCGAGCTCCTGCGCCATGTCGTAGAGCTTGAAGAAGTACGGATTGGTCAGCCGGCGCTCGCACTCGAGGCCGCGCAGGAAGATGCCGACGGCGCCGTTGGCCTTGCCGAACTCGAGTTCCTTGCGGGTCTCGACCATGTCGAGAAGCGGCGGCATCACCACCCAGCGCAGCCGCGTCTTGGCGCCCTTCCAGATGTCGGCGAGCCAGCGGTTGTAGGAGCGGCAGATCACGAGCTCGGCCGTCGGGTCCTGGGTCCATGCGCGCAGGAACACTGTCGGATACAGCACCTGGACGTCGATGTTGAGCTCGTCCATGTGCTTGAGGCGCGCGTCGACCGACTTCATCTCGCGCGATTCGGCGGTGGTGTTCGATCCGATGTTGCCTTCCATCGGCTGGATCCGGCCGTCGATGACCCAGAAATGCTTCTGCGCCGTGCCCTCATTCGACAGCACCCGGTTGTCGTCGAGATCGGCCTCCTGTGCGAGCACCAGCGGCCGGTACTTCTTGTCCTTTGCATCGATGTACTTGAACGTATCGCGCGATTCGACCACGTGCGCGTCGGCGTCAATGACACCCATACCCGTACTCCCTGATCGGACAGGTCTCGTCGGCCCGATGCCGCGCGCTCCCTGACCAATGATTAGAATTCTTAGCTCATAACTAGCGCCCCGCCCCCGCGCCCGTCAACGGCCGCGCCGCCTTGCCGTGCCGTGAGCGTGCCGGTACTCTCGTGCCGAACAAACATTTCGTTTTTTCAACGCTTCTGGGAGGTTGCAGTGTCGGGCGCGCTTCAGGGAATCCGGGTCGTCGAGTTCGCCAATTATGTCTCGGGCCCCTACGCCGGCATGCTGCTCGCCGACTTCGGCGCCGAGGTGATCAAGGTCGAGGCCCCGGGCAAGGGCGACCCGTTCCGCGGCTGGGGACGCATCGAGTACAGCCCGACGTTCGGCTCGGTGAACCGCAACAAGAAGAGCGTCGAGCTCGACCTCAAGTCGCCCGACGGGCTGAAAGCGGCGCGCGCGCTGATCCGCACCGCCGACGTCGTGATCGAGAACTTCCGCACCGGCACCATGGAGCGATTGGGCCTCGGCTACGACGAGGTGACGAAGGACAATCCGAAGCTCGTCTGGTGCTCGATCACCGGCTTCGGCACCGATGGCCCCTACGCCTCGCGTCCCGGCTACGATACCGTCGGCCAGGCGATGAGCGGACTGCTCAGCCTCCTTACCGACACCGAAAATCCGCGGCCGATGGGCATCTCGCTCTCCGACCACCTGTCGGGCATGGTGGCGTGCAACGGCATCATGGCGGCGCTGATCTCGCGCGGCACCACCGGCAAGGGCCAGCGCGTCGACACGTCGCTGCTCGAAGCGACGATCTCGTTCTGCGGCGAAAACGCCGCGCGCTTCTTCGAGGACACCAAGAAGGTGCCGGGCCGCGCCACTCGCACGCGCCAGGCGCAGGTCTATGCCTTCGTCGCCAAGGACAACAAGCCGTTCGTCGTGCACCTGTCGTCGCCGACCAAGTTCTGGGAGGCGCTGTGCCGCGTCGCCGGCAAGTCCGACTGGCTCAAGGATCCGCGCTTCGCCACCAAGGAGACGCGCGGCAAGCACTACGAGGACCTCAACCGCGAACTCGCCGGGGTGTTCAAGACCGACGTGCGCGCCACCTGGCTCGCGAAGCTCGAGGCCGAGGACGTGCCCTGCTCTCCGCTCAACACGCTGGATGAGGTGTTCGACGACCCGCAGGTGAAGCACCTCGCGATGCGCGTCGACAAGCCGCACAAAAAGGTCGGCATGGTCGGGCTGGTGCGCAATGGCGTGCGCATGTCGGGAACGCCGCCCGAGGTCAAGACCGCGGCGCCGGAGCTCGGCGAGCACACGGACGAAGTTTTGGCATCGTTGAAGGCGAAGGCGTAGCGGCGAAAGCGCTGCAATTTCTTATGCGTCATTCCCGCACCCTCTTTTAAACGGACCACGTGCAAGCGGTCCTAGGAGCGGGAATCCAGTGCGGCCGCTCTGGACCCCTGGTTTCGCAGGGGTGACGAGAACAAAAAAGGACGCGTTTTACTAAGCGCTCATGGAGAGGAAGTTATGAATCGTGCACTGGCCACGGTGAGCGTCGTCGCGCTGACGCTGACGACAGGCGTCGCCTCGGCCCAGACTTCTGCGGATAAGGCGGTCGAACAATTCTACAAGGGCAAGCGCCTCGACCTGACGACCTC
>DATJIG010000163.1:0-25203 GCA_035493495.1 Alphaproteobacteria bacterium
CATCTTGTGCGCGCGCAACGCCTGGTTGGCGTGGTGGACGAGGGTCACGTTCTCGTAGTCGTAGAGCGAGCCCGCGGTCATCAGCCCGCTCTCGCGGAGCAGCTCTTCCATGTGCTCCTGGCCGGCCTCGGTGAAGGAGACCGTGCGCATCTTCTCGTCCTTCTCGAAGTCGTCGGGACCGAGATTGGGAATCAGCGCGTTGACCCTGCGGTAGAGCTCGGAGGAGTCCTCCGCCGGGCCGGAGATGATGAGCGGCGTGCGGGCCTCGTCGATCAGGATCGAGTCGACCTCGTCGACGATCGCGTAGTTGAACGGCCGGTGGACCATGTCCTCCAGCCGGTACTTCATGTTGTCGCGGAGATAATCGAAGCCGAACTCGTTGTTTGTGCCGTAGGTGATGTCGGCGGCGTACTGGGCGCGGCGCTCGTCGTCGTTGAGGCCGTGGACGATGCAGCCGACGGTCAGGCCGAGGAAGCGATAGATCTGGCCCATCCAGTCGGAGTCGCGGGAGGCCAGGTAGTCGTTGACGGTGACGACGTGCACGCCCTTGCCGGTGAGCGCGTTGAGGTAGGCGGGCAGGGTGGCGACGAGGGTCTTGCCTTCGCCGGTCGCCATCTCGGAGATCATGCCGCGGTGCAGCGTCATGCCGCCCATGAGCTGGACGTCGAAGTGACGCTGGCCGAGTACGCGCACCGCCGCCTCGCGGACCGTCGCAAACGCCTCGGGCAGGATGTCGTCGAGGGTCTCGCCCTTGGCCAGGCGGTCCTTCAGCATCTGCGTGCGTGCGCGGAGCTGGTCGTCAGACAGCGCCTTGATCTCGGGCTCGAGGGCGTTGATCTCGGCGACGGGCTTCTGGAGCCGATTGACGAAACGGTCGTTGGAGGTGCCGAACAGCTTGCGGGCGAAGGCGCCGAGCATGGTGATCCTTGACGCGATAAAGGGGACGGAGCCCGTCTTGCGACCGGGGCGGCGCGACGGTGCGAGAGGGGCTGGTCGCCGGGCCCCATTGAGATAGAGGCGAGGCCCGTCACTGTCAACGCGCGGCCGGGAATTTACCAGCAGTTCCGCGCGGTTTGCGCGGGTTTTTCATGCGTGTGCCTACGCGCCGCAGCCGCCTTGTAACCGCCGTGGCGATGTGCATTATCCCCCGACGGGGCGGCGCCTACGCCTTCCCGCATGACGGGATTTCCCCTCAGTCCTCCCCCGGAGTCTCCATGAGCCGCGCCGCTGGTACCGCATCATTTTCATTGCTCCTTGTCGCAACGCTGACGCTGTCGGCGGCAAGCATCCCGTCCGCAGCGGCGCAGACGGCGCCGAAAGCCGCCCCCACAGCCCCGGTGGCCGATCCCGTGGTCGGCCGGGTCAACGGCGAAGCTGTGCTGCGCTCGGATGTGCTGCGCGAAGCCGAGACGTTGCCGCCTCAGTTCCAACAGATGCCGATCGAGGCGCTGTGGCCGGTTCTGCTCGACCGCGTCATCGACCGCAAGCTGATCGCCGGCGCCGCGCGCAAGGACGGCCTTGCCAACGATGCCGACGTCAAGGCGCGGATGAAGGACCTCGAGGACCGCGTCCTCGAGCAGACCTTCCTCGTCAAGCGCATGCAAAAGCAGGTCACCGAGGCGGCGATGCAGAAGCGCTACGCCGAGATGATCGGCGCCATGAAGCCCGAGGCGCGCGTCCATGCGCGCCACATCCTGGTCAAGACGCGAGACGAGGCGGTCGACATCATCCGCGAGCTCGCCAAGGGCACCGACTTCGCCAAGCTTGCCGGCGAGCGCTCGCAGGATCCCAGCTCGGCCAAGGCTGGCGGCGATCTCGGCTGGATATCGAAGGAGCAGGTCGTCGGCCCGTTCGGCGACGCCGTGTTCGCCATGAAGAAGGGCGAGACCTCGCGTGCGCCGGTGCAGACCCAGTTCGGATTCCACGTCATCCGCGTCGACGACATCCAGGCCGACTACAAGCCAAGCTACGACGAAAAGCGCGACGAGATCCAGCAGGCCCTCAGCGAGGACGTCGAGGGTGCCGAGCGGTCGCGCCTGCGCAATGGCGCCAAGATCGAGCGCCTGACGCCCGATGGCTCAAAGCCGCTGCCGCCGACAGGGGCGCCGGCTCTTCCTCCCGGCCCCGGCACCCAGGGCCGATGACGCGACCTGATACGACCAGACGCTGAAAAAAGCCAATAGACAGACAAGCCGACAAGGCCGCTTCCGCCATGAACAGCACGATCTCCCCGCTCGCTCCCGAGCGGTTTCCCGATATGCCCACCATCGCCGGCGTGCGGCTCTTCACCGCCGCCTGCGGCATCCGCTACCAGGGCCGCACCGACCTGATGGTCGCCGAGCTCGCCCACGGCACCCAGATCGCCGGTGTCTTCACCCGCTCGGCGGCGGCCGCGGCGCCGGTGCTGTGGGATCAGGACTGCGCGCGGGGCGGCCGCGCCCGGGCGCTGGTCGTCAACGCCGGCAATGCCAATGCTTTCACCGGCAGGATCGGTATGGCTTCGGTGAAGCGGACCGCAGCCGCGACGGCGAAGCTTCTGCGCTGCAAGCCGACCGAGGTGTTCGTGTCGTCGACCGGCGTCATCGGCGTGCCGTTGCCGGACGACAGGATCACCGACGCGCTGCCGCAGACTCTCGCCGGCTCCGAGGTCGACTGGGAGACCGCGGCGCGCGCGATCATGACCACCGACACCTTTCCGAAGGGCTCGGCGCGGACCGCGCGCATCGGCAAGGCGACGGTCAACATCGTCGGCATCATCAAGGGCTCGGGCATGATTGCGCCCAACATGGGCACGATGCTGGGCTACGTCTTCACCGACGCGAAGCTGCCGGCGGCCGTGCTGCGCTCGCTGCTCAGGCCCGCCGCCGACCGCACGTTCAACTCGATCACCGTCGACTCCGACACCTCGACCTCCGATACGGTGCTGTTGGTCGCCACGGGTCAGGCCGAGCATCCCGCGATCCGCACCGCGGCGGACACCAAGCTCAAGGACTTCCGGCAGAAGCTCGAAGAGGTGCTGCGCGACCTCGCCCATCAGGTGATCCGCGACGGCGAAGGCGCGACCAAGTTCGTCACCATTGCGGTGACCGGCGCCAGGTCGGACGATAGCGCACGGCGCATCGGGCTTGCGGTCGCCAATTCGCCGCTCGTCAAGACGGCGATCGCTGGCTCCGACGCCAACTGGGGCCGCATTGTCGCGGCCGTCGGCAAGTCGGGCGAGCCGTGCAACATGGATCGCCTGAAGGTCGCGATCGGCGGTGTGCCGATCACCCAGGCCGGTGCCGTGCGTCCCGACTATGACGAAACGCCCGTGGCCAAGCACATGAAAGGCAGCGACATCGACATCGCCATCGACGCCGGCGCGGGTGGCCGTGGCCGCGCGACGGTGTGGACTTGCGACCTGACGCATCGCTACATCGACATCAACATCGGCTACCGGAGCTGACGGTGCCGGAGCTTGCGACGCAACGCCTCGTGCTGCGTCCCGTCGCCCGAGAGGATATCGGCCGCATCGCAACCCTCGCCGGCGATCAGCGGGTCGCCGAGATGACGCGCTCCGTTCCGCATCCCCTCACCGAGGAGAACGTCGCCGGCTGGTTCGACGGCCTTGCGACGCGCGGCGAGCGGGCGTTCGCGATCGTGCGCAAGGACGAAAGCGATCTGATCGGCGTCGTCTCGGTGACCGTAAATGAGCGCTCGGGCGACGTCGGCTACTGGCTCGGACACGAGTACTGGGGGCAGGGCTACATGAGCGAGGCGGTGCGCCGCGTCGCCCGCTTTGCCTTCGGCGACCTGAAGCTGCCGGCGCTCAACGCCGAGGTGTTCGTCGACAACGCACGTTCGGTCGGGGTCCTGGTGAAGTCCGGCTTCGACGTCGAGGGCCGCGCCATGCGGCCCGCACCTACGCGCGGCGGCGATCGCGAGGTGCTGGTGTTCCGGGCGACTCGCGCGAGCTTCGCCCGCGCGGCGCTCAGTCAGGCGGTGGGGCGGGAATGACCAAGCGAATCGTGCTGGTTGCGGCCGTCGCGCTGGTCGATGTCGACGGCCGGGTGCTGATCGCCCGGCGTCCCGAGGGCAAGCCGATGGCGGGCCTCTGGGAATTCCCGGGCGGCAAGGTCCATGACGGCGAAACGCCGGAGGTCGCGCTGATCCGCGAGCTGAAGGAAGAGCTCGACATCGACGTCGCCGAGAGCTGTCTCGGGCCGTTCGTGTTCGCGTCCCACGGCTACGCCGACTTCCACCTGCTGATGCCGCTCTATCTCTGCCGCAAGTGGCAGGGCATTCCGACGCCGCGCGAGGGACAGACCCTCAAGTGGGTGTTCCCCAACAAGCTTCGGGACTACCCGATGCCGCCGGCCGATGAGCCGCTGATCCCGATGCTGCGGGATTTTCTCTAGCTACAGCCGACCCTGCAGCGATTCGATGTAGACGGCGATGTCGTCGACCTCTCGCCCCGAAAGGCCGAGGTTCGGCATCGGCGGATGGGGATCGTTGAGCCAGGCGCGCAACGTCTGCGCCGTCCGATCCGGGCGGTTCGCAACCTGGATGAAGGGCGGCCCGGCGTCGCCGCCGCGGCCCGCCGGCTCGACGACATGGCAGGGTGTGCACCATTGGCGGGCGAGCTTGAGGCCGTTGTCGGGATTCCCCCTCGTCTGAGCCTGCGCTTCCGTCGACAGGATCAGCAACGCGGCCAGCAGAACACTCCAGTGAGCGAGGAAGCGAAGCGCCATCACAGTTTCTCCTATCGGTGGGAACATCATGACCGATTCGCTTCACGGCGCGTTGATCTTGGTCAACGGCGCGGGCGCGTCGGATCCCCGGTGGGATGCTCCGGAGCCCCCAAAGCATCGGCAAGCCGGGTCGCCGCGGCACCGGGACGCAGCGGTTTCTGCTGACTTTCGTGCGGCCGCCACGCCGCGAGATAGATTACCTCGAAGGTGGCGTGCAGGCGATGGCCGTCGGCCGGGAACGCGCGGCGATAGTGTTCGTCGGCGGCCGCGAACGTGGCGCGCGGCGTAACGCTCTTCTGCCGCAGCTTCAGCGCGCTCGTCTCGCCCATGCCGCGCAGATCGCGCATCAGCGCGAGGATATCGGAGTAGGTGACGGTCAGGAGGTCGACGTCGGCGACCGGCAGCGCGAAACCGGCGCGTCCCAGCAAATGTGCCGCATCGCGCACGTCGCAGAACGGCGACACCCGCGGACTCGCGCCGTCCGACACCGCGACGTCGGCGGCGAGCAGCGCTTGCCGTAGCTCGATCAGCGTCTCGCCGCCGAACAGACTCGCCAGCAGCAGGCCGTCGGGGCGAAGCACGCGGCGGATCTGGGCGAGCGCGCCCGGCAGATCGTTGACCCAATGCAGTGACAGGTTGCTGACGACGAGATCGAACGAGCCCTCCGCGAACGGCAGCAGCTCCTCGTCGGCGACGACCGTGAGCGGGCCCGGGTTTCGCGTCTGCGCGGCGCGCGCCATCCGCTCCGAGAGGTCGGTCCGGACGTAGAGTTCGCCGGCAACCGTCACCCGATCGCGCAGGCGCCCGTCGCGACTCCCGAGCTCGAGCGCGCGCGGAAACGGCCGCCGAATATCCGACAATCGGTCGAGCAGACGCTCGCCGATCTCGTCGAACAGGAACGCGTGGCCATCGAAGCCCGTGGCGGCGCGGTCGCGGTGTCGACGCACGACGCCGCGATCGAACGGTGCGGCCGGATTCTCGGTGTTCATTTGCTTCTTATCGCACGGGTACCGCTGCGGAACGAGCGCGCGAAGCGGGCGGTCCCGAGCTAGACTGGGGGCCGAGGGGACGATGGTTCACCACGGACTGAACTGGAGCCTTGCCAGGGGAATCGCCGCGCGGAGCCGCTCGGCCCGCTGGCTGCGAGGGCTTGGGCAGCGACTGCTCGATGTCGCCTTGCCGCCGCGGTGTCTCGCGTGCGGCACGATCGTCGCCGATGCCCGCACCCTGTGCGCGACTTGCTGGCCGGACGTCGATTTCATTGCCGCGCCGCACTGCGCGTGCTGCGGGCTACCTCTGTCGGCGGGCAACGGCGACGATCTTCTGCTGTGCGGGGCCTGTCTCGCTGCGCGCCCGCCATGGCGCCGGGCGCGCGCCGTGTTCCGCTACCGGGGCGTCGGCAGGAACCTCGTGATTTCCTTCAAGCATGGTGACCGGCTGGACGCGGCGCCGACGCTGGCGCGCTGGCTGTCCCGCGCCGGAGCCGAGCTGCTCGCCGATGCCGATCTGATCGTCCCGGTGCCGCTTCACCGCCGCCGTCTGTTCGCCCGCCGTTACAATCAGTCGGCGGTGCTGGCCTTGGCCCTGGGCAAGCTGTGCGGCATTCCGGTGGGCGTCGATGCGCTCCTCCGCGTTCGGCCGACGCCGAGCCAGGGCGGCCTCGACCGAAGGGGCCGGGCCGCCAACGTGCGTGGAGCCATCGCGGTGGCGCGTGTGACATCAATCAAAGGCCGACGCATTGTGCTGATCGATGACGTGCTCACCACGGGCGCGACGGTCGGGGTATGCGTCAGGGCCCTGCTGCGTGCCGGAGCGATATCCATCGATATACTTACACTCGCACGAGTAACTTGGGAGGAATAAGCGCCCTAGGATTTTCCTGATCGCGTCCCTATATACGTTGCGGTCCATAATCAGGTTGCGTGAATGCCGAAGATCGAGATGTACACCACGCCGTTCTGCCCCTTCTGCGTGCGTGCGAAAGCGTTGCTGAAGCGCAAGGGAGCAAACTTCGAGGAGATCGACGTCACCATGGTTCCGGGCGCTCGCGACGAAATGCTGCAACGCTCCGGCGGCCGCCGGACGGTGCCGCAAATCTTCATCGACGGTGACGGAATCGGCGGCAGCGACGAGTTGCACGCGCTCGAGTCCAAGGGCGAACTCGACCGCTTGCTCGGCGCATGACATTCACGGTCGCCTGCGTCCAGACCAATTCCGGGCGGAGTTCCGCAGAGAACATCGCCACGATTGTTGCGCAGGTACGAGAGACTCGTGCGCGCGGCGCCGAACTGATTCTCACTCCGGAAAACGTCGCGTTGTTCGAGCCCAGGAGCGATGCGCTGCGAGCCCAGGCCGAACCGTGGGACGGCAACAGCCTGGTGGCGACGTTTGCCGGGATCGCGCGCGAGACGAAAGCGTGGCTGTTGGCGGGATCGCTGCCGATTCGCGCGCCGAGCGGAAAGGTGTTCAATCGATCGGTGCTGTTCGACGACAACGGCTCGGTTGTCGCCTTCTACGACAAGATCCATCTCTTCGACGTCGACCTGCCGTCCGGTGAGCGCTATCGCGAATCGGCGACGTTCGAGGCCGGAGATCGCGCCGTCGTCGCCGATACGCCATGGGGAAAGCTCGGGATGTCGGTGTGCTACGACGTCCGGTTTCCGCATCTTTATCGGCAACTCGCCCAGGCGGGTGCACGCTACATCGTCGTGCCCTCGGCGTTTACCAAGACGACCGGGGAGGCGCACTGGCACGTGCTGTTGCGCGCCCGGGCGATAGAGGCGGGCGCGTTCGTATTCGCCGCCGCTCAGACCGGCACGCACCCGGAAGGCCGCCGCACCTTCGGCCACTCATTGATCGTCGATCCCTGGGGCGCCGTGCTCGCGGATGGCGGCGAGAGCACCGGCATCGTCACGGCTACGATCGATCCCGCGCTCGTCGACAAGGCGCGCGGTCAGGTGCCAGCCGTCAAACACCAGCCGTCGTTCGCGCCGCCGGCGCGGTAATCACGCGATAAAAAAAGCCCGCCATTTGGCGGGCTTTTTCCTGATCAGGCGGGCGTGACTACTTGTTCGGCTGCGGCGTCAGCCGGAGGTACGGCTTCACCTTCTTGAAGCCCTTCGGAAATTTCTTGTTGGCGTCCTCGTCGCTGACCGACGGGACGATGATGACGTCGTCGCCCGACTTCCAGTTCACCGGCGTCGCAACGGTGTACTTGTCGGTGAGCTGCATCGAATCGACGACACGCACGATCTCATCGAAGTTGCGGCCGGTGGTCTGCGGATAGACGATCATCAGCCGCACCTTCTTTTGCGGATCGATGACGAACACCGTGCGCACGGTGTGCACCTGGTCGTGGGCGGGATGGATCATCCCGTACAGGTTCGCGACCTTCTTCTCGGGGTCGGCGATGATCGGGTACTCGACCTTGGAGCCCTGCGTCTCCTCGATGTCGTTGATCCACCCCTTGTGGGATTCGACGGGGTCGATCGACAGCGCGAGCACCTTCACGTTTCGCTTCTTGAATTCGGGCACGAGCTTCGCGGTGTAACCGAGTTCGGTCGTGCACACCGGGGTGAAGTCCTTCGGGTGCGAGAACAGGATCACCCACGAATCGCCGGCCCAGTCGTGAAACCTGATGCGGCCCTGGCTGGTGTCGGCTTCGAAATCGGGTGCGGTATCGCCCAAACGCAACGTCATGGCAGGTCTCCGAAAGTTCAGAACGGGTGATTGGGACATGAAGGTGAGGACGGCCAAGCTACGGCGGCGGGACCCGGCCCGCAATCTCGGTTGCGCTGTCGATTGCGCGTGTGAGCCCTGCGTTTTACGGCGGTTCTCCGCCTTGAAATTACGGCGAAGGTGCGTAGATATTCGGGGTGCCCAGCCGTCCGGATGGTCCAGGAATGATTTTGTTCGATCTCGAGTGCCGCAAGGGCCATGCGTTCGAAGCATGGTTCAAGGATTCCGCCGCTTTCGACTCCCAGAGCAAGGGCGGCGATATCGCGTGCCCGGAATGCGGAACGACGAAGGTCAAGAAGGCGCTGATGGCGCCGAACATCGCGCCGTCGCGCGGGCTCAAGCGCGCCAAGGAGGGCGAGGCCGCGGCCGCAAAGACCAAGACCTACTATCAGATGGTCAAGGCGCTCCATAAGGAGGTCGCCGACAAGTGCGAGGACGTCGGCGAGCGCTTCGCCGAGGAAGCGCGCCGAATTCACACCGGCGAGGCGGAGAAGCGAGGCATCGTCGGCAAGGCGACGGTGAAGGATGCGATCGAACTGAAGGACGAGGGGGTCGAGTGCTTCCCGCTTCCTGACCTGCCGCATACCGACGCGTAAGCGCGGGCGTCGCGATTTTCCGCGAGCCTGACTAGACCGCGATCACCATGTAGTTCACGCCGGTGTCGCTGCTCAACGACCACCGATCCGACAGCGGGTTGTAGACCACGCCGGTCCGTGCCGTGACGTTCAGCCCGGCCGCTTCCAGCAACTCGTCGAGCTCCTCGGGACGCAGGAACCGCTTCCAGTCGTGGGTGCCCTTCGGCATCCACCGCAGCACGTATTCCGCGCCGACGATCGCCAGCAGGAAGCTGCGGGCGGTGCGGTTCAGGGTGGCGACCGCCATCATTCCTTCGGCATTCATCAGCGTCGCCGCGGTCGCGAGGAATCCGCGAGGATCGGCGACGTGCTCGATGACCTCGAGTGCGAACACCGCATCGAAGCGTGCGCGGTCTGCGGCGAGCTCCTCGGCGGTCGCGACGCGGTAGTCGATGGAGAGACCCATCGTTCGGGCGTGGGCCCTGGCGGCCTCGACCGTCGCGCGACCGGCGTCGATTCCGGTGACCGTCGCGCCGAGGCGGGCCATCGGCTCGGCGACGAGGCCACCGCCGCAGCCGATGTCGAGCAGGGTGAGCCCCTTGAGCGGCTGCGGGTCGGCCGGGCTGCGGCCGAAGTGCCGGACCAGCGCGTCTTTGAGAAACCCGATCCGTGTCGGGTTGAACCGATGAAGCGGCGCGAACTTGCCGCGGGCATCCCACCATTCGGCGGCCATTGCCTCGAACCGGGCAATCTCGGCCGGGTCGACGCTGGGCCGGGGCTCCGCGGACGGATCGCCGAGGTGGCTGTCTGGGTGCTCGCTCATCGCGAATTACGGCGATTTCAGGGGTCTGTGGCGGGGCGGGGCGCGGCTTGCGGCGCGCGTCGGCGGTGGAGTATGTATACGCCGCGTCCGGGCGGCAAGCGATGTGCCTGTCGTTTGCGCACCGGGCTGGCGCGGGGTGGTCTCGCGCGGCCGTTCCGGCGCTTCCCGTCACCTCAATCCCGCAGTTTCCAGCCGAGCGAACATCATGGCCCGAATCGTGCAGAAATTCGGCGGCACGTCGGTGGCCGACCTCGACCGTATCCGCGCCGTCGCCAAGCGGGTCAAACGGGAGGTCGACGCCGGAAATGAGGTCGCGGTCGTGGTCTCGGCCATGTCCGGCACCACCAACCAGTTGGTGGGGTGGGTGAACGGCGTTTCACCCCTGCACGACGCCTGCGAGTACGACGCCGTGGTCGCGACCGGCGAGCAGGTGACGATCGGCCTGACGGCGTTGGCGCTCCAGGAGATCGGGATTCCGTCACGTTCGTGGATGGGATGGCAGGTGCCGATCCGTACCGACGACGTCCACGGCAAGGCGCGCATCGAATCGATCGACGGCTCGGCGCTGCTTGAGCGCATGGCGGCGGGCGAGGTGCCGGTGGTCGCGGGGTTCCAGGGCATTGCCGCCGACGGACGCGTCACCACGCTCGGTCGCGGCGGGTCCGACATCTCGGCTGTGGCCCTCGCGGCGGCGCTGAAAGCCGATCGCTGCGACATCTACACCGACGTCGACGGGGTATACACCACCGATCCCCGCATCGTTGCGAAGGCCCGCAAGCTGGATAAAATCACCTACGAGGAGATGCTCGAGATGGCATCTCTGGGCGCGAAGGTGCTGCACACGCGGTCGGTCGAGCTGGCCATGAAGGAGCGCGTGCGGCTCCAGGTGCTGTCGAGCTTCACGGACGCCCCGGGAACGCTCGTCGTTGATGAGGATGAGATTGTGGAAAAAGCACTGGTCAGCGGCGTCACGTATTCCCGCGACGAAGCGAAGGTCACGCTGATTCGCGTTCCCGACCGGCCGGGCGTCGCCGCCGATGTGTTCGGCGCGCTCGCCGACTCGGCGATCAACGTCGACATGATCGTCCAGAACGTGTCCGAGGATGGCAAGGCGACCGACATCACCTTCACGGTCGGGCGCGCCGATCTTCCGCGCGCGATCCAGATTCTCGAGCCGAAAGCGAAGGCGCTCGGCTGCCTCGCGGTTACGCCGGATGCCAATGTCTGCAAGGTGTCGGTGGTCGGCGTCGGCATGCGTAGCCACACCGGCGTCGCGCGGACGATGTTCGAGACGCTCGCCGCCAAGGGCATCAACATTCAGGTCATCTCGACGTCGGAGATCAAGATCTCGATCCTGATCGAGGAGGCCTACACCGAGCTCGCCGTGCGCGCCCTGCACGCGGCGTATCAGCTCGACGCGGCCTGACCCATGACTCGGCCCGCCGCCGAGACGCGTCTCAACGAGCTGTGGCGGCGCGGCACCGCATTCCTTGGGACGCGCTACGCCATCCTCGGCGGCGCCATGACGTGGGTCTCCGAGCGCCATCTGGTGGCGGCGATCTCCAACGGCGGCGGCTTCGGCGTCATCGCCTGCGGGGCAATGAACCCCGAACAGCTCGCGGCCGAGATCGACGGCACCTTCGCGCTCACGAAGGAGCCGTTCGGCGTCAATCTCATCACCATGCACCCGCAGCTCGCCGAGCTGATCGAGGTGTGCATCCGCAAGGGCGTCGGCCACGTCGTGCTCGCGGGCAGCGTGCCGTCGCAGGCCTCGATCGCGCGCCTCAAGGAGGCGAAGCGCAAGGTCATCTGCTTCGCGCCGGCGCTGGTGATCGCCAAGCGGCTGGTGCGGATCGGTGCCGATGCCATCGTCATCGAGGGCATGGAAGCCGGCGGCCATATCGGCCCGGTGTCGACCAGCGTGCTGGCGCAGGAAGTGCTGCCGGCGCTGCCCGACGTCCCCGTGTTCGTGGCGGGCGGCATCGGCCGCGGCGAGGCGGTCCTCGCGTTCCTCGAGATGGGCGCGGCCGGATGCCAGCTCGGCACCCGCTTCGTGTGCGCGACCGAGTGCATTGCCCATCCGCGCTTCAAGGAAGCGTTCATCCGCGCCTCGGCGCGCGACGCGCAGCCATCGGTGCAACTCGATCCGCAGTTCCCTGTCATCCCCGTGCGTGCGCTCGTCAACCAGGCGACCGCGCGCTTCGCCGAGACCCAGCGCGAGGTGATCGACCTCTATCGCGCGGGCAAACTCGACCAGAAGGAGGCGCAGCTCAAGATTGAGCACTTCTGGGCCGGCGCGCTGAGGCGCGCGGTCGTCGAGGGCGACATCGAAAACGGCTCGGTCATGGCCGGGCAGAGCGTCGGTCTCGTCACCCGCGAGCAGCCGACGGCCGAGATTCTTGATGAACTTGTCGAACAGGCGCTCACCGCTCTTGTGGCGAGGAGCGAGAGCCGGGCAGCGGAGTGATGGAAGCCCCCGCCGCCGCCGGTCCTCGTCAGCTCTTACGGCGGCTGCGCGACATGATGGCCGCCAAGGCCTCCGCGCAGGAGCGCCTCAACGAGGTCGTCCGCATCATCGCCGCCGACATGGTGGCCGAGGTGTGCTCGATCTACATCCGCCGCGCCGGCGACGTGCTCGAGCTGTTCGCGACCCAGGGCCTCAATCCCCAAGCGGTCCACCGCACCCGCCTGCGCATCGGCGAAGGTCTGGTCGGCGACATCGCCGCCCACGCCCGCCCGCTCAGCCTTTCGGACGCGCAGTCGCACCCGCAGTTCGCCTATCGCCCGGAAACGGGCGAGGAGATCTACCACTCGTTCATGGGTGTGCCGATCGTGCAGGCCGGCCGCGTCGTCGGCGTGCTCACGGTGCAGAACAAGACGCGCCGCACCTACGACGAGGACGAGGTCGAGGCGCTGCAGATCATCGCCATGGTGCTGGCCGAGCTCGCCGCGTCGGGCGAGCTTGTGACCCGCGAGGAGCGCTCGCCGCAGGAAGGCATCGCGCTGCTGCCGACCCGACTCGAGGGTGTGCGCTTCGCCGGCGGCGTCGGCATCGGCCAGGCGGTTCTCCACCAGCCGTCGATCACCATCCGTCAGATCGTCGCCGACAACCCCGAGGCCGAGCTGAAGCGACTGGAGGCGGCGGTCGCCACGATGCATGTCTCGCTCGAGGCGCTGCTCGACGGCGCCGCGCTCGGCCAGAAGGGCGAGCATCAGGACGTCCTCGAGGCCTACCGCATGATCGCGATGGACTCGGGCTGGATCGAGCGCATCCGCGATGCGGTGAGCACTGGTCTTACTGCCGAGGCCGGCGTCCAGCAAGTGCGCGAGAACACGCGCGCCCGCATGAACCAGGTCGCCGATCATTATTTGCGCGAGCGCCTCGGCGATCTCGAGGATCTCGCGGTGCGATTGCTGCAGCACCTCACGGGTGAGAGCGCGACCATGCACACCGGGCCGCTGCCCGACAACGTCGTGCTGGTGGCGCGCACCCTCGGCCCCGCCGAGCTCCTCGAATACGACACGCGCAAGGTGCGCGCGCTG
Source organism: Alphaproteobacteria bacterium (assembly GCA_035493495.1). Taxonomy (GTDB): domain Bacteria; phylum Pseudomonadota; class Alphaproteobacteria; order SMXQ01; family SMXQ01; genus DATJIG01. The sequence goes on from DATJIG010000163.1 coordinate 13,410, forward strand.
GTGCTTGAGGAAGGCTCGCCGACGGCGCACGTCTGCATCGTCGCGCGCGCCCTCGACATTCCCATCCTCGGGCTGGTCAACGACGCGCTGATCCGCATCGACAACGGCGACCTGCTCATCGTCGACGCCGAGACCCAGGAGATGTTCGTCCGCCCCGGCGAGGACATCCAGCAGGTCTACAACACGGCGATGAGCGCCCGCGCCCAGCAGCGTCAGCGCTACGCCGCCATCCGCGAGCGTCCGGCGGTGAGCCGCGACGGCGCGCGGGTGAAGCTCCTCGTCAACGCCGGCCTCGAGCTCGAGGTCGAGCAGCTCGGAACCGTCGGCGCCGAAGGCATCGGTCTCTATCGCACCGAAATCCCGTTCATGGTGCGCGCGGCCTATCCCGAGGTCGAGGCGCAGATGGCGCTCTATCGCACCGTCTACGAGAAGGCCAGCGGGCGCACCGTTGTCTTCCGCACGCTCGACGTCGGCGGCGACAAGGTGCTGCCGTACTTCGACCGGCTCGGCGACGAGAATCCGGCGATGGGCTGGCGCGCCCTGCGCATCGCGCTCGATCGGCCGGCGATGCTGCGCAATCAGTTGCGCGCGCTGATCCGCGCCGCCGAGGGGCGACCGCTCTCGATCATGTTCCCCATGGTCACCGAGGTCGCCGAGTTCGATCAGGCGAAGGCAATCCTCAACTTGGAGATCGAGCGCGAGCGCGGGCGCGGCAACGCGCTGCCCGCCGAGGTGAAGGTCGGCGCGATGATCGAGGTCCCGGCGCTCCTGTTCCAGCTCAAGGCGCTGCTTGCGCGGGTCGACTTCCTGTCCGTCGGATCGAACGACCTCTTGCAGTTCCTGTTCGCGGCCGATCGCGGCAATCCGCGGATCGCAACGCGCTACGATCCGCTGTCGCCGGCGGCGCTGCGCGTCTTCGCGACCCTGATTCAGGCCTGTGACGCCGCGCGCGTGCCGCTGTCGATCTGCGGCGAGATGGCGGGCACTCCCCTCGAGGCGATGGCGCTCGTCGGGCTCGGCATCCGTTCGCTCTCGATGTCGCCGCTCAGCGTGCCTCCGGTGAAGGCAATGATCCTGTCGCTCGATGCCGACGGGGTACGCCGCTACATCGTGTCGCTGCTCGATTCTCCCGACCGCAGCCTGCGCGACAAGCTCAGGGCGTTCGCCCGCGATCACGGCGTCGCGCTCTGACCCGCGCCTTTCGTTAGCGAATCGTAAGCGTTTGAGCAGTAAAACGCCTTGCCGGAGCAGGGGCGCTGCGGCTTAGTATAGGCGTCATTTTTCAGGAATTTTCGAGACTTACCGTGGCCGACAACGCGCGACTGCAAAGCACAACACCATCCGCCGGAGGCTCGGCGGTCGGACGTGAGCTCAGGGAGTCCCGCGAAGCGCTCGGCATCACGATTCCGCAGTTGGCCGATGCGCTGCGGATCCGCGCCGCGCACATCGCCGCCCTCGAGGAAGGACGCTTCAACGATCTGCCGGGACGCCCGTACGCGTTTGGGTTCGCGCGGTCGATCGCACGTCACCTCGGTCTCGATCCCGAAGTCGTCGCGGCGCGGCTGCGCGACGAGGTGATGGGAACCTCGGCGCCGGTCGAGCTCGTGTTTCCGGAATCGACCGAGGACAAGCGCCTGAGCCGCACCGGGTGGGTGCTGATCTCTCTGGTCGCGGTGGTCGTCGCCTATGGCGGCTGGATCATGGTCGGCAACCGTACCGACAATGCGCCGGCGGAATTCTCGTCGGATGCTCCGCCTACCCACCAGGTGCCCGAAACCGTCGTCCAGGCGCCCGCCGCGGAGCCCTCGGCGGCACAGCCCAATGAAACCACTCCATCCGCGCAGGCCGGCGCGCAGCCGTCCGATGCAACCCCCGCGGGCACCGATGCGACATCGGCGCCGCCGGGCCAGTCTCCCGCCGCTCCGCGCGCCGACGCGAAAGCGCCCGCGTCAGCGGCGCCGCAGACCGCTACTCCTTCCACCGCTGCGCCCGCCGAGAGCACGGACGAGGTCGACTCGACCCCTGAGCCGACCGACGTCTCGAGCGCTCCGGCGGCGACCTCCGCCGCCCGCATCGTCATCTCCGCGCGTCAGGAAGCCTGGGTGCAGATCCAGGGCAGCAACGGCACAACCGTGTTCGCGCGCACGATGCGCGCGGGCGAGACTTACCCTGTGCCCGATCAGCGCGGCCTGCGCCTGACCACGGGCAACGCCGGCGGTATCGATATCGTGGTGGACGGGAAGCCGACGCCGTCGCTGGGCGGAGTGGGCTCCGTCAAGCGGAACGTTTCGCTCGATCCCAACCGGCTCAAGTCCGGCGCCCTCGAATAACCCCAATCCGAGCGCCATATAAACGGGGAAGGCGCGCTTTCCCGGGCCTTTGGCGTGGGTTATAAGGACCGGGCCGCGTTGATTCGGTCCGCGGCCCCTGAGGATGCATCATGAGCGTACGACCGTTCCGCGACATCAAGCGGCGCACGAGCCGCCAGATTCGGGTGGGCTCCGTGGCGGTGGGCGGTGACGCGCCGATCACCGTGCAATCCATGACCAACACCCTGACGACCGATGTCGCCGGCACGGTCGCGCAGATTCGCGCACTCGAAGAGGCCGGCGCCGACATTGTCCGGGTCTCGTGCCCCGACGAGGAGTCTTCGGCGGCGCTCAAGGACATCGTGCGCCAGGTCAAGGTGCCGATCGTCGCCGACATCCACTTCCACTACAAACGCGCCATCGAGGCCGCCGAATCCGGCGCCGCCTGCCTGCGTATCAATCCGGGCAACATCGGCGGCAAGGATCGCGTGAAGGAGGTCGTCAAGGCCGCCCGCGACCACGGCTGCTCGATGCGCATCGGCGTCAATGCCGGCTCGCTCGAGCGCGAGCTCCTGGAGAAGTACGGCGAGCCGTGCCCCGAGGCGATGGTCGATTCGGCGCTCAAGCACATGCGGCTGTTGGAAGACGAGGGCTTCCACGAGTTCAAGATCTCGGTCAAGGCGTCGGACGTGTTCCTCGCCGTCGCGTCGTACCGCGCGCTGGCCAAGATCTGCGATTACCCGCTTCACCTCGGCATCACCGAGGCCGGCGGCCTGCGCACCGGGACCGTGAAGTCCTCGATCGGCATGGGCGTCATGCTGTGGGAAGGCATCGGCGACACCATCCGCGTGTCGCTGTCGGCCGACCCGGTCGAGGAGATCTACGCCGGCTTCGAGATCCTGAAGGCGCTGGGCCTGCGTCACCGCGGCGTCAACGTCATCGCCTGCCCGTCGTGCGCGCGCCAGCAGTTCGACGTCATCAAGACGGTCGAGGTTCTGGAGCAGCGGCTCAAGCACATCACCACGCCGATGACCGTCTCGGTGATCGGTTGCGTCGTCAACGGCCCGGGCGAGGCCCGCGAGACCGACATCGGCCTCACCGGCGGCGGCCAGGGCAAGCACATGCTCTACGTCGGCGGCGTGCCGCAGGAGAAGACCACCACCGCCGAGATGCTCGACAAGCTGGTCTCCATGATTGAGGAGAAGGCGGCGCGCATCGAGGCGGCCAACGCGGGTGAGCGCGAGCCGGCCCGGACGTCGGCCTAGCGAGAGAGACCAGTGCAGAAGCTTCAGCCCGTCCGGGGCACACACGATTTGTTGCCCGCCGATATGGCGCGTCATCGGCGCGTGATCGAGACCGCGCGCGATCTCGCGCAGCTTTACGGTTACGACCAGGTCGCGACGCCGATCTTCGAATTCACCGAGGTGTTCAAGCGCACGCTCGGCGACACCTCCGACGTGGTCACGAAGGAGATGTACACCTTCACCGATCGCTCCGGCGACGAGATCACGCTGCGGCCTGAGGGCACGGCGGGTGTCGCGCGCATGGTGATCGCCGAAGGCCTCACCCAGAGCACACCCCTGAAGTACTTCTATGCCGGGCCGATGTTCCGCCACGAGCGGCCGCAGAAAGGCCGCCTGCGCCAGTTCCACCAGATCGGCGTCGAGCTCCTGGGCGTGACCGGACCGCAGGGCGACATCGAGGTACTGGCGCTCGCCAAGCACATCCTCGACGCGCTCGGTCTCGGCGACAAGACGACGCTCGAGCTCAACACGCTCGGCGACACCGAGAGCCGCACCGCGTACCGCAAGGTTCTGGTCGAGTTCCTCGAGCAGCACATCGACAAGCTGTCGGAAGACAGCCGCCAGCGGCTCACCCGCAATCCGCTGCGCGTGCTCGATTCCAAGGACGAGAACGACAGGCGCATCGTCGCCGACGCGCCGCTGTTCTCGGACCATCTGTCGGACTCCGCGCGCGCGTTCTTCGACGAGGTCCGTGCCGGCCTCGACCGCATCGGCATCGCCTACAAGGTCAACCCGCGCCTCGTGCGCGGTCTCGACTACTACTGCCACACCGCGTTCGAGTTCACGACCGACGCGCTCGGTGCCCAGGGCACCGTGCTCGCGGGCGGCCGCTACGACGGCCTGATCGAGACAATGGGCGGCGCCGCGACGTCGGGCGTCGGCTGGGCAGCGGGCGTCGAGCGCCTCGGCATGCTGGCGGGCGATCCGCCGGCGGCACCCCGGCCGATCGCCGTGGTTCCGCTCGGCGCTGCGGCGGAGGCCAAGGCACAGGTCCTCGTGCAGGAGCTGCGTCGTTCCGGTGTCGCCGCCGATCTCGGCTACTCGGGCAATCTCGCGCGGCGGCTCAAGCGCGCCAACCGCATCAACGCGCGCTCCGCCGTGATCATCGGCGACGACGAGCTGGCCAAGGGCGTCGCCACCGTCCGCGACCTCGATTCCGGCACGCAGGAGACGGTGCCGCTCGCGGCGATCGCGGAGCGGTTCCGCTCGCAAGCCTAGCGATGAACGACGCGGCCGCAGGCGCTTCCCGGGCCGCAGTCGCGGAGACGCCCGGCTTCATCCTGGTCGGCGTGGCGCGTGACCGCATCTCCGCGACCGCCGCGGAGGCGCTGGTCCTCGATCCGGCGCACGCGCCGATGTTCCTCGACCGCCTCATAGCTTCCGGCTTCGGCAATATCGTCCTCATCGCCACCTGCGACCGCATCGAGGCGGTCGGCTATCAACGGTCGAGCGGTGCGTTCGTGGAGGCATTCGTCACGTCGCTGGCGACCATCGCCGGTGTCGAGACCGAGATGGTCCGCCGGTCGGTTCATCGCTTCGAGGATGCCCGCGCGGTCGAGCGCCTGATGGCGATCGCCGGCGGCATCGAAAGCACGCTGCCCGGCGAGCCCGAAGTTCTCGCGCAGGTGCGCGAGGCCGTCGCCGCGGCGGCGGCGCTCGAACTCGTCGGGCCGGAGCTCGATCGCCTGACGCAGTCGGTCCTCGCGTTCGGCAAGCGGGTGCGCACGGAAACCGACGTCGGCCGGCACGTGGTGTCGATCGCATCGGCCGCGGTCGGCGTCGCCCGCGAGGTGTTCGGCGACGTCGCGTCGGCATCGGCGCTCGTCGTCGGCGCCTCCGAAGCGGCGATGGTGATCGCCGGCCGGTTGCGCGACGCAGGTCTCCATCGCCTCACCGTGACCGACCCGAGCGAGGGACGAGTCGCCGGTCTTGCCCGCGAGATCGGCGCCCGCGTGGCGCCTTACGCGGGGATCGAGGCCGAGCTCCCCGAGGCCGACATCGTCATCGCCGGCGTCGGCCGCGGCGGCTATGTGCTCGACGTGCCGCGGGTCGATGCGGCGCTGCGCCGTCGCCGTCGGCGGCCGATGTTCCTGGTCGATGTCGCGGTCCCCGCCGACATCGCGCCCGACGTCCATCGCCTCGACGGCGCGTTTCTCTACACCTTCGCCGATCTCGAGCGCATCGCCGAGCAGGGTGTCGCGCGCCGCCGCGAGGCCGCCGCGGAAGCATCGGCAATGGCCGCGGAAGCGGCCGCCGAGTTCCTGCTGTCCGAGGCCGAGCGGGCAGCGGTGCCGGCGCTGCGGGCGCTTCGCGATCGCTTCGAGCAGGCGCGGGCGGAGCTGCTGACCGAGCGGCCGGGTCTCTCGGCCGATGAAGCGACCCGCCTGCTGGTCGCCCGGCTGCTGCACGGCCCGGCGCTCGCGCTCAAGGCGATGGCGCGCAGCGGCGAGCGGGAAGCCCTTGACGCCGCCACGCTGGTGCGCATCATCGCGCGACTTTTCGGCTCCGGAAATTCTGGGGAGCATCCTGGGGCCCCGAAGCCGCCGAAGGAGGGCGCGTGATTCAGGAGGAAACGCTTAACCGGCTGATCGCCCGGCACGAGGAGCTGGCGGCGCTGCTCGCCGCGCCGAATGTGCCGTCGAAGGACATCGCCCGCCTGTCGAAGGAATATTCGGAACTGACGCCGGTCGTCGACCGCGTCCGCGAGCTGCAGCGCGCCCGCACCGAGATGGCCGATCTCGAAGCGCTCGTTGCCGACGCGTCCTCGGACTCCGACATGCGCGAGCTCGCCAAGGCCGAGGCCGAGGATCTCGCGGGCCGCGTGCCGACCCTCGAGCGCGACATCCAGCGCGCGCTGATCCCGAAGGACGAGGCCGACGCGCGCAACGCCATCCTCGAAGTCCGCGCCGGCACCGGCGGCGACGAGGCCGCGTTGTTCGCGGCCGAGCTGTTCGGGATGTACCAGCGCTATGCCCAGCTTCACCGTTGGCGCTTCGAGATCATGAGCATCTCGGAGAACGACATCGGCGGCTACAAGGAAGCCTCGGCGACGATCACCGGCACCAACGTGTTCGCGCGCCTCAAGTTCGAATCCGGCGTCCATCGCGTCCAGCGCGTGCCGGCGACCGAGACCCAGGGGCGCATCCACACGTCGACGGCGACCGTCGCGGTGCTTCCCGAGGCGGAAGAGGTCGACATCCAGATCGAGGAGAAGGATCTGCGCATCGACGTGTTCCGCGCCTCGGGTCCGGGCGGCCAGTCGGTCAACACCACCGACAGCGCGGTGCGCATCACGCACATTCCGACTGGCGTCGTCGTCCAGCAGCAGGACGAGAAGTCGCAGCACAAGAACAAGGCCAAGGCGCTGAAGATCCTGCGCGCGCGCCTCTACGAGGCGAAGCGCCAGGAGCTCGAGCAGGCGCGCGCCGCCCAGCGCAAGGGGCAGGTGGGGACGGGCGACCGCTCCGAGCGCATCCGCACCTACAACTTCCCGCAGGGCCGCGTCACCGACCACCGCATCGGCGTGACGCTCTACAAGATCGACAAGGTGATGAACGCCGAGGCGCTCGACGAGATCATCGAGCCGCTGGTCGCTGCCGACGAGGCGGAACGCCTCGCCGAACTGCAGTAATCGCCATGGCGACGCTCGGCGAGGCCATCGGGCGCGCGGCGCGCCGCCTCGCCGATGCCGACGTCGCCGAGCCAAGAGCCGAGGCGCGCCGATTGGCGGCGCTGGCAACCGGAAAAGCCCCCGAGCAGTTGCTGTCGGCGCGCGACGAACTCCTCGGCGAGGAGGCCGAGCGCCGGTTCGAGGCGGTTGTCGACCGCCGCGCGGCCCACGAGCCCTTCGCCTACATCTCGGGTGAGCGCGAGTTCTGGTCGCTGCCGTTTCGCGTCACGCCGGCGACGCTGGTGCCGCGGCCCGATACCGAAACCGTCGTCGAGGCAGCCCTCGGCTACGCCCGCGAGCGGCGGATGACTTCGCCGCGCATCCTCGACCTCGGTACCGGCACCGGCTGCATCGCGCTGGCGCTGCTGTCGGAGCTCCGCGACGCCACCGCGTTCGCGACCGACATCAGCGACGATGCGCTTCGCGTCGCCGAAACGAATGCGCGGGCGCTCGGTTTCGCCGATCGCATCGTGTTCCGGCGCGTCGCGTGGACCGACGGCATCGACGAGACGTTCGATCTCATCGTCTCCAACCCGCCGTACATTCGCGATGGCGACGCGGCGACCCTTGCGCGCGATGTTGTCGACTACGAGCCGCGCACGGCGCTGTTCGCGGGCGCCGACGGACTCGATGCGTACCGCGCGATCGCTGCGGGCGCGCCGTCGCACCTCAAACGCGGCGGAGCGTTGGTGCTCGAAGTCGGAGCGGGGCAGTCGGACGACGTTTCGCAGCTGTTGCGAGGCGTCGGACTTGACATCAAGGACGTGCGTTCCGATCTTTCGGGCATAGCCCGGTGCGTGATCGCGACATGGCCGGGAAATTAAGAAAATCCAGCCAATTGCGCTAAAAAAACAGTTGGAAACCCGGCGCGATCCCGATACGGTTGCGCCCGCGATGACAAGGTCATCGCCTACCCCCGTCCCCAATGCGACCCCGACCGGATGATCCGGTCCGCTATGGAAGGCAGCCGTGTGGCTTAAGGGGTGCGCCGGCAGTGGTCCGGCGGGACATGAACAACGATCAAGAATGATGAGACAGCTTCCAAATTCGAAGCGTTCCCGTGGCCGTCAAGGCCGCAAGCCCCACATGGCTCCCCGCAACAACACCTACGAGAGCTCCGGCCCCGAGGTGAAAGTGCGTGGATCCGCGGCTCAGGTCCTCGAGCGGTATCTCGCGATGGCGCGTGACGCGTCGGCGGCGGGCGATCGCATCGCCGCGGAGAATTATCTCCAGCACGCCGAGCACTACTACCGGGTGCTCAATGCCAACGGCAACTTCCAGCACCGTGGGCCGGGTGGACAGGGGCAAGGCGGCTACAACAACGGGCAGGCCCAGGGCATCCAGGGCCCGGGTCATCCGAGTGCCCAGTATCCCGGCCGCGCCGACGGCAACCCCGAAGACGTCGACGGTGAGAACCCGTTCCCGGACAAAGCCCCGAACTGAACTCGGGTTTGGCGCTTCGTTAACCGCTTCCAATACCCTCCTCGCGCTCTTGCGCGGTGCGGACTCGCGCCCATATAGCGGATGAGGCCCGCTTTCCAGCGGCCCTCGGAGACGTGTGTTTGCCTCGCAGAGGGAGCACACCTCCACCACGCCAGCCAGGAGGAACGGGGGCATGGAGTTCGAGAATTACACCGAGCGCGCACGCGGGTTCGTGCAGTCCGCTCAGATGCTCGCACTGTCGAGCGGGCATCAGCAGTTCAAACCCGAGCATCTCCTCAAGGTTCTGCTCGATGACCGTGAAGGTCTCGCGCGCAATTTGATCGCCGCCGCCGGCGGCGATGGCGCCAAGGCGCTGCGCCTCGTTGAGGCGGACCTTGCGAAAATTCCCAAGGTCGAAGGATCGGGCGCGGGCCAGATCTATCTTGCGCCGGAGACGGCGCGGCTGTTCAGCCAGGCCCAGGAAATCGCGAAGAAGGCGGGCGATTCGTTCGTCACCGCCGAGCGGCTCCTGCTCGCCATCACGCTCGCCAAGGGCACCCGCGCCGCCGCCATCCTTCAGGATTCCGGCGTCACGCCCGAGGGCCTCAACGATGCCATCGAAACCGTGCGCAAGGGCCGCAAGGCCGACAGCGCCACCGCCGAGCAGGCCTACGACGCGCTGAAGAAATACGCGATCGACCTGACCCAGCGCGCCCGCGACGGCAAGCTCGATCCCGTGGTCGGCCGCGACGAGGAGATCCGCCGCACCATCCAGGTGCTGTCGCGGCGCACCAAGAACAACCCGGTGCTGATCGGCGAGCCGGGCGTCGGCAAGACGGCGATCGTCGAAGGCCTGGCGCTGCGCATCGTCAACGGCGACGTGCCGGAAGGCCTCAAGTCGAAGCGCCTGCTGGCGCTCGATCTCGGCGCGCTCGTCGCCGGCGCCAAGTTCCGCGGCGAATTCGAGGAGCGGCTCAAGGCCGTCCTGCAGGAGATCACCGCCGCGGAAGGCGAGATCATCCTGTTCATCGACGAGATCCACACGCTGGTCGGCGCGGGCAAGGCCGAGGGCGCGATGGACGCCTCCAATATGCTGAAGCCGGCGCTCGCCCGCGGCGAGCTGCACTGCGTCGGCGCGACGACGCTCGACGAGTACCGCAAGTACATCGAGAAGGACGCGGCGCTGGCCCGGCGCTTCCAGCCGGTGTTCGTCGACGAGCCGTCGGTCGAGGAGACGGTCTCGATCCTGCGCGGCCTCAAGGAGAAGTACGAGCTGCACCACGGCGTGCGCATCACCGACGCGGCGATCGTGTCGGCGGCGACGCTGTCGCACCGCTACATCACCGACCGCTTCCTGCCCGACAAAGCGATCGACCTGATCGACGAGGCGGCGAGCCGGCTGCGCATGGAAGTCGACTCCAAGCCCGAAGCGATCGACGAGCTCGATCGTCGCATCATCCAGCTCAAGATCGAGCGCGAAGCGCTCAAGAAGGAGAACGACGCGGCGTCGCGCGAACGTCTCGGCAAGCTCGAGGGCGAGCTCAAGGAGCTCGAAGCGAAGAGCTCGGAGCTGACGCGGGCCTGGCAGGCGGAGAAGGCCAAGCTGCAGAGCTCGACCAAGATCAAGGAAGAGCTCGACCACGCCCGCGGCGAGCTCGAGATCGCGCAGCGCCGCGGCGACCTCGCCCGCGCCGGCGAGCTCAAGTATGGCGTGATCCCCGACCTCGAGAGCAAGCTCAAGACGGCCGAATCGGCCGGCGCTGGCAGCATGGTCAAGGAAGAGGTCACGCCCGAGAACATCGCCCAGATCGTCTCGCGCTGGACCGGCATTCCGGTCGACAAGATGCTCGAAGGTGAGCGCGACAAGCTCCTCAACATGGAGATCAACCTCGCCAAGCGCGTGGTCGGTCAAGATGAGGGCGTCACCGCCGTCTCCGAGGCGGTGCGCCGCGCGCGCGCCGGACTCCAGGACCCGAACCGGCCGATCGGCTCGTTCCTGTTCCTGGGCCCCACCGGCGTCGGCAAGACCGAGCTCTGCAAGGCGCTCGCCGAGTTCCTGTTCGACGACGAATCGGCGCTCCTGCGCGTCGACATGTCGGAGTACATGGAGAAGCACGCGGTCGCGCGACTGATCGGCGCGCCTCCGGGCTACGTCGGCTACGAGGAAGGCGGATCGCTCACCGAGGCCGTCCGTCGCCGGCCGTACCAGGTGATCCTGTTCGACGAGGTCGAGAAGGCGCATCCGGACGTGTTCAACGTCCTGTTGCAGGTGCTCGACGACGGCCGCCTGACCGATGGCCAGGGCCGCACCGTCGACTTCCGCAACACGCTGATCGTGCTGACGTCGAACCTCGGCAGCGACATCCTGGCCGGTCTCTCCGAGAAGGCCGACGTCGAGAAGGTGCGCGACAAGGTGATGGACGTCGTGAAGGATGCATTCCGTCCCGAGTTCCTCAACCGCCTCGACGAGATCCTTCTGTTCCGCCGCCTGTCGCGCGGCGACATGGCGCGGATCGTCGATATCCAACTCAAGCATCTCGAGTCGTTGCTGGAAACGCGCCACATGCATCTGCAACTCGACGATGCCGCCAAGTCGTGGCTTGCCGACGCGGGCTACGACCCGGTATATGGCGCCCGTCCCTTGAAGCGGACGATCCAGCGGAATCTGCAGAATCCGCTGGCGACGCTCATCCTCGAAGGCCGCATCAAGGACGGCGAGACCATCCGGGTGGGCGCGTCGAAGGCGGGCCTCACCATCAACGGAGCCCAGGCGCAGGCCGCCTGACGCGGCATGGTCATAGGATGGACAAAGCCCCGGCCGCTCGGCTGGGGCTTTTTCGTTCAGCGGTTCACGATCGAGGACAGCCGGTCCGGCGCGTCCGTCACCGGCTCGAAGCGGCCGGTCGCCGGATCGCGCACCAGCAGGCGGCCATTGGCGACGCCGAAATAGGCGCCGTGGAGATGAAGCGCGCCGCGCTCGACCCGCGCGCGCACCCAGGGGAACGTCATCAGGTTCCTGAGGCTGAGCTCGACCGAGGCGAATTCGAGCCGGCGCAGGTACTCCGCCCCTTCGTGCTTGCCGCGCGGGC
>DATJIG010000164.1:0-18063 GCA_035493495.1 Alphaproteobacteria bacterium
GTGCTTCACGCGTCCTGCGCCGAGCCACTTCTGGCCGAGCTTGAAACCCTCGCCCTCGCCGCCGACCATGTTCTTCGCCGGCACGCGCACGTTCTCGAGGATGATCTCCCACGGCGCGTCGCCCATCATCGTCTGGTAGCGGGCGCCGAGCTTCACGCCCGGCGTATCCATGTCGACGAGGAAGCAGGAGATGCCGCCGCGCGAGCCCTTGGTGCGGTCGGTCGCAGCCATGAGCTGCATGAACTTCGCCTTGCCGGCACCGGAAATGAAGCGCTTGGTGCCGTTGATGACGTAAAAGTCGCCGTCGCGCACCGCCGTCGTCCGCATGCCGCCGGGGTCCGACCCCGCATCGGGCTCGGTCTGGGCGAAGCAGGCGCGCGCCTCGCCGCGCAGCACCGGCATCAGGTATTTCTCCTTCATCTCGCCGGTGAGCGTGAAGAGGATGTGGCGCACCGTCGGGCCGGTGATGTTCTCGCCGCGCGACGGCAGGGCGATGGTGCGGGCGAGCTCCTGCCAGACCACGGCGCGACCGACGAGATCGAGCCCCGGACCGCCGAACTCCTCCGGCACTTCCATCATCCAGATGCCGAGTTCCTTGGCGCCTTTGACGAAGCGGTCGCGCCACTCGGGCAGCAGTTCGTCGCCGTCATCGGTCAGGGTCTCGCGCTCATGGGGAATCAGCTCCGTGTTCACGAAGTGCCGGAGCTGATCCTTCAGGAGCCGCAGCTCCTCGGGAAGCTGGAAATCCATGATCGTCTCGCCCTTCCCTAGTTCGACTTCGTGCGCCACACCGGCCGCACGTCGACGGCAACGGCACCCTCGCCCTTGGCGCGCACGATCAGCGGATTGATCTCGATATCGGCCAGCACGTCGCGGTGATCGACGAAGAACTTCGCGAGTCCGACAGCGGCCTTGACCAGTGCCGCCGCATCGGCCGGCGGGCGGCCGCGGAATCCCTTGAGCTGGGTCTTGAGCTTGAGGCCGTCGATCATCGCCTTTACGTCGGCCGATGACGCGGGCAGCAGCCGCAGCGCCACGTCGCGCGCGAGCTCGACCAGCACGCCGCCCGAGCCGACCACCAGCAGCGGGCCGTACAGCGCGTCGTTGCGCGCGCCCAGCAGCACCTCGACGCCATCGACCATCTCCTGGACGAGGAAGCCGTCGATCCTGGCCTTGCGATTATGCTTCTTCGCGCGAGCAGCCAGCGTCTTGGCCGCAGCGACGACGTCGGCCGGCGTCTTGAGGCCGAGCATCACGCCGCCGGCCTCGGTCTTGTGGCTGATGTCCGACGACACGATCTTGAGCGCGACCGGAAATCCGATGCGTTTCGCGAGCCGCGCCGCCTCGGCGCCGGTCTTCGCGCCCGACTCCTTCGGTGCCTGGATGCCGTAACGGGCGAGCGTCTTGGCGAGCGTCTCCGGCGTCAGCCCCTTCTTCGGCTTCGGCAGCGGCGCGAGCTGCCGACCGGCGCGCTCGGCGTAGAACGCGAGCGCGTTGAGCGCCCGCACCGTCGGCTCGAGGCCCTGCAGGAACGGAAAGCCGACGGCGTCCTGCGCGTCGAGGCCTTCCTTGACCACTTGGTAGTACATGCGGCCAAAGCCGATGATCGGCTTGTCGTTGATGTCGAGGAGCCGCTTCAACGGCGTGACGTCGGTCCAGCTCCCCTTCTTGCCCGGAAGCTGACCGGCCCACGCCACCATGTCGACGTTGGGGTCCCTGAGCACCGCCTCGCACATCTTGCCGGCGTGTTCGAGACCGGCGGGAATGCCCGCGTCGAGCGGGTTCTTCGGGTGGATGCCCTCCTGCATCAGGGGCTCGAGCGCCTTCACCGTTTGGGCCGCGAACGGCGGGAACACCGCGTTCTCGACCTCGGCGTAGTCCCACAGGAGATCGACCGTGCCGCCCGAGGTCGTGACGAAACCGATGCGGCGGCCCTTCGGCAGACGCCCCGACTGGAACGCCAGCACCATCTCGACCATGTCGTCGAGATTGCCGCAGTTGATGATGCCGTAGCGCTCGCACATCGCCTCGTAGGCGGCGAAGTCGCCGGCGACCGCGCCGGTGTGCGACAAGGCGGCCTCGCGCGATTTGGCGCTGCGGCCCGACTTGATGGCAATGATGGGCTTCTTCGCCGCCAGCGCCTTGGCGGCCGCGGCCATGAACGGCTCCGGCCTGCGGATGCCCTCGAGAAACAGGACGATGATTTTGGTGTTCGGGTCTTCGACCAGGAAGTTGAGGTAATCGGCGATGTCGAGGTCGATTTCGTTACCGGTCGAGATCGCGTAGGAAAATTTGACCCCGCGATCGCCGGCCGACTGTACCCAGAACTGCACCATCCCGCCCGACTGCGAGGCGAAGCCGACAGACCCGGCTTCCAGCCTGGCGATGCGGGCATTGGGGTAGAGGAACAGCTTCTCGCGCCACGAGTGGGCCCCCATGCAGTTGGGGCCCGAGACGATCAGCCCGGTTTCGGCACAGATCTCCCGGAGGCGCTTGCCGCGGGCCAGGGCCTCGGGGTCGCTGCCGTCGCCGACCCCCGCCGAATAGACCGTGGCCGACTTGATGCCGCTCTTCACCCCGTCCTCGATGGTCGGGATGACGTATTGCGCCGGGACGATGATCGCCGCGTGCTCGACCGGCTCCGGCAGCGCGCTCAGCGCCGGGTAGCAAGGGCCGTTCCAGATCGTCGTGTAACGGGGGTTGATCGGGTAGATCGCGCCCGGATAGCCGTGGTCGCGGAGGCTGGAATAGATCTCGGTGGGCCACTTGCCCCGCTCCGAGGCGCCGACGATGGCGATCGAGCGGGCACGCAGAACCGTTTCCGGTGACTTGAACAACGTAGGCCCTCCCAGGCCGGCCCGCTGGGATCGGGGCCATTCTTATTTGCTGCGCCGCATGATGGGAACGCGGGCCGCCAGTGTCAACGAACGAAAGGCCGGCGCGAAACCCCGTTTCAAAATCCGCGGCCAGTTTGCTCGTGCGCGCCGGCGTGGTAAACGAAAGCGTTCACCGAAGCTTATTCATTCAGCAGGAGGACGAGATGCGCGGGCCCCACGACGTCGGCGGGACTCCGACCGGTCCGGTCGATACCGATCCCCACAAGATGACCTTTTGGGAGAAGCAGATCGACGCCATTCACACCCTGCTCGGCGACGAGAAACGGCACATCACCACGCGCGACGAGAACCGCTACGCGATCGAGTCGCTCGGCCACGACGCCTACGCCCGGCTCACCTATTACGAGCGCTGGACCGCGGCGATGGCCGCGCAGTTGGTGCGCAAGGGCGTGGTCACCCAGGACGAGATCGACGCCAAGGTGGCCGAGATCAAGCAACGGCTCGAAGAGACGGGCGAGATCGAATGAGCACTGCGCTCGAAGCCGCATTCAAGGAAGGCCAGCGCGTCCGCGTGCGCGAGGACTACCCGCCCGGGCACATCCGCACGCCGTTCTACATCCGCGGCAAGGTCGGCCACGTCGTCAAGGCGCTCGGCGAGTTCCGCAATCCGGAGCGACTCGGGCTTGGACTCGACGGCTCGCCGAAGAAGACGCTGTACAAGGTGCGCTTCCAGCAGGCCGACGTGTGGCCCAACTACAATGGGCCGGTCCACGACTCGGTCGACATCGACATTTACCAGCACTGGCTGGAGAAGGCCTGAGGGCTCCCATGGCTGAACATAACCACGACCACGATCATGGACACGGCCGCGGCGGCATCGCCGGTTTCTTCCGCCGGCTGTTTCACGGCAACGAGCACGGCCATGATCATCCGCATCCCCACCCGCACGAGCACGGCCACGATCATGGGCACGCGCAGGGCGCGCATGACCATGGACACGATCACGGGCATGGCCGCGATCATCCGCATCCCCATCCGCATCCCCATCCGCACGACCACGGGCACGACCACGGGCACGATCACGGGCACGGGCACGGGCACGACCACGACCACCCGCATCCGCACGAGCACACGCAGCGCGAGTTCCAGCCCGACGAGAAGATCCACAGCTATTACCAGATCCTCGGCCTGGCGCTGAAAGAGCTCCTGGTCGAGAAGAACGTGGTGACAGGCGACGAGATCCGCAAAGCCATCGCCGCGCGCGATACGATCACGCCTGCGCTCGGCGCGCGGATCGTCGCCAAGGCGTGGAGCGATCCCGCGTACAAGGCGCGACTCCTGCGCGATGCCGGCCCCGCCTGCCAGGAGCTCGGCATCGACATCGGCCCGACCAACCTCGACGTCGTCGAGAACACCGACACCGTGCACAACGTCGTCGTCTGCACGCTGTGCTCGTGCTATCCGCGCGCGATCCTCGGCCTGCCGCCCTCGTGGTACAAGAGCCGCGAATACCGCTCGCGCGTCGTTCGCGAGCCGCGCGCCGTGCTCAAGGAATTCGGCACGCAGGTCCCCGAGTACATGGAGGTGCGGGTCCACGATTCGACGGCAGACCTGCGCTATCTCGTGCTGCCGGCGCGACCGGCGGGCACCGAGGGGATGAACGAGGAACAGCTCGCGGCCCTCGTCAACCGCGACTCGATGATCGGTGTGGCACTGGCCGACGCGCCCAAGCACTGATCGCCGTGACCGAATCCCTCGCCGCGCGCCTGCGCGAACGCCTCGAGCAGGCGGGCTGCTACCGCGAATCGCGCGGCGCCGGCGGCGAGATCTGGTTCACCCCGCACCGTAACCGCCGGTTCCGGATTCCTCCGGACGTGCGCACCGCCGCCGATGCCAATGCGGTGCTGCGCGAGGCCGGCATGGAGGAATCTTTCTCATGATGACGTTTCGTAACGCGGCGCTGATCGCAGTGTCAGCCGCGCTTCTGTCCCTCGGCGCCTGCACCAGCCCGACCGGACTGATCGACGCAGCCACCATCCCGGCCGAAGACCGTTCGTTCCAGGATTCGACGGTCGACGCCGAGATCAAGTTCGCGATCAACAAGAAGATGATCGAGGAAGATTCGCGGCTGTTCGTCGACGTCAACACGGTCGTCTACGAGGGCCGCGTGCTGCTCACGGGAAAGGTCGAGACGAACGACGCGCACGACCGCGCCGAGCGCATCGCCTACCAGGTCCCGAACGTCAAGGAAGTGATCAACGAGTTGGTGGTGACCACCGATCGCAGCTTCGTCTCGGGCGTCAACGACGTCGCCAACGAGGTGAAGATCAAGGCGCAGCTCGTGGCGACCAGCGGCGTGCGCTCGATCAACTACCGCTGGCGGTCGCTTGCCGGCACCGTCTACCTGATCGGCACCGCCCAGAATGCCCAGGAGCTCAACACGGTGATCGAGGTGATCCGCCGCGTCGATGGCGTGCGGCGCGTCGTCAACTACGCTCGGGTGCGCGGCGCCGCCTGATCGGCGCCCGTTTCGGCATCAACCTCGGCGACCGCGCGCGCGACCAGGGCGGCGCGGTCGGGCGCCAGCGAGCCGACCAGCTCCGCGGCCAGCGCGCGGCCCTTGGGGCCCATCTTGCGCCATGTCTTCTTCAGGATGTCGACGACCTTGTCGTCGGGATGGCGGCGCGAGAACTCGTCGAACCCGGTCTCGAGGAACACCAGGCAGGCGGCGTCCTCGAGCGCCTGCGTTTCGGGATCGCGGCCCAGTCCCTCCTTGCGGATCAGCACGCCGACGCGCGCGATCGTCGCCGTGTCATAGCCCGCTTCCGCCATCAGCCGTCCGGCCGTCTCCGCATGGAAGCGCGCGAGCGCACGGCGCCAGCCGTTGTAGCCCGCGACGCCCGCGGGATAGCTGTCGCGGGGAATGGTCCAGCGGCCGATGTGCTGCGCGCGCACGGCAAGACGCAGCGCTTCCGATGCGGCGGGATCGAGCTTCGCAACCCAGGCGCTCATGCGCTCGGCATAGTCGACGGCCTCGGCGACCTCACCTCCCGCGCGCGATACCCGCTTCGGATCGGCGGCATTGAAGGCATCGATCCGGGCGATGGCGTCGTGGAAGCGGCCCTCCTCAGCCATGTCGCTATTTGTGCCTGATTTTGCAGTACAGGATGCTGCCGGCGAGCAGCCCGGTGACGAAGTTGGCGGTCATCAGCGGCCAATCGCGGTTCAGCACCCCGTAGACGAACCACAGCACGATGCCGACAGTGAGCATCACGAACATGCTGAGGGAAATATCGCCGGTCGAGCGAGTCGTCCAGGCGCGGACGGCCTGGGGCACGAAGGCAATGGTGGTGAGAACCGCCGCCGCGTAGCCGATCAGAGAGACGCCGCTCATCGCTTCCTTTCGCGAACGCGGCGAGCATAGAAGTGGCTGGTCGCGCAGGCAACGCGTGCGACGGAGCTCAGGCGTTGGCGACGACGACCTGAACCAGGCGATCGGTCGGGCGATCGGTGCGGGACAGTGCCTCGCGGAACACGTCGGCGGTGTGATCGTCGGGGACCGTCACTTTGACCGGCGTGCCGTACACCGCGGCGCGACCGATCGCCGGCGCGAGCCGCGTCAGCGCATCGGCGACGAGCTGCGCCTCGGAGTCGACGGCGCGGGGTGACGGATCGGGCAGGACGAACGCTGTCTTGTCGCCGAAGGAGCTCGGCAGCCAGTTGCCGGCGCGGTGCCGCCAGCGAGTGGGACTGAGGGCCGCGCGAAGCTCGCCCCGGAACGGTTTGCGGTTCGCGCGACGTGCTTTGGCGGCGGCCAACATCCGGGCCATCGCCGCCTTCATCTTCTCGCTTACTTTGGCGCCCAGAGCGCCATCCGCAGATTCGCTGCTCTGGGTCTCGCTATCCGTTCTCATGTGCTCAGCCCCTTGCGACATGGCGCCGGACGCTAGCAGTCAATTATGACACGGACGCGACTTACGACACAATA
The DNA here is from genome assembly GCA_035493495.1 of Alphaproteobacteria bacterium. Classification (GTDB taxonomy): domain Bacteria; phylum Pseudomonadota; class Alphaproteobacteria; order SMXQ01; family SMXQ01; genus DATJIG01. The sequence goes on from DATJIG010000164.1 coordinate 6,826, forward strand.
TGTTGCGCCCGCCGATGAAGTCTCCTCAACAGGAGCCGAGTTACGCGCCGTTCAGGCGCTGACCTCGACCCGAGAGTACCGCCAAACCGCGGCCGGCGGCAGGTTGTTGGCCGCCCATCCCATCAGCTTCCCGGTGATGCCGAGTTCCTTGCGCGGCAGCGGCGAGAGCGGGGAATAGGTGTACTGGAGAATCTGCCCGCCGGGGCTCGTCACCGCGAAGCACGCGTCGACGATCGCCTGATGGAATTCTCTCGGCATGCCGATCATCGGGATGCCGGAGACGACCGTCGCGATGTGCCCCTGCACTTCTTTCGGCAGGATCTGCGGAAGCTTGGTCGCGTCGCCGGTAATGATCCGCAGCTCCGGGAATCGATCCGCGAGAACCGCCGACATCTTCGGATCGAGCTCGACCAGGATCAGCCGATCGGCCGGTAGTCCCGCATCGATCAGGGCTCTGGTGATGGCGCCTGTCCCGGCCCCCAGTTCCAGAACGTATTCATCGGCACCGCGCCGGATGTGCGAGGCCACGAGCTGAGCAAGCGCGTATGACGAGGGGATGATCGCGCCGACTTTGCGCGGATTGGCGAGCCAGCGGCGGAAAAAGAGGCCGGTTTCAGTATCGGCGGGACGGCTTGCTTTGCTCACGGGACCCCTCGAGCGATGTGGTGACGAAATGTCGGCTAAAGCGGCAACGATTGCAACCGTCATGCCGATCGACGGACGCGAACAATTAAGGGCCTGGGTAGAGGCCCTTACATGTCATCGCGTTCGTACTTCTCTCGCTCGAGCCGCTCCTCGAGTTCCTTGCGCCGCTTCTCCATCTCGCGCCGTTCGCGCTCTGCCTTCTGCTCGGGCGTCTCATTTGCCGGCGTCTTGCCGGCGGTATCGTTGGTCGTCATGGCTCGCTCCTCGCGTTCCACCTTTGCATGATCCTAAGCCGCCGGGCTGAACACGCCAAGTGCGGCGAAGGTTCCCTCAGCCGCGCGCGGCGACGTCGAGCGGCGGCAGCGCGGCGTCCTTTTCGGAGATCACGATGTCCGCCAGCGGCCACCGGATGCCCACGCGCGGGTCATCCCATCGGAACCCAGCGGAGCTTTCGGGGTGGTAGAATTCCGACATGTTATAGAGCACCTGGGTGTTGTCGGAGAGGGTCTGGAAGCCGTGCGCAAATCCCTCGGCGACGTAGAGCGACAATGTCCCCTCGCCGGTCAGCTCGAAACCCTGCCACTGTCCGAAGGTCGGCCGGTCCGGGCGGACATCCACCAGCACGTCGTAGAGCGCGCCGGTCGCGCAGCGCACCAATTTTGCCTCGGCGTGCGGCGGCCGCTGGAAGTGCATGCCGCGCACCGTCCCGCGCCGGGCATTCACCGATACATTGCACTGCGCGACGACCGGATTGAGTCCGGCGGCCTTGAATTCGTCGATGCAAAAGGTCCGCGCGAAGTAGCCGCGGTTGTCGCGCAACGGCTCGATGTCGACGGTGAAGACTCCATCCAGTCGCGTCGGCTGGATCCGCATTCATCCTCCTCGCGGGCCCGTCACTGCGCCCGGCATGCGAACATACACGAGTTGGCGCGGAGACGAAGTGTCAGCCGGCGCTGTCGACCGCAGCCGGTACCGGCTTCGGCACCGTGGACACGCACTCGCGCAATATTTCCTCGAGCACCGCGGCATTGTGGCGCGGCTCGAACTCGGCGCGCACCGCGGCATGGCCCCATGGCCTGGTGACGCCGCGGGCGGTGCGCTGCCGCGCTACCGTAATGGCATGGAGCAGCGCGGTGGCGACATCCTGCGGGTCACGGGGATCGGCGGTGAACCCGCCGAGGCGCGCGAGCAGCGACGCCGACGTGCCCCGCGGCACAATGCCCATGACCGGCGTTCCCGATCCCAGATAGTCGATCAGCTTGCTGGGCAGGAAGACGCTCAGGTCGTCCGGCGCATCCATCACCAGGAGCAGGTCCGCGTCCTTCATGACCTTGAGGGACTCGCGGTAGCCGATCGTGCCGCGGATGTCGACCAGTCCGGGAGGCAATGCGCGGAACGACGGATGCCAGCGGAAGCCCCTCGGCATGCCGCCGTACAGCTCAAAACGAACGCCATCCAGGAGGTCGGGCTTCCGGTCATGGATCATCCGGAGCGCCCGGAACAGCGGATACGGAGTGCGCTTGCCGTAGAAGTTTCCGACGTGGCGAATGACGAAGCCCTGGTGCGGCGCGGCAGCATCGGGATAGAGCGCGGGATCGAAGCTGTGTTGCAGCAACCGGGTCTTGGCGCGCCACTCGGCGGGATATTTCCGCATCACCAGATCGATCGTCTCGCGCGAGGTGAAGATCACGCGGTCGGCGGCGGCGATGACCCGCCGCTCCTGGCGGCCGTTGAAGACATTGGCGAGCACGTCACGGCGGCGGAACGGATTGTCGCGCCACGGATCGCTGAAGTGCGCAACCCACGGAATTCCGAACCGGCGCTTGAGACGGAACCCGAGCAGATGATCGGACATCGGCTCGCCGAAGGTCACCAGAACGTCGGGCTGGAACGTCCCTTGTGCGAGCTTCGCCGCGATGACCCTTTCGGCGCGCGGAACCCACGCCCGGAACTCGTCGGGCATGCGGCCATAGAGCGGCAGGAATCGCCGGGCAAGCTGAAGGGAGAGGCCAGACAACACGGGCCGGTACGGGATTTCCAAATGGAAGGCCAGTCTGTCGTCGAGTTCGCCGTAGCAATCGAGTCCACCGCCGGCGACGGGCGAGCGCCCCGACACCGCTCCGGTCTCGGCGGACATGTGCGCCATCAGGCGCCCGATCTGGATCGCCTGCGGATACAGCATCGGCGGCAGCATGTAGGAAACGGCGAGGACCCGCATCATGCCCTCGCCTGCGGCTGCTCCGGGCCATCGTCGCCGCGCGCCTTTCGTGCCAGCACCTCGCCCTGGAAGGCGCGAAACTCGGCCGACCCGGCGACGAGTTGCGCGTACGGGCCGGTCGTCACGACACGCCCCGCGCGCACGAACACGATGCTATCGAACAACGCCAGATGCTCGAGATCGTGCGTCACGACCACGACGGTGTCGTCGCGGTCACGCGCGCAGAGTCGCTCGAACACCCGCCGCGACGTCGCCGGATCGAGCGCGCTGCCGGGCTCGTCCAGGACCAGGAGTTCGGGGCGGCCGTAGAGCGCGCGGGCAATGGCGAGGCGCTGGCGCTCGCCACCCGAGACGCTGACGCCAGCCGGCCCGACGATCGAGTCGAATCCCTGGGGCAGTCGCTCGATGACCTCGGCGATGGACGCCCACTCCGCGACTTCGCGGCAGCGTTGCCGGTCGATGGGTCCCTCCAACCCGAACGCAATGTTGCGAAGGACCGTGTCGCTCAGCAGCAACGGCGTTTGCGGGACATAACCGACGAGCGCGGGCGTCCACGCGATACCATTGGGCAGGACGTCGTGATCGGCGCGGATGCGACCGCTCGTCGGCACCAGGAGACCGAGCAGGATATCGACGATTGTGCTCTTGCCCGCTCCGGAATCGCCGACGATCGCGACCCGCTCGCCGCGACGGATCTCGAACGAGACGTTGGCGATCGCCGTGCGCTCGGCGGCTTCATAGGCAAAGCCGACGTCCTCGAAAGCGATCGTCGCGGGGACATGAGGCATGCGGGCGGCCGCGGGCCGCGTGTCCGCCGGCGCCGAGATCGATGCGGCGATGCCCTTAGCCATCGGCACGTAGAATTTGAGGGTCGTCAGGGCGGCGTAGAACTGCTGGGCGACGGGCAGAAGGCGGAAGCCGGCATAGGCGAACGTCGCCAGCACCGGCAGCTCCGCCCGGACATCCTGACCCATGTAGGATTTGTAGAGCGGTACCGCGAAGATCGCGCACACCGCCGCAATCTCGATCGCGTACTTCGGCAGGGTCGGCAAGACGCGGCCGACGGCGTCCGCGCTCTGCGATTCGTTTTGGGCCGTCGTGATCTGCGCGACAAACGTGCGCGCGTCGCCACGCAGGAGAATTTCGCGGCACGCGCCGTACATCTCGGTGGCGGAGCTGACGGCTTTCGACCCCGCATCCATCGCCTTGGTGCCGAGCACCGCCATGCGCGACGCGCTGGTGCGATAGCTGATGCCGTACAGCACCGCAAGCAGGGCGAAGAAGATGAGGCTGAACACCGGCGACAGCACGATCAGCAGCGCCAGGACGACCGCAAGCGTGATCGCCCGGACGATGACGAAGCAAAGCTGGAGAACGCCGCCGACGGCGATCTGATTGACCTCGGTGCATGTCTTGTGGGCGAGCTCGGTGGGCGCGTGGCCGAGGAAGAAGGTGAACGGCCGACGGAAGTTCGCCAATGCCAAACGCTCGGAAAGCGCGACCGCCAGCGATGCCGAGAAGCGCGTCGACCACCATTGGACGAGCAGCGTCAGACCATTGGTGAAAATGAACAGCGTGATGACAAAGAGGCCGACGACGTGGAGCGGCGGTAACCCTTCCTGGCCCATGCCTTTCAACAACGGGCCGAGGAGCTGGCTGCGCGCGAGCGCGCCGGGGTCGAGCATCAGCGCGATCAGCGGCAGGACCGATGCGACACCAACCAGCTCGCAAAGAGCGACCACGAACGACGTCGCGATCAGTCGGAAAAAACGCGGGCGAAAATCCCGCGGGATCAAACGGTAGAGCCACCGCAGCGAGTCGAACGCCGAACCGGCCATCTGCGCGCCCTTGCTCATGGACGGCCCAATGCGCGCTTGGCGAGGCCCCGCGCGGCGAGGTAAGGGCGCCCGAGCAGCGCGTAGCGCAGACCCTTGGTACGGTGCGCCGCGTAGATCAGCGTGGGGTGGACTCTCGGTGCCGGCACCTGCGCGGCCGGTTTCGCGGCGATGAAGATGCTGCCGCCGACCCGGCGTCGGAACATCGTCGCGAACCCGGCCAAGGCCAGCGCATACTCCATCGAGGCTCCGGTCGGGAAGAAGCTGTGGGCGTACGACGGCAGCCCCGGATCGACGGCGGCCATGTAATTCGCCAGCACGACGCAAAAATGGCCATCGGGCGCCAGGCGCTCTTTCACGCGGCGGAGGAACGCCATTGGGTCCGTCATGAAGTAGATCGCATGGGCAATCTGAATCATGTCGTAGCGACCGTCGATGTCCACGCTCTCGAACTGACCGATCCGCGAGCGGATGCCGATCTCGGCGTGCAGCGCCCTCATCGTCGGATCGGCGTCGATCCCTTCGGCGTCCCAGCCGTGCGCGGCGAACTCGCGCACCGTCTCGCCGTGGCCGCAGGCGATATCGAGGAAGCGGCCCGGCGCGCGGGCAGCAGGAGCGAACAGTCTGTACGAGCGCTCGGCAACCGTGCGGCTGATCTGCCGACGATACGCCCAGCGCGCTTTCTCCTCGTCGCTGTCGACGTTGATGTCGCTTCGGCTCGCCGCCCAGAACGCGCTCAGGCTCTTGAGGTCCGGCTGCCACGTGGGATAGCCGTTGCCGCAGCGCCGGCAGAGTCGCCAGCCGTAACCCGCGTCATTCGGCCCATGCGTGGAGGCAGCGCCAAGCTCGCGATTAAACGGGATCGGCCACGCGGCGTGATCGCCGCAGATCGGACAGGTCACCGCCGGCTCCCGTCCACGCGGATCATGCGACATGGTCGACGGAGACCCGATTGTCGGCCGCCGCGGGATGTCCAACACGCTCGAGCAGCGCACGCGACATGATCCGGATGTTGCGCCGCCTGAGCGCTGGCTCACCGTGATAGCCAGGTGCCACAAAGGTGAAATCTCGGCTGACGCTCAGGATCTCGGCCGCCGCCGTGATCACCTCGTCGTCGGTCGGTGGCCGGGACATTGACGCGACGAGCCGTGGACGAAGCTGGTCGATCGGGCACACGCCGCCGAGGTAGCTCGCGATCAGCGACGGGCCGAGCACCAGCGAGGGACGCCCGAGAAGAAAAGCCTCGAGGGTGGCAGTCCCGGTAACCGACAGCGTGCACGCGGCGCGCATCACCAGATCACGGCTCGACATCCGATAGTGCGCGACGACGACGCCGGCGCGCCGGCGCAGCGCGCGGACGAATCCGACCGGGCGCGTGATGATCGACGATGGATGCTCCTTCACGACGAGAAGGCAATCGTTGGGCATCGCGAAACGGATCGCATCGATGGCGCGCAACTGGTCGACGAAGTACGGCGCGGGCGTATTGATCGACGATTCGGGCGTGGTCTGCAGCGGGTAATAGACGAAGCGTTTGGGCAGCGCATTGAAGTCGTCGACGTCGTACTCCTTCGCCGCAATGCGGGCGCGGATCGCCCAAATCGTGTCGCGCAGCCGCGGCAGATTGTTCAGCAGACTGGCGCGCAAATGATCGCGTTCGAACGTCTCGGGATGCCGCAGCGTGCGTGCGACGTAGCGCAACGTCCGCACCGCGAGTGGCTGCCGGAAATTCGGCAATACTTCATCTGACGGATCGTAGTGTTTGGGGAGCGGTGCGGCAGCCGCGCCCGTCTCCCGGTATTGCCGGACGAAGGCGGTGGCACGCTCCACGAGCTTCGGGGTGGCGCGCCGCTGCGGCGGTAGCGTCTCCACGGCGTCCGAGGCGTAGAACGTCCCGCCGAGAGTCCGCGCCGGCACCGGCACCATGACCTCGAGCCCGAGTTCGTGCCCCACGGCAACCAGCATCTTTCCTTCGTAGTGCTCGATCTGAGAGATGAGGATGTGCGTCGCGCCGGTGGCAACCGCGAAGTCCTTGTAGGCGCGGTAGATGTCGACCGCGCGTCCGAGTTGCTCGGACGCGGGCAAGTGCTTGAAGGTTCTCTTCTCCGTTTCAACGTCGAGGAAGACGTTTCCCCAATAACCACGAAGTTGCGACAGATCGGGGTTCCTGTCCGTCCGCCTCGGCTGAACGTCCTCCAGGCACAGGATATCCCGGTCCGGGATTACGTCCCGGAAAACGTGGCGCTGATGCCCGGTCGGCAGGACCACAGCCCACTCGATGTCGGGCGCGATCGCGCGCATCTCCTCGACGAGATGGCGCATGGTGATGGCAAACGTGCCGAACGCGTGGAGCAGGATTTTCATGACGTCACGACGCGACTTAAGCGCGAGAAGTTGGCTGCGGCATCGGCAACGCATGTGTCGAGCTGTTCGATGCTCGGCCGTCGCGACGAAGCGAGCGTCACCGCGGATGTGAGATCGTCGCTCGTAAAATCGGTTCCGGGGACCGTCGGCATGTCGAAGCGGCGGCAAATATCCATGATTTTGTTATCGTGCGCCACCCCGACGAACGGCACGCCGACCATCGCCGCGAGCACCAGGCTGTGGAACCGCATGCCGCAGACGGCGTCGAGATCAGCATAGGCGTCGGCGATCGCCGCCATGTCGGCGGGCAGGTCGCGCCGCTCGAATATGCCAGGGCCCACGGCGGCGGCGATTCGGGCGATCATCGCGTCATCGCCCGGCGTGACGCCCGGTTGCTGGAAAACGAGCATCACCACGCGACGGCCGGCCACAGTCCAGGCGCGAATTGCCGCCGCCATCGCGTCGGCCGCACGCTCGAGCGCCGCGGCAGTCGAAAACGCCGGCGGGCATACCGTGACGCCGATCGCACCCTGCGCGCCTTCAGGAGGCCGAGCAATCGGTCCGAGGCCAAACACCAGATCGCCCGTCCGACGACCGGCGATACCCCCGATCTCCTTCAGGGCCGCATCGTCCCGGACGAGAAACACGTCCGCGAGGTCGACGATCGCCCGCACGATGCGGCGCGCGTGGGCGGTGCGGAGCTCGCCGACTCCAACGCCGATCGCGGCGATACGGGTCCCGCAGGCGCGCGCGAGCAGACAGATGAAGAGCTGGAGGATCAGCGGTCGCGTCGAGCCACGCTCGTGGAATACCGTGCCGCCGCTGAACACGAGCCAGCGGCAACGTCGGAACAGTCCGAGGTAGGCCCAGAAATAGGCCACGAACCGTCCGAGTTTGCCGCGGCGGCCATCGGCGAGAATGCCCTCGATCCCGGTGAACACCACATCCGGGCCGAGATGTTCGAGGCCGCGAATGTCGCCGTGGTCACGCACGTAGAACACAGCGCCAGGGAATACCCGTCGCAGGCCTTCGAGCGCAGCCATCAGCAGAAGCGTGTCGCCGAGGTTTCCGGCGCCGAAATAGCCGTACAGAAAGACGCCGTTCCGCCGCGCGGAAGCGCCTCGCTTGGTATCGGACGACAAGGTCATGCGGTCAGACACGGGAGATCGGATGAAATGGCTCACGATCGACGGGGCGCCGTGACTGCCGGCGACGCACGACGGCGCGAATTCGGTCACTCCGAACGCGGTCGTGTGGTAGACCTAGCGCCGAGATAAATCCAGCGCTTCGCTCCGCGCGAGATGCGAAAAAAGAATGACGATCTGGCGTTTCGAGCAAGGGCCGCGCTTCGATTCCCCGGGAGCCTCTGCTTCCGCACCGCGCTCCACGAGCGACGGACCGAATGCACGCTACGTGGGCTCCGGCAAGGCCGCGATCGCGCTGATTCTCGAACATCTCCGCAAGACTGGCTCGTTGCCCGGCAAGATGACGCCCATCCTCATGCCGCAATGGCTCGGCACCTGGGTGTATGCGCAAACCCTTCTCTACGGCTTCCCGACGATCGATCCGACGGCGCGCAGCCCGGTCGTATTCGTCTACCATCAGTACGGCTTTCCACAGAATATGGACCGCATCCTCGATATCGCGTCCAGTCGCAGCATGGTCGTGGTTGAGGATTGCGCTCACGCCGCCGATAGCCGCTTTCGCGGCCGCCGTCTCGGCACGATCGGCGCGTACGCCCTCTTCAGCTACTCGAAGTTCCTGTTCTGTCACGCCCTCGGCGGCGTGCAGTCGACCGACCCGACGTTCGACTCGTTCGCCGCAGATCGCGTGAGCGGCAGCTCGCGCGTGATGCGGCTCTTCGTCAACGGCTTCAAGCTGGTGGACGAATGGAATGCCGATCGGGATCGGCCGATTCGCCCGCGCGCGTTCGATCGCGTCCGGCAGATGGCGTACTCGCTGTACGGCGATCAGCTCGCACCCGGCGCTCGCGCAGTTCGCCTGTGGGAAGACAAATGGCCCATGGAAAGAACCGCACGCCTGGCCAACTACGCGCTTCTGCGGGAGCGCGCCGACGCGAAGGGCCTTTGCGACCATCTCGAACCCACGGACGTCGTTCCGTACGCGGTTCCGTTGGCCGTGTCGGAGCCCCATGCGTCGAAGCTCGTCGATGCGCTCGTCGCACGCGGGATCAAAGCCGGACGTTATCAATTCGACTACAATCGTTGTCTGTTCGAGCCTGACTTCCGGCCCTGCGTGCTGGTTCCCATTCATTCGGGGATGACCGGCGACGGCATGGAACGGCTCCTCGATACCGTGAAGGCGATCTGAGCTTGAGCACTTTTGAATTCGTCGACGTGTCCCAGTGGCCGCAGTCCGATAGTGCGTGGGACGAGGTTGTCGCGGCGGCGCCCGCTGCCTGGGTGTGGACAACGCGCCTCGCCCATAACTTCCGGCTGAGCACCCTGCGAGCCGCGGGCGAGTTGCACGCCGACCGCTCGTTCTTTCTCATCGATCAGGGACGGCCCGTCGGCCTCATGCCGCTGGTGATCCGGCGCTCCGCCACCGGCGGAGGCGCAGGCCTTGAAGCGAGCTATCGAGAGGCCCCTCTGCCCTGGCCGAGTGTCGTTCCTGGAACCACGCCGCTCCGCGACATCGAGGAGGCAATGCTCGAAGAGGCGGAGACTCGCTGCCGCGCGGTGGCCGCCGGAAGGCTCTCGCTCATGCTGTCGCCGCCGGAGCCCAACGCGGAGGTGACCAGCCGATTCACGGCCATCGCGCGCCGCCGCGGCTACCTCGATTCCAGCTACCCGTCGCATTGGATGCGCGTCGGCCCCGAAACGTTGTCCCAGGTTCGCGAGCGCTACCGCCGCGACGTCCGCAAGTTCACTCCTCGCTACCGGCTCGAGGTCCTCTCCGGCAACGCCATCCCCGATGCGCTCGACGCCGAGTACATGGAACTGCACCGGAAGGACGCCGGGACGCTGCACCGGCCGGCGGAGACGTTTCGTGCGCAGATGGACATCCTGCGGCAGAACGCCGGCTTCATCACCGTCGCGCGGCGCGCCGATGACGGTACTCCGGCAGGCATGCTGATGATCTGGCGCATCAAAGGCGCCGCCTACGACGCATCCGTCGCGGTCGATCCCCAATGGCAGCGGGAGCAGGTTTCGCATCTTCTGAAATGGCGAACGATCGAGCATCTTCTTGCGGAAGGCACGACGAGCTACGAACTCGGTCGGATCGCCGCGTCGCCGTCTTACCTGTGGCAACCGTCGGACAAGAACTACGGGATCTCGTTCTTCAAGGAAGGCTGGGCCCGTGACGGCCAGAAGACGGTGTTCGAGGCGACGAAGTATTTCGACGCGTCTTGCCTCAAGGCTTACTTCGCCGAGCGCATGGCCACCGCTTTGACTCATCAGCAGCTCGAGTAGCAGCGGATCACGGCTTCACCGCCACCGCCATCGTCGTCTGCCAGAATGCGGCAAAGCGGCATTCCTTCTGCCCGAAGAACGAATCGGTCGCCGTCTTCACTCCGGTGAAGCCCTCGGGCGGCGCGAAGTAGTCGTGGATGAGAAGCATCCCTCCACTCGGGAGCTTGTCCCAGAAGTACTCGTAGGTATCGAGCGCCGGCTGATAGAGATCGCAGTCGTAGAAGACGAGCGAGAACACTTCGTCGCTCGGCAGCGACTTGAACGTGCCGGGAACAAATCCGCGAATCACCTTCACGCTGTCGATGAGACTCAATGGCGCCAGAATCTCGCCGATCGACTTCTGGGGCTTGTAGTCACCGCGCCCGAACGTCGCCGGGTCTTCAGCGCTCATGTCTGGGAAACCCTCGAACGAATCGAAGACGTAATAGGGACGTTTGCTCCAAACCGGCGAATGAAGGGCGCACAGCACGTTGCCGCCCTCATAGGCGCCCACTTCGGCCACCGCTCCCTTCGCCACCACTCCCTTCGAATGTCCGAGCCGCCGCAATGCCTCTAGGAAAAGCCACGTTCCGCAGATCGTCGTGTGGACCGGTTTGCGCGAATTCAGGGTATACGACGCCGCGTACGACAGAAGGTCCCGGTCGACGTCCCACCCGAGTTGCTGCTTCACCGCGTCGACGAATCCGTCGGCATAAAGGTCCGAGTACAGGAAGACGTTCTGGCCGAGCCGATAGCCCATGGC
>DATJIG010000165.1:0-2009 GCA_035493495.1 Alphaproteobacteria bacterium
CGTTGGCCGCGCGCATCGCGCTTTCGAAATCGGCTTTCATCGCCAGCATCGCCGACAGCACGGCGACCACCGTGTCGCCGGCGCCGGAGACGTCGCGCACGCGCACGGGATAGGCTGGCACGTGCACGGACGCGCCCTCGCCGACCAGCGTCATCCCGGCCTCGCTGCGCGTGACCAGCACAGCGCGCGCGCCGAGCGCCTCGCGCAACTCGCCCGCCGCCTGCGCGATCTCTACGTCTGACCCGGCCGACGTGTGCGTCGCGTCGGCAAGCTCCTGCCGGTTCGGCGTAATGAGAGTCGCGCCCTTGTAGATCGAATAGTCGCGGCCCTTGGGATCGACGATGATCGGCTTGCCCGCCTTATTGGCCGCGGCGATGACCGCGCGCACGACACGCGGCGTCAGGGCGCCCTTGGCGTAATCGGATAGCACCACCGCTCCGGTACGGGGCAGAGCCGCGACGACATGGGCGATCAGTGCGTCCTCGGCGCGCGCATCGATCGCGGCCGCGTGCTCCCAGTCAGCGCGAAGCATGTGCACCGAGTGATGCTCGGAGACAAAGCGCACCTTGCGTGTCGTCTGCCGCCCGCGGTCGACGACGAGCCGCGCCTCGATCAGCTCGTTGCCGGAGAGCGCGTCGGCGAGCGCGCGGCCCGCATCGTCGTCCCCCGTGACGCCAACGAAGATGCAGCGCGTACCGAGCGAAACGAGGTTGCGCGCGACGTTGCCGGCCCCGCCGACCATCAGTTCGCTGCGCTTGCAGGCGATCACCGGCGTCGGCGCCTCCGGCGAGATACGCGACACCTCGCCATAGACGAACTCGTCGAGCATCACGTCGCCGACGACCAGCACGGTCTGGTCGGCGAGATCGGCGAGATGCTTGTCGAAGTCGAACATTCTCTATTCCTGGCGCATGATCTTATCCGAAAACCGGTTCCCACTTTTCGGGATCATGCGCTAGCGGAACCGGTCTTGCTGATCGAGATAGCCGGTGACGTAGCGTTCAACGGCGTTCGCCAGCGGGGTGAACTGGCCGTCGAAGCCGGCGCGGCGCAGGTTCTCGGTCGATGCCTGCGTGAAATACTGGTACTGGCCGCGGATCGCCTCCGGCATGTCGACATATTCGATGTTTGGCGGCCGCTTCATCGCGGCGAACATCGCGGTGATCATGTCGCGGAAGCTCTCCGCCTTGCCGGTGCCGACATTGAAGATGCCGTTCACGCTCGCTCGATCCATGAGCCAGCGCAGCACGGCGACGGCGTCCTCGACATAGATGAAGTCGCGGCGCTGATCGCCGTCGGCGATGCCGTCCCGATGCGACTTGAACAGCCGCACCGGCTGCCCCGCCTTGGCGCCGTCGAACACCTTGGCGAGCACGCTCGCCATGTGGCCCTTGTGATATTCGTTCGGGCCATAGACGTTGAAGAATTTCAAGCCGACCCAGCGCGGCGGCAGCTTCTCTTTTTTGACGTGGCGCGCGATGAGCGCCTGGTCGAACAGGTGCTTGCTCCAGCCATAGAGGTTCATCGGCCGGAGCTTTTGCAGCGCGGCCGGCGAGAAGTCGTCCGTGAACCCGTCATCGCCATTGCCATAGGTCGCCGCCGAAGAGGCGTAGAAGAATGGGGTGCGGGCGTGCGTGCACCAGTCCAGGAGCGCGAGCGAGAGGCGGAAGTTGTTGTCCATGACGGCGTCGCCGTCGGTGACGGTGGTGTCCGATATGGCGCCCATGTGGATGACGCCGTCGAGCTTGCGGCCCTCGAGCCAGCGCGCGAGGTCCCCGGGCGCCACGAAATCGGCGATCCGGCGCTTGGCGAGGTTGCGCCATTTGACGTCGCCCTGGCCCAGCCAGTCGCTGACGACGACATCGGCTGAACCGGCCTCGTTGAGGCTGGCGACGATGTTCGAACCGATGAATCCGGCGCCGCCGGTAACGAGGAACATGCCTGCCCGCTTCTTGAAACCCGCCCGCCCCTTCCTTTGCCCCAGCCGGAGGGGCGGCGCAATCAGGGGT
>DATJIG010000166.1:0-18644 GCA_035493495.1 Alphaproteobacteria bacterium
AGGCAAGTGTAGCCTATCTAGGTGACTGATCCGAACACCCGACGAGACCCCACCCCGGGGCCACGCCGGGCGTTCGGTATTGTCGCGTGGGGAGATCATGGCGCAGGACGAACTGTCGGACCGGGAACGGCGGATCAAGAAGCTTCTTTTTCAGAGCCGGCACCGCGGCACGCGCGAGGCCGATTTCCTGATCGGAGGCTTCGCCGAGCGGCATCTCGCAGGTCTTCCCGACAACGAGATCGACGCGTTCGAGCGCCTGATCGAGGAGCCCGATCCCGACGTTGTCGATTGGATCCTGGGTCGGGCGCCGGTGCCGACGGAGCATCAGGGGCCGCTTCTCAGATTGATGAAAAAGTTCAAGGACGAACGGTAATCCATTGTCGAAAAACGGTAATACGATTCCACCAGCGACTCTGACCGAAGTTTTCGGAGCCCCGCCGGGACGCGACGCCCAGTTCCTCGCCGAGACGGTGCTGGCCCACGGCAAGCCCGGGGCCACCGCGCTGGTTCACGTCGCGATCGACGATGAGGGCATGGCGCGGATGGCGAACACACTCGCCTTCTTCGCCCCGTCGGTCGAGGTGCTGACGTTTCCCGCCTGGGACTGCCTCCCGTACGACCGCAGCTCGCCGAACGCCGAGGTCGTCAGTCGCCGCATCGCCACGCTCTCAGCGCTGGCGCAAGGCGGTGGCAACAAGCCGCGCGTCGTGGTGACGACGGTCGACGCGCTGATCCAGCGCGTGCCGCCGCCGGAGACCTACGCCCGGACGGCGCTGACCATCGCCAAGGGCGGACGCGTCGAGCTCGACGAGCTGATGGGTTTCCTGGCGGCCGACGGCTACCACCGCGCCGATACGGTGATGGAGCCGGGCGAGTATGCGATCCGCGGCGGCATCGTCGATCTTTATCCGGCGGGCGACAGCGCTCCCGTCCGCCTCGACCTGTTCGGCGACGAGGTCGAATCGCTGAAGCAGTTCGATCCGGCGAGCCAGCGCACCACCCAGGAGATCGATCGCCTCGAGTTGCGGCCGGTGAGCGAGGTGCTGCTCACTCCCGAGTCCATTGCGCGCTTCCGCGAAGGCTACCGCGTCACCTGCGGCCCAGGCACAGACGATCCGCTGTACGAGTCGGTCAGCGCCGGGCACCGCCACACCGGTCTCGAACATTGGCTGCCGTTGTTCTACGAGCGTCTTGCGACACTGCTCGAGTATACGCCCGATGCCGTCGTTTCGCTCGATCCCGAGGTCGACGCGGCGCGCGACGCCCAGCTCGATGAAATCCGCGAGTATTACGAGGCCCGCGCCAACATCGCGGCGCGTCCGTCGGCGATGACCGTCGAGGCCGAGCCTTACCATCCGTTGCCGCCCGACCACCTCTATCTCACGAAGGAGCAGTGGACCGGAATGCTGGGCCCGCGCGCGCGGCTCGCGTTCTCGTCGTTCGCCGCACCGGGCACGAAGAGCAACACGCTCGACGCCGAGGGCCGCATCGGTCGCGATTTCTCGCAGGCCCGCGTCACTCCTGACGTAAACGTGCTCGACACTGTCAAATCGCGCATCGCCGAAGAGCGCAAGGCGGGCCGTCGCACGCTGATCGTCACCTACAGCAACGGCGCCCGCGAACGCACCCAGAGCCTGCTCGGCAAGCGCGGCATGGAAGGACTGAAGCCGGTCGACTCATGGGACGAGATCGTCAAGCTCGCGCCGTCCGATGTCGCGTTTGCGGTGCTCGGTCTCGAGCACGGCTGGGTGGCACCCGATCTGGCGCTGATCACCGAAGAAGACATCTTCGGCGAGCGCCTGGTGCGGCCGCCGCGCAAGCGCCGGAAGTCCGACACCTTCCTGCGCGACGCGACGGCGCTCAACGCCGGCGATCTGGTCGTCCATGAGGAGCACGGTATCGGCCGCTACGACGGGCTGATCACCATCGAGGTCGCTGGCGCGCCGCACGACTGCCTGCGCGTGATGTACGACGGCGGCGACAAGCTGTTCGTGCCGGTCGAGAACATCGAGGTGCTGTCGCGCTACGGCGAGGATCAGGGCACCGTCACGCTCGACAAGCTCGGCGGCGTCGGCTGGCAGTCGCGCAAGGCGCGCCTCAAGCAGCGGCTGCGCGACATGGCGGCCGAGCTTCTCAAGATCGCGGCGGCGCGCAAGCTCGCGCGCGCCGAATCGCTGACGGCTGCGCCGGGGGCCTACGAGGAGTTCGCGGCGCGCTTCCCGTTCCACGAGACCGAGGATCAGCTCGCGGCGATCGGCGATACGCTCGCCGACATGGCGTCGGACCGTCCGATGGACCGCCTGATCTGCGGCGACGTCGGCTTCGGCAAGACCGAGGTTGCGCTGCGCGCCGCGTTCGTCGCCGCGCAAGCCGGCGCGCAGGTCGCCGTCGTCACGCCGACCACGCTGCTCTGCCGTCAGCACTACGAAACCTTCAAGGCCCGCTTCAGCGGATTTCCGGTGCGCATCCGCCAGCTCTCGCGCCTGACCACGCCGAAGGACGCCAAGGCGATCAAGGAAGAGATGACGTCTGGCCGGGTCGACATCGTCGTTGGCACCCATTCGCTGCTGGCGAAGAGCGTGAAGTTCGGACGCCTCGGCCTTCTCATCGTCGACGAGGAGCAGCACTTCGGCGTCGCCCACAAGGAGCGCCTGAAGCAGCTCCGCGCCGACGTCCATGTGCTGACTCTCACGGCGACGCCGATCCCGCGCACGCTTCAGCTCGCGCTCACCGGCGTCAAGGACATGAGCATCATCGCCACGCCACCTGTGGACCGGCTGGCGGTGCGCACCTTCGTTCTGCCCTACGATCCGGTTGTCCTCGCCGAGGCGATCCGCCGCGAGCGGTTCCGCGGCGGCCAGTGCTTCTACGTCGCGCCGAAGATCAAGGATCTGTCCTCGATCATCGGCGAGCTGAAGACATTGGTGCCAGACGCCCGCGCGGTCGCCGTGCACGGCCAGATGCCCGCGACGGACATCGAGGACGTGATGACGCGGTTCTACAACGGGCAGTACGACATTCTGGTGTCGACGAACATCATCGAGTCGGGGCTCGATCTGCCCAACGTCAACACGCTGATGGTTCACCGCTCGGACGTGTTCGGACTGGCGCAGCTCTATCAGCTCCGCGGCCGGGTAGGGCGCGGCAAGCGGCGCGCCTACGCGTATCTGACGACGCCGCCGGGCCGCAAGCTCGCCGAGACGGCGACGCGCCGGCTCCACGTCATGCAGTCGCTCGACTCGCTCGGCGCCGGATTCACGCTCGCGAGCCATGATCTCGACATCCGAGGCGCGGGCAACCTGCTCGGCGAGGAGCAGTCGGGCCACATCAAGGAAGTCGGCATCGAGCTCTATCAGAACATGCTCGAGGAGGCGGTCGCCGAGCTCAAGGGCGCGCCCCCGGAGAGCATCGCGACCTGGTCGCCGCAGATCGCGCTGTCGGTCCCGGTGCTGATCCCCGAAACCTACGTTCCGGATCTGCCGGTTCGGCTCGCGCTCTACCGCCGCATCGCGGAGCTCGCCGACATGCAGGCGACGGAGTCGTTCGCGGCCGAGCTCGCCGACCGCTTCGGCGCGCTGCCGGCCGAGGTCGAGAACCTGCTCGAGGTCGTTGCTCTCAAGGCGCTGTGCCGCCGCGCCGGGGTCGAGAAAGTGGACGCCGGGCCGAAGGGCGCGGTGATCGCGTTCCGCGAGAACAAGTTCAGCAATCCGGCCGGGCTGGTGAAGCTGATTGGCGACAGCGCCGGTACGGTCAAACTGCGACCGGACCACCGGCTGGTATTCCAGCGCGTGTGGAGCGACGAGGCGACGCGGGTCGCCGGAATCGAGCGCGTGCTCGAGGATCTCGCGCGGATCGCCGAACTGGTTCCTGCCTGATCGCGCCCGGCTAGCGCTCTCCTAGAGCTGCGGCTCGCCGACGGTGGCGCGGGCTTCCGACAGGAACGTCTTGGCGTTGTGGTAGGCGTGGGCCGTCGCGCGGCCCGACGCGATCCACAGGCTGAACGGCTCGCCGCCGATGCCGAACGCGGTGTGCGACAGCACGTCGTCGATCCGGTACATCAGCGACCGCGCGTCGTCGTCACCGGTGTTGGGAAGCACGACCGCGAACTCTCCGGTGCCGAGGCGGCTGGCCATGTCCTCGGCGCGGATTAGGCGCTGGATCCAGCGCGCCACCTCGCCGTGCAGACGCCGCGCTTCAGCGGCGCCGTGTCCGTTGGTGGCGGCATCGAGATTGCGGATCGCGAACACCACGAGCGACAGCGGCCGGCGACGCGACTCGTGCGCATCGGTCAGGGTGGCGAGATGCGCCATCATGAAACGCTCGTCGACGAGGCCGGTCGGCACGTCGAGGAACTCCGACGGCACCGCGGACAGCAGCTGGTCGCGAAGCGTGCCGCGGAAGCGCTGGCGTCGGTGCTGCGCGGCGATTTCGGCGCCCAGAGTCTCGACACCGACATCATGCGGCAGAACGAGGCTCGCGCCCTGCGCGTATCCGTCGACCGGATCGGCGGCGAGCTCGTTATCGCCGAGCAGGAGAATTGGCAAGTGGAACAGGCGGGGATTCTTGCGGAGCTGATGGCACAGGCTCAGCACCGCGTCGCGCGACTCGCGGTCGGCACAGGCGACAAGGGCACCGCATTCCTCGGCGACCAGCGTGCGTTCCGCCCGAAACGGATCGTCGCAGAACACCGCGCGCACGCCGAGCTGGTCGATGGCGCGATGGATCGCGGCGGAATCATGAGGCCCGTGGGTCAGCACCAGGACCGGACGATCGGGACCCGGCTCGGCGCTCGTCCCGGCCTTCAGTCCGAGCTGGGACAGGGTGACCTGGCGCAGCGCGTATTCGTTGCGCATGGTGGTGAGGCGGGCGAGGGGCTCGAGGCGGAACAGGGCGGTCGCCGCATCGAGCGGACCCTCGAACACCTCGTCGACGGTGGCTTCGAGCGCGGCCCGACCGGCCGGATCGAGGCCGTTGTCGAGGGCGACCAGCAACGGGCGCAGCGGCTCGCACGCGGCGCGAATGGCGTCGGCGAAGCCACGCGGGTCGCGCAAGGCTTCGCGATCGGCGAGCACGATGTCCGGACACTCGGCCCGCGCGGCGTCCACCGCCTGGGCCGTGGTCTCGGCGCGGTACGCCGGATGACCCGATTTGAGGAGGTCCTCGGCGAAGGCGCGAAGCGGTCGGCTACTCCCGACGAGAAGCATGCGTACCGATGCGGCCATTGCGGATTTCCCGTGCTTGATCCCGGGCCTGGTCGGGAGCCCGGCGGATCGATTGTGTTCTAGGCATTTGACCCAACGGCGTTAAAGTTTTGGTTAACTTCAGGCCGCACAATTCACCCAGGTAGGTTCATCCAGGTAGGGACCGGCCGGCGGCAAAGTGCCGGCGGGCGGGGGGCTGAGGAGTTCAGTGATGTCGATGTCCAGCGGGAGCCTCGCTTACACTCTCAAGCGCCATCAGGATTTTCTGGATGGTGTGGAGGGCGGGAAACGCGCGAATTTGGCCGGGGTCATCCTGTCGGGACTCAATCTCGACGGGGTGGTGCTGCGCACCGCCGTGGCGACGGGTGCCGACCTTTCCCGAAGCCTGCTCGTCGGCGCCGACCTCAGCTTCATGGACCTGACCCGCGCCAACCTGTCGCTGACCAATCTCACCCGCGCCAACCTGTTCCGCTCCGATCTCAAGGGAGCGAAGTTGCGGGGCGCCCGCCTGCTTCAGGCCAATCTCGGCGAGGCGGATCTGCGCTCGGGCGACGCCGCCGTCGACGGCAGGGATTCCGTCACCGATCTTCGCGACTCGCGCCTCGAGCGATCAAACCTCGCGAAGGCCGATCTGTCGCGCGCGCAGATGGCGTCCTCGTCGGCGATCAGCGCGGACCTCGAAGGTGCGATCCTCATCGACACAGATCTCACCGGCGCCAAGCTCGCCGACGCGAATCTCGCGTCCGCGCAACTTGCCGGTGCCAATCTCGAACTCGCTGATCTCTCGGGCGCCGATCTTTCCGGTGCGTCGCTCGCGGGATGCAATCTGCGCGGCGCGCGTCTCACCGGCGCGCGACTCGAGAACGCGGATCTCACCGGCGCCGATCTCAGCGACACGTTCAGCTCGCGCCAGCTCGAAAGCCTCGGGATCGACATCCAGAAGGTGCTGCTCGACCACGAGCAGTGGATCGCCTCGAACGGGAGCCGCGGCCGTCGCGCAATTCTGCGCGGGGCCGATCTCTCGGACGTTCACCTCGAGGGCCGCAACTTCAACGGCGCGAGTCTCGCGCACGCCAATCTGCGCGGCGCGCTGCTCAACCGCTGCACGCTGCTGCTCGCCGACCTGTCGGGTGCCGATCTGTCGTACGCGTCGCTGGTGATGGCGGACCTGATGGGCGCCAATCTGTCCGGCGCCAATCTCTCGCATGCGCGCCTGCGTCAGGCGAATCTCGGGCCGGCGACGATCTGGCGTCCGGACGGCCAGCACGCGACCCGTCTGTGGGCGGTGAACCTGTCGGGTGCGGATTTGAGCCACGCCGATCTGTCGAGCGCCAACCTCAAGGAAGCCAATCTGAAGGGCGCGGACATGAGCGAGGCCGATCTCACCGACGCCGACATCGAGGAAGCGGATTTCCAGGACGCGGTCTTGCGGAACACTCTGCTCAACGCGGAGGCTGCGAAGGCGCTCGGCGTGGTGAGGCGCCAGGACGACAAGCAGTCCTAGGCGGTCTCGAATCCACGGCGCCTTGCGCCGGCCTCGGCTCGCGCGCTAACGTCCCCCTTTCACGTCGAGGAGGACTGACATGGCACCCAAGGCGCCGATTCCGGCTTTTGAAGACCACTGCTGGAAGGATCTGCTCGACGACGAGCTGCTGGAGATCTATTCCGCTTATCAGCGTCCGCTGAAGGTCGGCGCCAAGCCGGCGCTGCTCGCGATCGATCTCTACAACTCGGCCTACTGGGGCGGAAACGTTCCGGTCGCCGAGGCCAACCGCAAGCATCGCGGCTCCTGCGGCGAGAACGCCTGGAAGGCGATCGAGCCGACCAAGCGGCTGTTCGCCGCCGCCCGCGCGGCGGGAATCCCGGTGATCTACACGACCCGCAAGCCGGATACACGCGGCGTCAACTCGACCCATCGCGATCACGGCGGCAATGCGCTGCCCGAGGATATCTACGACATCTACGAGGCGTTCCCGCCGCAGCCGGGCGAGCTCATCATCCACAAGGAGCGGGCATCGGGCTTCTTCGGCACGCCTCTGGTCGCGCACCTGAGGCTGATGGGCGTCGACAGCCTGATCGTCTGCGGCGAAAGCACTTCGGGATGCGTGCGTGCGAGCGTGGTCGAGGGTTACTCGTACGGCTATCACATTACGGTGGTCGAGGAGTGCACCTACGACCGGTCGATGCTGTCGCACAAGGTCAACCTGTTCGATCTCCATCACAAGTATGCCGACGTGATGAAGGTCGACGAGGTGATCGCTCACCTGACGAAGATGGCGCGCAAGGTCGCCTGACGCCCCATCCTGTAGGTGATTTGCGCGCCTAGCGCGGGCCGGTGTCGAGACCGGCCTGCAGCGCGCGGAGCTCGGGCGATCGGAACTCGCGCCAGTAATTGACCATCACGACAAGCGTGGTGGCGACGATCAGCAGCCACGGATGGACGAACCAGCCGAGGAAGGCGAGCGCGAAAAAGTAGGCGCGCAGGCCGAGGTTGAAGTGATGTCCCATCAGGTTCGTCATGCGCGCGGCGCGCTCCGCATGCGCGGCGGCTTCCGGTGATCCGGCGGCGGGCGCGGCGCCGATCAGGATCGCGCAATAGTTCGACATCCGCGACGCCCAGGCGAACTGGAAGAACGCGTAGACGAAGATCACGATCAACAGCAGATCCTTGATCTCCCACGCGGTCTGCGAGGTCGTGACCGCGAACGGCAGGCCGGCGAGGGCGCTGATCGCCCGGTCGGACGATCCCAGCAGCGCGAACAGACCGCCGATGACGAGGATCGTCGTCGAGGCGAAGAACGTCATGTTGTGGGCGAGGCTCGCCAGCGCGTTGACGTCGACGAGGCGGATCTCGCGGTGACTCATCTCGAGCAGCCATTGCCGCCGGAACTTGTTCATCGCCGCCGAGATCGTCCGCTTGCGACGGCGTCCGGAGCGCGCGAACAGGGTGTAGCCGACCCAAGCGACGCAGAAGTAACCGAAGGCGATTAAGTCGAGGATCTGGAAGTTGCGCATGAGCCGGTACCGTATTCGCGTGCGGAGCCGATTCTGGAAGAAAACGCCGCGGTCGTACAGGTGTGTTCGCGATACCGCACGACGATACGGCGCGTGCCGGCAGTTCATGGTTAAGGCCTCTGCAGCGAGCGCTGATGGCTCCATGCTATGGAGGCGGCTGCCGACGTCTCCGAGTGGCTCGGTCAGGAGGGCGGCAAAGAGGAACTCGGCCTCACCCTGCGACTCCCGACAGACTCCCCAGGCGACCGCCCCACTCATGCGCTCAGACGCCGCGCTCACTTCTTGTGACCATTTTTCGCCGAGCCGGGATCAGGCCGGGATTTCCCGAAACGCGGTTGTGCGGATCAGCCTTTCCACGTCTGCCGGAACATGTGTTTAATGCTTTCAACAAGATCCGGCCGCGGAGCCGGTCGGCAAGGCAGGGAAGCAGGAGGATTCACCATGTGGCGTGGGGCTCGTCGTGCGTGTGCGACGGCGATTGCGATGGTGCTCGCGGCAGGGCTGTCGACGGCGACCGAGGCCGACGAATTCATCAACGTCCTCACCGGCGGAACGTCCGGCGTCTACTACCCGATCGGCGTCGCGCTCTCGAATCTGTACACCGAGGCGATTCCCGGCTCCCGACCGTCGGTGCAGGCGACCAAGGCATCGGTGGAGAACCTCCTTCTCCTCCAGCAGGGCAAGGGGGAAGTCGCGTTCACGCTCGGCGACAGTCTGGTGTTCGCGCGCGACGGGAACGAGGAGGCGGGCTTCAAGACCAAGCTCGACAAGCTGCGCGGCATCGCGGCGATCTATCCCAACTACATCCAGGTCGTGGCGACGAAGGCGAGCGGGATCAAGACCCTCGCTGACCTCAAAGGCAAGCGCCTCTCGGTCGGCGCGCCCAAATCCGGCACCGAGCTCAACGCGCGCGCGATCCTGGGCGCGGCGGGCCTCAGCTACAAGGACCTCGGAAAAATCGAGTACCTCGCGTTCGATGAATCGATCGAGCTGATGAAAAACCGCCAACTTGACGCGACCCTGCAGTCGGCGGGGCTCGGCGTGGCGTCGATCCGCGATCTTGCGGCCTCCGTGCCGATCACCGTGGTGGAGATACCGGCGGCGGTCGTCGACAAGGCCGGCGCGCCGTACGTGAAGGGCGTCATCCCGACCGGCACCTACACCGGCCAGACGGCCGACGTACCAACCGCGACGGTCGTCAACTATCTCGTGACCCGCGAGGGCGTGTCGGCGGACACGGCCTACGGCATGACCAAGGCGATGTTCGAGCATCTCGGCGATCTTGCTGCGTCGCACAGCGCCGCAAAGGGCATTCAGCTCGCCCATGCGCTGGACGGCATGCCGATTCCGCTGCATCCGGGCGCGGAGCGCTATTACCGCGAAAAAGGGCTGCTGAAGTAGGCGGTACATCCATGGCGGTACTTGCCGAAGACGCCCATCGATGGTCCGCGCCCGAGGCGCTCGACGGCGAGCTCGGTTTGCCCCAGGGGTGGGGCAAGGCACGGTCGGGTCGGTTTCTGTTCTGGATTGCGGTCGCCTTTTCCACATTCCAGATCGCGCTGTCGCTCTACGCGATTCTTCCGACGCAGGTCCTGCGCGCGATGCACGTCGGCTTCCTCGTGCTGGTCGCGTCGGCTCTGCTCGCCAACCACCGTTCGGCCTCGCGCACCCAGTGGGCATTGGGATGGGCGGTCGGCCTGATCGGGTTCGGCGTCGGCGTCTATCATTGGGTATTCTATTTCGATCTCGTTCAGCGGGCGAGCGACCTGCTGCCGGCCGACATTGCCGTCGGCGTGGTGAGTCTGGTCGTGCTGTTCGCCGTGGCGTGGCGACTGATGGGAGCGGCGCTTCCGATCATTTGCCTCGGGTTCCTGGGCTATGCGTTGTTCGGACAGTATCTGCCGCGGCCGTTCGATCATCGTGGCTACGGATTCGAGCAGGTGATCGAGCACATGGCGTTCGGCACCGAAGGGATCTACGCGACCCCGGCCGGGGTGTCGGCGACCTACATCTATCTCTTCGTTCTGTTCGGCGCGTTCCTCGAGCGTGCCGGAATGATCCAGCTCTTCAACGACGTGGCGCTCGGTCTGTTCGGCGCGGCGCGTGGCGGGCCGGCGAAGGTCTCGGTGTTCTCGTCGGCGCTGATGGGTACGATCTCCGGCTCGGGGGTCGCGAACGTCGTCACCGTCGGCCAGTTCACCATCCCCCTGATGAAGCGCTTCGGCTACAAGGCGTCGTTCGCGGGTGGCGTCGAGGCCACCGCCTCGATGGGCGGGCAGATCATGCCGCCGGTGATGGGCGCCGTCGCCTTCATCATGGCCGAGAACATCGGCGTGCCGTACGCCGCGATCGTCAAGGCCGCGATCATTCCCGCGATTCTCTATTTCGCCTCGGCCTATTGGATGGTGCACCTCGAGGCGGGCAAGCATCGGCTTCACGGCATCCCGCGCGCCGATCTGCCGAGCCCGCTCGCGGCGCTGGCGCGCGGCGGGCATCTGGTCCTGCCGGTCGCGGTGCTCGTCGTTCTTCTCATGACCGGCTACACGCCGCTGTTCGCGGGTTCCGTCGGCCTCGCGCTCACGGCGGTGATGATCCTGGGCGGCAGCGTCGCGATGGGAATCGGCCCCTACGGCTTCCGGGTGTTGTTCTGGATCGCGCTTGGTGTCCTGTGCGCGTCCTTCCTCGAATTCGGGATCGTCTCGGTTCTGCTGACGATTGCCGCCCTGGTCGCGGTGAACCTGTTGCGTGAGGGCGGCCGCGACACGTTGCGGCTCTGCCGCGACTCGCTGGCGGAGGGGGCGCGCCAGGCGCTGCCGGTCGGGCTGGCCTGCGCGATCGTCGGCATCGTCATGGGCACGATGACGCTCACCGGGGTGGCGACGATCTTCGGCAACTACATCATCTCGTTCGGACACCAGTCGCTGTTCCTGTGCCTGGTCCTGGTGATGGCGACGTCCATCATCCTCGGCACCGGACTGCCGACGATTCCGACCTACATCATCACGGCCTCGCTCGCGGCGCCCGCGCTGTTGAAGCTCGGGGTGCCGCTCATCGTCTCGCACATGTTCGTCTTCTATTACGGCATCATTGCCGACCTGACGCCGCCGGTGGCGCTTGCGGCGCTCGCGGCTGCGCCGATCGCGCGCGCATCGCCCGACGTGATCGGCTGGCAGGCGTCGCGCATCGCACTCGCGGGATTCCTGATTCCGTTCCTCGCCGTCTACGAGCCGGCCCTGATGCTCCAGGAGGGAGGTACCATCGCCGCAGCGTACGGCTATTGGGTCGAGGTCGCGGTGGTGTCCGCGAAGGCCGCCATCGTGATCGCCATGTCAGGCATCGCGGCGATCGGCTTCTATCGAGTGCGCACCACGATCATCGAGCGGGTTGCGGCAGGGATTGCGGCCGGCCTCCTGATCGCGCCGGCGGAGTGGACGGATTATGCCGGGCTTGTGCTCGCCGCGATAACGGTCGGGATCAACATTTGGCGCGGGCGCCGCGTCGCCGGGACCGCGTAGATCGTGGGCTTGTGTATTTTCGCCGGCGGCGCGACCAAGGCGTTTACGGCCGTCACCGCGTTCACGCTCGCGTGGAGCCACAGCGTCGAGAAAATCGAGTGGCGGGAGGACTGGCGCGTCGCCGGCGACCGCCTCGTGCTCGTCGAGGCCCACGTGCATGGCGACGGCGCGGGAATGGAGCCTCCGGCCGGAGCGCGCCTGGACAGTACCGGCTGGAGCTGGCGACCGGACGTGCAGCCGCTTTCCGAAGTGATCCTCCGTCGTTCGGGCGCGACGTCCGACTGGCGCCTGTGCATTGGCGCGGAGTGCCGTGATCTCGGCGCGGTCGTCGGAGATGCCGATCCGGTACGGCTCGCGGTTTGCCCCGCGGCCGATGGCGCCCCCGATAGCACCCACGGCGGCGCGGCAGTGTATGATCGCTCGAAACCGCCAACCGAGGACCCGACCCGTGCTCGATAAACCCGATGCTTCCGCCGCCAAGGTGTACCGCGATTACACCCAGGAGCAACTCGACGCCCAGTACAACCAGCTTTCGATCGTGGGCGACAATTCCGGATACAAGCAGCGCAAGATCGCCGAGAGCGCGCGGGTTCGAGCCAAGCTCGATTCGATCCTCAATGTCGCCTACGGCCCGAGCCCCCACGAGACGCTCGACGTCTTCAAATGCAATCGCCCGGGCGCGCCGACGCTGGTGTTCCTTCACGGCGGCGCCTGGAAGGGCGGGCACAAGGACGAGGTGAGCTTCATCGCCGAGCCTTATGTCGACGGCGGCGCCAACGTCGTCACGGTCAATTTCGCGCTGGTTCCCGACGTGCGCCTCGACGAGCAGGTGCGCCAGGCGGCGGCATCAATCGCCTGGACCTACAAGAACGCCCGCGACTTCGGCGGCGACCCGGAGCGCGTGTTCGTCACCGGCCATTCGTCGGGCGGCCATCTCACCGGCATGATGATGGTGACCGACTGGACGAAATTCGGCGTGCCCGCGAACGCGCTGAAGGGCGGCGCGCCGTTCAGCGGCATGTTCGACCTCGAGCCGGTGCAGCTCTCGTGGCGCAACAGCTACCTCAAGATGAACCGGGAGGAGGCGCTCGCCTTGAGCTCGATCCGTCGCATCCCCGACCGGCCGATGCCGCTGGTCATCGGGTACGGCAGCGGCGAGCTGGACGAGTTCCGGCGCCAGTCGCGGGAGTTCGCGGCGGCCTGGCGCGCGCGCGGCTATCCGTGCACGGAAATGGAGCTGCCCGGGTACAACCACTTCGAGGTGCAGCAGCAGATGGCAAATCCGGCCGGTGTCATCGTTCCGGCCGTCCGCCGCATGATGGGCCTCTGACGCGGCGACTCGCCGCCTGACTATCCAGACTTTTCAGTTGGTTGGGAGCCAGAGCTTCGATCGAAGGTAAAGCTCTGCGCCCCTGCGATTCCGGCCCCGAGTCATCATCCTGTCATCGATCCGTCACCATCATGCAAAGCATGACCCGTAGCGTCGCGCGCGTGGAATTCGGCACATGCCGAACCCTTACTCCCACTAGCTCCCCCTGGAGGAGAATTCCTGTGAAGCTACGTAACCTGATGGCCGCTGCCGCCACGCTGACGTTGGTCGCCAGCGCCGCGGGCGCCATGGATATTTCCGGCGCCGGCGCGACGTTCCCGTATCCGATTTATGCGAAGTGGGCCGACGCCTACAAGAAAGAGACCGGCAACGGCCTCAACTACCAGTCGATCGGTTCCGGCGGCGGCATCCAGCAGATCAAGGCAAAGACCGTCACATTCGGCGCCTCGGACCTGCCGCTCGAGGTCAAGGACCTCGACGACGCCGGTCTGACGCAGTTCCCGACGGTGATCGGCGGCGTCGTGCCGGTGGTCAACCTGCCGGGCATCACGCCGGGCGAGATCGTCCTGGACGGCGCAACGCTCGCGAAGATCTACCTCGGCGACATCAAGAAGTGGGACGACGCGGCGATCAAGAAGCTCAACCCCAACGTGAAGCTGCCGTCGACCGCGATCGCCGCCGTCGAGCGTTCGGACGGCTCCGGAACCACGTTCATCTTCACCAACTACCTGTCGAAGGTGAGCCCCGAGTGGGCGTCGAAGGTCGGCGCCAACACCTCGGTGCAGTGGCCGACCGGCCTCGGCGCGAAGGGTAACGAGGGCGTTGCCGGACAAACGACGCAGACCCGCGGTGCCATCGGCTACGTCGAGTACGCCTACGCCAAACAAAACAAGATGACGCACGTGAAGATGATCAACAAGGCGGGCAAGGCCGTCGACCCGACCGCCGCCGCGTTCGAGGCGGCTGCGGCGAACGCCGACTGGACCGGTACGCCGGGCTTCCGCGTCATCCTCACCGACCAGCCGGGCGACACCGCCTGGCCGATCGCCGGCGCGACGTTCATCCTGATTCACAAGCAGCCGGCCAATCCGGCCGCCGCGCACGAGGCCCTCAAGTTCTTCAACTGGGCCTACGACAAGGGCGGCAAGATGGCCCAGGATCTGGACTACGTGACCTTGCCGAAGGCGGTGCAGGACACGATCCGCAAGTCCTGGACGGCCAACATTAAGGACGCGAGTGGCAAGCCGATCTACGCTTCGGCTCAGTAAGTCCGATCGAGACGGGAAGGGGCCGGATCATCCGGCCCCTTCCTTGTCGGTCTTTGATGGATACGATTTTTTGACGTCGGCGTTTTTCCACCCCGCAGCTACGAGACTTCATGCCCGCTGATACGGCGATCGAACCGACCCTGACGCTGCGCAGCCGCCGCATTCGGCTGCTCAGGGGATGCGATCGCGGCTTCCATGCCATCACGTTTGCTTCGGCGATCCTCGTGCTCGTGTTGCTCGGCGGCGTCATTGTCGCCTTGATCGATGGCGCGATCCCCGCGCTGCAAAAATTCGGCTTTGCGTTCCTCACCGTGGAGACCTGGAATCCGGTCACGGAGGTCTTCGGTGCCAAAGCGCCGATCGTCGGAACCCTTGTCACCTCGGCCATCGCCATGGTCATCGGCGTTCCGGTGAGCCTCGGCATTGCCATCTTTCTCACCGAGTTCTGCCCGCGCTCGATCCGCCGGCCCGTCGGAATCGCGATCGAGTTGCTCGCCGGTATTCCAAGCATCATCTACGGCATCTGGGGGCTGTTCTTCCTGGCGCCGTTCCTGCAGCACTACCTGCAGCCCGTGTTCATCGCCGCCTTCGAGGACATTCCAGTCCTCTCCGACCTGTTCGCCGGCCCGCCCTACGGCATCGGCGTGGGCACGGCGGGCATCATTCTCGCCATCATGATCCTGCCGTTCATCACGTCGATCACCCGCGACGTGTTCGAGACGGTGCCCGCCGTCCTCAAGGAATCGGGCTACGGCCTCGGCTGCACGACCTGGGAGGTGGTGCGCCACATCGTCATCCCCTACACCCGCATCGGAATCG
The DNA here is from genome assembly GCA_035493495.1 of Alphaproteobacteria bacterium. Classification (GTDB taxonomy): domain Bacteria; phylum Pseudomonadota; class Alphaproteobacteria; order SMXQ01; family SMXQ01; genus DATJIG01. The sequence continues at coordinate 15,149 of DATJIG010000166.1, forward strand.
TCGGCGGCGTCATGCTCGGGCTGGGCCGCGCCCTCGGCGAGACGATGGCCGTGACCTTCGTCATCGGCAACGCCCACCGCATATCGATGTCGCTGTTCGCGCCCGGCACGACGATCTCGGCGGCCATCGCCAATGAGTTCACGGAGGCGGTCGGCGATACCTACAAGTCGTCGCTGATCGCGCTGGGTCTCATCCTGTTCCTGATCACCTTCGTCGTGCTGGCCGGGGCGCGGCTGCTGCTCCTCAAGATGGGAAGCAGGCCCTCGCTATGAACATGCAGCTTTACCGGCGCCGCCGTCTGACGAACATGATCGTAGTGGTCGGTGCGTTCGCGGCGGCGGCCTTCGGGCTGATTTGCCTGACGTGGGTCCTGTGGACGTTGGTCGTCCGCGGTGCCGCCGGCCTGACGTGGGACGTGATCAGCCAGATGACGCCGCCGCCCGGATCCGATGGCGGTCTTCTCAATCCGATCTTCGGCAGCCTGATTATGACCGGTCTTGCCACCCTGATCGGCACGCCGGTCGGCATCCTCGCCGGCACCTACATGGCCGAGTACGGCCGCTACAGGAAGATCACTGTGGTGATCCGGTTCATCAACGATGTCCTTCTCAGCGCGCCGTCGATCGTTGTCGGCCTTTTCGTCTATGAGATGGTCGTCTTGCGAATGGGCCACTTCTCGGCGTGGGCCGGAATCATCGCCCTCAGCATCCTGGTGCTGCCGGTGGTGATTCGCACGACCGAGGATATGCTGGGGCTGGTTCCGAACAGCCTTCGTGAGGCGGCGGCGGCGCTCGGCGCCCCGCGCTGGATCGTCATTCGCTACGTCGCCTATCGGGCGGCGATGAGCGGCCTTATTACCGGCGTGCTGCTTGCCGTTGCGCGCATCAGCGGCGAGACCGCGCCGCTGCTGTTCACGGCGCTCAACAACCAGTTCTGGAGCACTAACCTGAACGCGCCGATGTCGAGCCTTCCGGTCACGATTTTCCAGTTCGCGCTGAGCCCCTATGCTCAGTGGCAGAAACTGGCGTGGACGGGCGCGCTCCTGATCACGTTCGCCGTGCTCGCGCTGAACGTGATCGCCCGGACCATCGCCTCTCGGAGAAAGACACGCTGATGTTCGAGGTCTCCAACAAGCTGCCGACCGAACAGGCCAATCTGACCGAGAAGATCAGCGTCCGGTCGCTGAAATTCTTTTACGGCGACGTCGAGGCCATCCACGGCGTCACCATGCCGTTCTATCACCGCCGGATCACCGCCATCATCGGGCCGTCGGGCTGCGGCAAGTCGACCCTGCTGCGCGTCCTCAACCGCATGTACGATCTGTACCCCGACCAGCGGGTCGAGGGCGAGGTGCTGATGGACGGCAACAACATCCTCGATCCCAAGTTCGACCGGAACCTGCTGCGGTCCAAGGTCGGTATGGTGTTCCAGCGTCCGACGCCGTTCCCGATGTCGATCTACGACAACATTGCGTTCGGCATCCGTCTGTACGAGCGGCCAAGCCGGAGCGAGCTCGACCACCGCGTCGAGCACGCGCTCCGCGGCGCGGCGCTGTGGGACGAGGTCAAGGACAAGCTGCAGGCGAGCGGCCTCAGCCTGTCCGGCGGCCAGCAGCAGCGGCTTTGCATCGCCCGCACGATCGCCGTCAATCCCGAGGTGATCCTGCTCGACGAGCCGGCATCGGCGCTCGATCCGATCTCGACGTCGAAGGTCGAGGAGCTCATCGACGAGCTGCGCGAGCGCTTCACCATCGCCATCGTCACCCACAACATGCAGCAGGCGGCCCGCGTCTCCGACTTCACCGCCTTCATGTATTTGGGCGAGCTTGTCGAGTTCGACGAGACGGTGTCGATGTTCACGAATCCGAAGGACAATCGGACCCAGGACTACATCACCGGCCGCTTCGGCTAGTCTGTAAGACTGGCTTACGGCATCGTCTTAACAACAAGGGCGACGAGTCGCCCTGATGTGGCGGGCTGGTGTTCTCGCCATCGCGCTCCGCGGCGTTGGGCCGTACTCGCTCGACCGCAGGATCGGCAAGGAGCTGTGACGCGGCCGCTATGACGCACCGCGGCGCGCGGTTTCGACCAGCCTGTTCAGCACGTCTAGGAAGCGCGACCGGTCGGCCTTGGTGAATGGCGCCGGGCCCGACGTGGTTTCACCGATCTCGCGCAGGTGCCGCGAGATATCGCGGCCGGCGAGGGCGCTGCCGATGTTGTCGTCGGTCCAGATGTGGCCATGTGGCGATAGCGCGAGCGCACCTTTTGCCAGGCATCGGCCGGCCAAGGGGATGTCGCCGGTGACGCAGATATCGGCGGTGGCGATCCGCTCGGCGATCCAGTTGTCGGCGGCGTCGGGCTCCTGGCCGACGAAGATCAGCGACGCGTTGGGCGAGCGCGGCGGCAGGATCGGCCGCGAGCCGTTGGTGACGATGTAGGCCTTGAGCTCGAGGCGGTCGACGACGCGCAGGACTTCATCGCGGACCGGACAGGCGTCGCCGTCGACGTAGACGGTGGTCACTCGCGGTCGTCTCCGTAGCGGATATCGAGGACTTCGACGGATTCCTTGCCCGCGGGAGTCTGGACGTCGACGGTATCGCCCCTGCGCGCCTTGAGCAGCGCCCGGGCGACCGGCGAAATCCAGCTTACATGACCGCGTTCGATGTCGGCCTCGTCGATGCCGACGATCTTCACGGTGCGCGTGACGTCGCTTTCGTCGACGTACGTAACGGTCGCGCCGAAGAACACCTGGTCGTGGTTCTTCTGGTCGCGCGGGTCGACGACCTGAGCGCTTTCGAGACGTTTCGACAGATAGCGCACGCGGCGGTCGATCTCGTAGAGGCGCTTCTTGCCGTAGATGTAGTCGCCGTTCTCCGAGCGGTCGCCGTTGCCGGCTGCCCACGACACGCGCTCGACGATCTTCGGGCGCTCGACGCGCAGAAGCACGCGTAGCTCCTCCTGGAGGCGCGCGAACCCCGGAGGCGTCATGTAGTTCTTGGCGCCGGCCGGCAGCGTTGCCGCCGTCTCGACGGTATCGTCGTCGGCGTCGTCGCCCTCTTTCACGAATGCCTTACTCATGGATTCACCAACGCCTGGCCCTGCTACTGCCGCGCACCGGTCGGTCGGCGCCTTGTGCGCGTTCAACGCATTTAAGCGCATGCCGCGCCGCGGGCAAGAAGGTTCAAGTACATGCGCGGACGGTCCTCTGGGCATCGGTCGTCGTCATGCCTGGCCTTTAGGACCGCGCGAGCGCGGTCCTAAGCCGACCGAGTCGGGTGAGGGGTGCTGAATCGAAAGGGGCATTCCCATCTTTCCACAGCCCCCTTGCGCGGAGTTTTGCGCGCGCGCATGGTGCGCGCGTCGCGACAAGCGGCCGGGAGCTATTAGGCCTAGCGCCCCGTCGAGTGAAGCGATGAAACCGCGAGAGGCCCCCGACAACTGGGACACCGGCGCGGTGGATTGAGTAAGGCAACGGCGCTTCCCCTTCGGGTCGCGAC
>DATJIG010000167.1:0-4850 GCA_035493495.1 Alphaproteobacteria bacterium
CGCACATCCGTGCCGTCACCCGAACCCCGATCGTCACCGGCCTGCCGTTCGGGCACATCGCGACGAAGGTGACGTTGCCGGTCGGCGCCCGCGCCCGCCTGCTCGTCGACGGTCGCGACGCCTACATCGGCTGGGCCTGAAGGCCCGCGGGCCACCGTCCGCGACGGCCGAGTGGCACCGCTTCCGGGCCACTGAACCGGGCCGCGGGGCGCACGCATGTTGCGAACCGCCAACGGCCCGCGTGTAAACCGGCGACCCTCCCAGCCCGGCCTGCGGCCCCCGCAGATACCTGCGCATCCCTCGAATTTCCCTCGGTGGATGGGCGCAAACAACGGTCGTCGCGAACTCCGCTGGTCGACTCGAAAGCGTCCTCGACCACGCGATAGGGGGATTCCCTGAAGAGGCGCGCGAGGGGGGGGCCATGACAATTCATTTACACGCCTTTTCAGTGTGTCGTGTGCCGTTCACAAGATTGGCACGTCTCGCACCGTGGGGCCGGGGTCTATCGATCGTCGACCGAACTTTTCACCGGGGGAACTGCATGTTGAAGAAGACGAAGCTCTGTACAGGGCTGATGGTCGCCTGCGGCGGCGTTTTGCTGAGCGCGGGCCAGAGTTCGTTTGCTCAGAACACGAACACCCAGACGCTGGAGCGCGTGACGGTCACGGGCTCGAACATCAAGCGTACGGACACCGAGACGGCATCGCCCGTCCAGGTGATGACGCGGCAGGACATCGAGAAGACCGGCAAGCAGTCGATCCAGGAAGTGCTGCGCAGCGTCACCGCTGACGGCCAGGGCTCGATCCCGTCGTCATTCTCCAACGGCTTCGCTTCCGGCTCGGCAGCGGTCTCGCTGCGCGGCCTGGGCGTCAACTCGACGCTGGTTCTCGTCAACGGCCGCCGCATGACGACGTACGGCCTCGCCGACGACGGCACGCGAACCTTCGTCGACATCAACTCGATTCCGCTCGAGGCGGTCGACCGCGTCGAAGTGCTGAAGGACGGCGCTTCGGCGATCTACGGCTCGGACGCGATCGGCGGCGTCGTCAACATCATCCTGCGCAAGAACTACAACGGCGCGTCGATCGGCGGCACGGGCGGCATCTCGAGCCGGAACGACGGCGGCACGATCCGCGGCTTCGGCACCTACGGCTTCGGCAACCTCGACACCGACAAGTACAACGCGTTCGTCAGCATCGAGGCATCGAAGCAGAACAACATCTGGTCGAAGGACCGCGGCTTCTTGGGCGAGAGCGATCTGCGCGGCAAGGGCTTCTACGACACGACCAACGGCGAGAACCGGCCGTACATCGGCGCCGGTCCGACCGCGAACTCGCCGTACGGCGTCATCCGCGATCCGGCGACCAATGCGCGCCAGAACGTCGTTCCTTGCGATCCGTCGCTGATCAGCCCGAACACCGGCCTGTGCCGCTACAACCCGCTCGTCGAGCAGGAGATCCAGCCGCAGATCGAGCGCTTCAACCTCTTCGGCCGCGGCCAGCTCGTCTTCAACCCGTCGCTCTCGGCGTACCTCGAGCTCGGCTACTTCAACCGCAAGACGAACGCGAACGGAACGCTCGGCGCCAACAACGACGGCGGCGTCTTCAACCCGGCGGACCCGCTGAACCCAGTCATCGTCCACGGCCTGATGAACCTGCCGGCGGGTCATCCCGACAACCCGTTCCCTGTCGACCGCGCGGTCGGCGTTCGGCCGAACGAGCTCGGTGGCCGCGACCAGGTCACGAACAACCACGTCTTCCGCGCCGTCCAGGGCCTGCAAGGCACGGCGTGGGGCTGGGACTTCGACGTCGGCGCCGCCTACATCAAGAGCCGGCTCGAGAACACCAACACCGGTTTCATCCGCTACGGCGTGATGCAGGACGCGCTCACCAACGGCACGTACCGCTTCGCCGGCATCGGCCCGAGCGCGACCGACCCGGCGGTGCTCGCCGAGATCTCGCCGGCGCTGCGCACGACGCCCACCAGCTCGATCAAGCTGGTCGACTTCAAGGCGTCGCGTGAAGTCGCGCCGCTCGAGGGCGGTGGCCTCGGCGTCGCGGTCGGCGGCGAAATTCGCTGGGAGAACGCGAACAACCCGCCGGTGCCGTTCACGACCGACTCCGAGATCGTCGGCCTCGGCTATTCGGCGTTCAACGCCAGCCGCCGCGTGACCGCGCTCTACGGCGAGGTGACGGCTCCGGTGAAGAAGTGGCTCGAGCTCAGCGGCGCGGTGCGCTGGGACCACTACTCTGACTTCGGCGATTCCGTGACGCCGAAGTTCGGCATCAAGTTCAAGCCCATCGACACGTTGGCGATTCGGGGCACGTACGCCGAGGCGTTCCGCGCGCCCGGCCCGGCGGAGGTCGGCGGCTCGAGCTTCGGCTTCACGAGCATCGGCATCCTGTCGATCGGCCAGCCGGGCATCCAGCCCGAGACCGCGAAGAGCTACACGCTCGGCCTCGTCTTCGAGCCGATCGTCGGCTCGAGCGCGACGGTCGACTTCTGGAAGATCGACCGCAAGAACGAGATCGTCCAGGCCGACCCGGCCTCGATCATCCCGCCCGGAACGCCGCAGACCGCCGCGCCGTTCACCAAGATCCCGGGCGCGATTCCAAACTCGTTCATCTACTACGACTCGACCGGCCAGCTGGCGACGGTGTCCGGCAACTACACCAACGCGAGCAGCACGAAGACGCAGGGCGTCGATCTCGAGCTGCGCCACCGGATGCGCCTTGCCGAAGCGGGCAACCTGACCGGCACGCTGATGTGGACCCACACCGACAAGTACGAGCGGACCGACGCGCAGGGCAACAAGCTCAGCTACGCCGGCACGTCAGGGCCGATCGTCCTGAGCGCCGGCGCGGGCACGCCGAAGGATCGGGCGTCGTTCTCGTTGACGTGGGACCGCGGTCCGTTCGCGGTCACCGGCGTCGTCAACTACATCGCCAGCCTGAAGCTCGTCGACCACAAGGGCGAGCAGGCCGCCGACAACGGCGACGGCACCGTCACCGACACGACGAACGGCCTGATCTACCCGAACAACGGCGACCTGAACTGCGCGGTGTTCGACACGGCAGGCAATCCGTACGGAGGCTGCAAGCTGCCGTCATTCACGACGTTCGACCTGTTCGGCAAGTGGAACCCGACCAAGAACTGGGAGATCAACGCGTCGATCCAGAACGTGTTCGACAAGAAGGCGCCGTTCGACGCGTACTTGGTGCTGACCTACGGCATCAACTACAACCAGACGTGGCACCAGTCGGGCGCGGTGGGTCGCTTCTTCACCGTCGGCGCGAAGTACACGTTCTGACGAAGGTCGCGGCGGATCGCCCGGGCATTTTCGCCCGGGCGATCCTCGCCGCCGACCCGGTCGCCGAGTTCTTCTAAACTACGGGGCCCCGCAAGGGCTGCTCCACTCCGCGAGGAATGGTGCCCGCTGGCCAAAAGTCGGCGGGCATTTTTGTTAACCTCGCGCGCTTTGCCCATTTCGCTGGAGATCCCAGTCATGCAGTTCGGTCAGCAGCAATCCGACTACCGCCGGCGCTTCGTCGGCTTCGGAGCCGTGCTGCTGTTCCACGTGCTGCTCGTCTACGCGCTCGTCACCGGGCTCGCCAAGAAGGTCGTCGACGTCGTGCGCGCGCCGATCGAGACCAAGGTGATCGAGGAGGTGAAGAAGCCACCGCCGCCTCCGGAGGTGCTCGTTCCGCCGCCGCCCAAGCTCGAGGCTCCGCCGCCGCCCTTCATCCCGCCGCCCGAGATCCAGATCGCGACGCCGCCGCCGCAGCCGACGATCACCGCCACGACGCCGACGCCGCCGCCCGCGCCCGTGACGATCACGCCGGCGCCGCCGCCCCCGGTCGCCGTGGCGCCCGCGCCGCCGCCACCGCCCGCTGTGCAAAGCGCGGGGAGCATCTGCCCGACCTACGCCAAGGCCATGGGTGAAGTCGCATTCCCCAAGGAAGCGATCCGGCAAGGGCTGGAACGCGGAGAGGTCACGGTTCAATTCACCGTCGGCCCGAACGGCGAGGTCAAGGATGTCAGGGCGGTCGGCGCAAGCAATCAGATCTTCGCGCGAAACAGCATCCGCATCGTTGAAAACGAGTTCAAGTGCGTGGGCCAAGGCCGCGACGTCACCGCCAAGGTTCAGTTCGTTTACAAGCTTGAGTGACTCCGCGGACGACAGAGGTCCGCGTTCGATTCGACGCATTCCGCAATCCTCAGAAAGAAAGAACGTTCATGTCGCAAGTCAAACCGATTCCGGCGCGCATCGCGACGACGCTCGCCGCGCTGTTCCTGTGTGCGATCGTCGTGTCGCCGGTGACAACGCACGCGCAAGCCACCTCGGCGCCGACCGCGGCCGCGCCTGCGACGGCGTCGGCCGCCGCCGATGCGACCGCCTCGGCCGCCGTGCCGGCGCCGATGGCCGCCGCCCCCGTCTCGAAGGAGACGGTCGACAACCCGTACGGCCTCGGCGCGCTCTGGGACCAGGGTGACTGGGTCGCCCGCGGCACTCTCATCGTCCTCGTCCTCATGAGCATGGGCAGCTGGTACATCCTCATCACCAAGCTGTACGAGAGCCTGAAGCTGAGCGGCGAGGCGCGCACGGCGCAGCGCTCGTTCTTCAAGTCGCGGTCGCTCCGCGAGGGCGCCGAAGGGCTCAAGACGGGCAGCGCGTTCCGCTTCATCGCCGATTCGGGCATCCTCGCGAGCGAGCACCACGAAGGCGCGCTGACCGAGAACATCGACCACAACTCGTGGGTGTCGATGAGCGTGCAGCGCGCAATCGACGACATCCAGAGCCGCCTGCAGGACGGCCTCGCCTTCCTCGCGACCGTCGGTTCGACCGCGCC
>DATJIG010000168.1:0-2758 GCA_035493495.1 Alphaproteobacteria bacterium
ACCTGATCGATATCGAGCCGGCTCGAGTCCAGGAGGTGGGCGTCTGTCGCCCGCGCGAGCGGCGCATGTTGCCGCGTCTCGTCCCGCCGGTCCCGGTCCTGGATGTCCGCTAGAACGCGCTGATATATAGCCTCGCCGCCCCGATCCCGCAACTGCGCCACCCGCCGCTCGGCGCGGATTTCCGGGCTCGCGGTAAGGTAAATTTTGTGGTCCGCATCGGGGAAGACGTGGGTGCCGATGTCGCGCCCGTCGACGACGACGCCCGGGGTGTTGCCCGGCGGATGAGCGGCGAAATCGCGCTGGCGTTGCAGGAGCGCTTTCCGGACCGAGCCGTGGGCAGCGACCGTCGAGGCGGCGCCAGTGGTCGCCGGATCGAACAGCTTGGGGTGCTCGAGGTCGGCGGGCACAAGTCCTTGTGCGACCTTCGCTGCCGCGGTTTCGTCCCTGGGATCGAAGCCGGCGTCCAGAACCTTGGCGGCGACCGCGCGGTAGAGCCGTCCGGTCTCCAGGTAGGCGTAGCCGAGGTGCCGGGCGAGGCGCCGCGCCAGCGTGCCTTTGCCCGACGCCGCGGGCCCGTCGACGGCAATGACGACGGGCTTGGTCACGGACGGGCGGTCACGGCGCGGTAATCGCCCCGCCGAGGCGGTTGGCGATCTCAATGAAACCCGGGAAGCTGGTCGCGATCATCGCGCCATCGTCGACGGTGACCGGTGCCTTGGCGCCCATGCCCATGACCAGGAACGACATCGCGATGCGATGGTCCATGTGGGTGGTCACCAAGCCGCCGCCGGCGCACGGCCCGCCGGCGCCGTGGACGATGAGGCTGTCGTCGGTCATCTCGACCTTGATGCCCTGGGCGATGAGGCCGTCGGCGATGGCGGTGAGGCGATCGCTCTCCTTCACGCGCAGCTCGGCGAGGCCGCGCATGACCGTCTTGCCCTTGGCGAAGCCGGCGGCCACGGCGAGAATCGGATATTCGTCGATCATCGACGGCGCGCGGCTGGCCGGCACCTCGACTCCGGTGAGCGGGCTGTGGCGCACCTCGATGTCGGCCACCGGCTCGCCCGCTTCGACACGCTCGTTGGTGAAGCGGATGTCGGCGCCCATCTCGCGCAGGGTCTCGTAGAGGCCGATGCGCAGCGGGTTGATGCCGACCTCGATCAGCTTGAGCGACGAGCCCGGAACCAGCAGCGCCGCGACCGCGAAGAACGCCGCCGACGATGGATCGCCCGGCACGCGCACCGCACGGGCCTTGAGCTCGGGCTGGCCGATCAGCGTGATGGCGCGGCCGTCGTTGCCGTCGGCCACCGACACCTCGGCGCCGAAGTGGCGAAGCATCAGCTCCGAATGATCGCGTGTCGGCTCGGGTTCGATCACCGTGGTGGCGCCGGGCGCGTTCAGCGCCGCGAGCAGCACCGCCGACTTCACCTGCGCCGAGGGCACCGGCAGGCGATAGGTCACCGGCACCGGATCGCGGGCGCCGATGATCGCCATCGGCAGCCGGCCGTTGGAGCGCGATTCGATACGCGCCCCGATCATGGTCAGCGGCGCGATGACACGATTCATCGGGCGTTTGCGCAGCGATGCGTCTCCGGTCAGGAACGTGGTGATGGGGTGGCCGGCGATCAGCCCGGACAGCAGCCGTGCCCCGGTCCCGGAGTTGCCGAGGTCGAGCACGTCCGCGGGCTCGGCCAGCGCGCCGACACCCACGCCGTCGACGCGCCACTGACCGCTGCCGAGCCGCTCCGCCCGGGCGCCGAGCGCGTTCACCGCGTGCGCCGTGTTGAGGACGTCCTCGCCCTCGAGCAGGCCGTCGATCGTGGTGGTGCCGATCGCGACCGCCGACAACATCAGCGCGCGGTGTGAAATGGATTTGTCGCCGGGAATTCGCGTTTCGCCGGTGAGAGGCTTCGCCGTCGCGGAGCGGAGGGGTTTTGACGCCGTCATGGCGGCGGTTTAGCACACGGCCGTGCCCTCTGCCATGGCGGCCACAGGCCGCGTGCCATGGCGGGAGAGGGTGGCCCGGTGCGCTCGAATTTTGCTTTTGACACCGGCCACGGGCGTGGCTATTGCGTTGGCCGACCGGGCGTCGGGGAGCGCGACGCCGCCGTAAAAATCGTGGTTCTGTGGAGAGACAGCGTGGCGAAGGCAGAGTGGGGTACCAAGCGGATCTGCAACGAGTGCGGCGCGCGCTACTACGATATGCAGAAAGAGCCGCCGAGCTGCCCGAAGTGCGGCACGGTGTTCACGGTGATCTCGCCGAAGGCCAGGCGCAAGGCGGCGCCGGTCGTGGTCGAGGATAAGGTGGCGAAGAAAAAGCCAAAGCCGACCGATGATCTCGAACTCGAAAGCCAGACGGCCGAAGTGGGCGCCGAGGACGAAGAGGAAGACGAGATCATCGAAGATGCCTCCGAACTTGGCGAGGACGAGGAGGACGTGGCCGAGGTCATCGAGACCAAGGTCGAAGGCGGGGAAGACGGCGACCGCGGGCGATAGCCTCCGGTCGCGGCTCCGTCTTTAACCGGCGATTAAGCACGCTGCGCTTGAATGGCGCGTCGCGGGTCGGAACGGTCGCGGATTCCCGCGGCTTTGCGTGGTTAAATTCCCCTTGCGGTGAAAGGGGGCCGAACCTAATCTGCGGCGCTTCCGGAGCCTGGCTCCGGCATCCCAATGCACACGTTATGGGGCCATAGCTCAGCTGGGAGAGCGCTACAATGGCATTGTAGAGGTCAGCGGTTCGATCCCGCTTGGCTCCACC
>DATJIG010000169.1:0-6173 GCA_035493495.1 Alphaproteobacteria bacterium
CGTGTGGGTCGCGGGCTCGCAGACGTGGCTCAAGGACTCGGCGGCGCTCGTCAACTACGCCGGCGACCAGACCGGCGTGACGGTGGGCGCCGATCACAAGTTCTGGCCGAACCTCGTGCTCGGCGTCGCGGTGACGCACGAAAACCTCGACATCTCGACCTATTTCAACGGCGGCCGGCTCGAAAGCAACGGCACCACGGTCGCGCCGTACGTCGTCTGGACCATCGGCGGCCCGTTCAGCCTCGACGCCACCGCCGGATACACACGCTCCGACATCGACCAGACCTACGCCCCGGCGCTGGTGGTCGGCGGCGTGCACGCAAGCACCCACTCCCACCGCGGGATGTTCGCCGGCAACCTCAACTACACGTCGTTCGTCGACGACTGGATTTTGGGCGGCAAGGTCGGCACGCTGCTGGTCGCCGAGCGCGTCGGCTCGTTCACCGACTCGGCGGGTTTCAGCTACGAGCACCAGACCAACACGCTCGGCCAGCTCCAGGTCGGTCCCAATGTCAGCCGCATCGCCTCATGGGGCAGCTACGGGGTGTCGGCCGCCTACCTCTACGACTACAACCACCTCGAGACGGTGTCGCCGCCGGGAGGCGCGCGGCCGTCGATCGATCGCGACGGCGTCCAGCTCACCGGCAATCTCAACGCCACCGTTTCGAAGGGAGTCGCGCTGAACCTGACGCTGAGTCGTGAATTCCTGCGCGACAACGTGCACAACACCAACGTCGCGGCTATGCTGGCGATCAGCTTCTGACGCCGGATTCGCCGGCGCTCTCCCCATCGTCCGGCGTCTGTCGAAGATCATGAAAACCGCGCTCATCACCGGCATCACGGGGCAGGACGGCGCGTATCTCGCCGAGTTCCTGCTGCGCAAGGACTACCGCGTGCACGGCGTCATCCGCCGCGCCTCCAGCTTCAACACCGCGCGCATCGAGCACCTCTACCGCGATCCGCATGATCCGGCGGCGCGGCTGTTCCTCCATTTCGGCGACCTCACCGACGGCACCGGGCTCCGGCGCATCGTCGAGGCGGTGAAGCCCGATGAGGTCTACAACCTCGGCGCCCAGTCGCACGTGCGGGTCTCGTTCGATCAGCCGGAGTACACCGCCGACGTGGTGTTCACCGGCACGCTGCGGCTGCTCGAGGTGCTGCGCGACCACATCGAGATCACCAGGCGTCCGGTGCGGATCTATCAGGCGGGATCGTCGGAGATATACGGCGACTCGGCGCCGCCGCAGGACGAGTCGACGCCGTTCCACCCACGCTCTCCCTATGCGGTGAGCAAGGTCGCGGCGCACTGGATCGCCCGCAACTACCGCGATGCCTACGGGATGTTCGTCGCCAATGGCATCCTGTTCAACCACGAGAGTCCGCTGCGCGGCGAAACCTTCGTCACGCGCAAGATCACTCGCGCCGCAGCGCGCATCAAAGTCGGGCTCCAGGACAAGCTGTTCCTCGGCAATCTCGATGCGCGGCGCGACTGGGGCTTCGCCGGCGATTACGTCGAGGCGATGTGGCGCATGCTGCAGCATAACGTCCCCGACGATTACGTCGTGGCGACCGGGGAGAGCCGGTCGGTGCGCGAGTTTCTCGAGGCGGCATTCGCGCGCCTCGATCTCGATTGGCGCAAGCACGTCGAGATCGACCCGCGTTATTTCCGGCCGACCGAGGTCGATGTGCTGCAGGGCGATCCATCGAAAGCACAAGACAGGCTCGGATGGCGGGCGCGCACGTCGTTTGCCGAGCTGGTGCGGATGATGATCGAGCACGATCTCGAGCTCGCGCGCCAGGAGCGGACGTTGCGCGATGCCGGACACCGCGTCGGCACCGGTCCGGCGCCCGGCGGCAACGACAAGCGATAGCGGCTACGCGGCTTCCGGGCCGAACGCGGCGCGGCCCATCAGGCCGATGATGGTCGTCGCGCGGAGCGGTTCCTGCGGTGCCTGGGCTGCCTCGGGCGCGGTGTAGAGGAAGCGGATAAGGCGGTCGCGAACGTCCGGCGACATGTCCTCGAACTGAACGCCGATCGATTGCGGGGACGCGCGCATGACCGTCGCTTCGACGATGCCGATATCCGGCAGATCGACTGTGATTCGACCTCCAGCCGCGACCGGCATATCCGACGGCAGCGACAGGAGCGCTCCCGACAGCGACGCATCGATCACCGTGCATACGCTCCAGGCGCTGCCCGCGGTGCAGGCCGCCGAGGCATTCAGCCTGCGCCGGATCGCCTTGCGCCCGCTCTTGTTGGTGGCGCCGCGTATCTGCTCGACGAACAGCTTGCTCAGCGCCTCACGCGTCGCGGGCGTGAGGTCGGCGAAGCGGATTGCGGCGCCGTCGCCCTGGGTCCGGACGACGCGTCCGGACAGCGTGCCGATCGATGGGCACGCGACCCGAACGGTGTTGCCGACGTGCGGCACCGGCTTGTTGCCGAAGCGGATGAAGGCGCCGGACGCGGACGCATCGACGACGACGCACGGCACCACCTCCGTGTCGGTGGATAGCGCGGCGGCGATGCCGAGCGGAAACCGCTCCTGGGCCCGATAGCGCATGCGCTCGCGGGCGATCAGCGCCGCGTAGGAGACGATGATGCAGTTGAACACCGCCCATCCGGCCGCGAACGGGAAGGCGCTCGTGTCCTCGATCGGGCGGTACGACAGGAAGCCGTTCCAGGCGAGCCCGATCATGCTGCCGAGGAGGACGAACATCATCAGGCGGAACACGACCCTGTCATGCGACGCCGCGCGGGCATCGCGGCCCTTGGGCGTGACCCGGAACGGCTCGCCGAACGGCTTGATGAAGGTCGACAGCGCCGTCGGCGCGATGCGCGCGGCGATCAGCAGGTTGGTGGCGTCCGAGAGGATCGGGAAATAGGCGCCGGGCGCGATCCAGCAGATGAACGACACCGCGCAGATCATCACCGGCGCGATATGGGCCACCAGATCGCCCTGGTCGGGGATCGACAGGGGTGCGACCCCGGTCCACAGGTAGATCAGCGGAACGAACAGGAACACCATGCGCGACGGCAGTTGCAGTGCCCAATAGGTCGGCAGGAACAGGAGTCGCTGCCATAGCGTCAGCCCGGGCCCGAACTGGCCGATCTTGAGGAACAGCATCTGAATGTTGCCGCGGCACCAGCGCTTGCGCTGGACGAAGAAGGCGGCGAGCGATTCGGGCGCGAGACCGATGCACAGCGGCTCGTTGAGGTAGATCGTCCGTTGGCCCTGCCGCAGGAAGAGGATGCTCAGCAGCATGTCCTCGCACACCGAGGCGGTCGGCTGGCCGCCCACGGCGTCGAGCGAGGCGCGCCGGAAGACGCAGCCGCTGCCGCAGCAGAACGCCGCACCCCAGGCGTCGCGGCTCGGCATCACCATGTCGTAGAACAGCCGCTGGTCATCCGACCAGTTGGCTCCGAGGCCGAGATTGGTCTGGACCGGGTCCTTGTTGAAGAAGGTCTGCGGCGTCTGGATGCAGGCGATGGCGGGGTCCCGGAAGAAGCCGACGGTGCGCAGCAGGAAGTTGCGACGCGGCACGAAATCGGCGTCCAGCACCGCGACGAGATCGCCCTTGATCGTTTTGAGGGCCGCGTTGATGTTGCCGGCCTTGGCGCCGTTGTTGTCGGGCCGCGTCAGGTAGCGGGCACCCTTGGCGGCGCAGAACTCGGCGAGCCAAGGTCGCCGCCCATCGTCGAGCACCCACACGGTGAACTTCGGATAGTCGAGCGACAGCGCGCCGACGATCGAGCGCTCGAGCACGTCGAGGCCTTCGTTGTAGGTCGGGATCAGCACGTCGACCGACGGCAGGTGTTCCGGCTTGCGCTCGCGGATCCAACGCTCGCCGTCGTCCGCCTGCGTGGTGCGGGCGATGTGTCGCGAGAACACCACCATGTTAAACACGGTGTCGAGCAGGAGCAGCGTCTCGAACCCGAACCAGAACCACGCCCAGGCGCTTTCCAGCGACAGCGTATCGTAACCGTTCATTGTCGCCGTCCACCGCCACCACACGTAACGGGCGATGAACAGCGTGATGAGGCCGGCGAAGACCGCGCGTGGCGCGAAGGCGAGTCGCGATGTCGTAGAGGTGATCAGGATGACCGCGCCGATGGCGGCGAGGACCGGCGCGAGCGAGTCGATCATGGCCGCGCCAGGGCGTTGCCGCCCGGCGCCGCTTGCGCGGACGGAATCACCGGCGTGCCGCCGGTGAAGCGGACGTCGGCCTTCAGCCCGACGCCGCAGTACTTCGAATCGCGGGCGAGGTGGCTGTCCTCATCAAGACGGATGAGCACCAGGATCCGGCGTCCCGACAGCGCCGGCATCGGTGCGGCGAACCGCTCCGACTGCGCGGCACCCTCGACGGCTCGAATGTCGACGACCCAGCCTTTGTGCTCGTCGCCGGACGCGGGAATCTGGACCATCGCCTCGTCGCCGCGATGGATCGAGTCGAATTTGCGGCTCGACAGACTGGCCGTGACGTAGAGCGCTGAACAATCGATCAGATCGAGGGGAGCGCTGTCGCGCGCGACATGGCCGCCGGTGACGACGGTCGGCCGCCATACGACGCCGTCGAACGGCGCGGCGACGGTGGCGAGCGTCAGGCGATCGATGCGCGCGGTCTCAGCGGCGATCTCGCGATCGATCTCAGCGCGCCGTGCCTCGAGCTCGCCGCGCGTGGCAGCCACCTCGGATAGGCGCAGTGCCAGCTCTTCGGCGTGCTGCTCGGAATAGGTGATGTTGTTGCGGTCCTGGTAGACGTAGATGCCGCCATGCGCTGCCTTGAGCTCCTCGGCGACGCGATCGGCGACGGCGGTCGTGCGCTCGACCTCGGCCTTGGTGCGCGCGAGATTCTGCGTCGCTTGCTCGACAGCCGCCGTGCTGGCAAAGCCCTTGGCGCCGAGCTGGCTCTTGCGCTGATGGTCGAGGCGGGCGTCCTCGGCATTGGCGCGCGCGGTCGCTACCGACGCGCGGCTTTCTTTCAGCATCAGCTCGAGGCGGGCGACGGTGGCCTGGCGGTAGCTTTCGGACTGCCGTCGCGAGCGCTCCTGCTGGGCGGTCAGCGATGCCGTCAGTTCAGCATTGTTGGCGAGCTTGGTGTCGAGCCCGGCGCGCTCGGCGAGCAGGGTATCGAGGCGGGCCCGGTCGACGGTCTGGTTCGAAACATCGAACAGCACCTCGCCGCGGCGCACCACGCTGCCTTCGCCCGGCGGACCGGTGACGACCTCGCCCTCGATCGGCGCCTTCATCGCCACGACCCGGGCGTTGACGACCGCCTCCGCGGCCGTGGTGTAGAGGATGGCCGGTCCGTATATGCCGGCGCTGGTCACCAGCAGGGCGATGCCGAGGCTGACGCGCAGCACGCGGCTCCGCGATGCGACCGCTTGGCCACACCATTCGCGAAGGCTGACACGCAGCGCGCGGTCTCGCGAGCCGAGGATCCGGTCGCACCATTCGCGCAGGCGGAGAGGTGAAAACATGATTCGGGCCGCTGCACGTGTGATCGGTGAGGGCGCCGGCGTTCGATCAAGGCGAGACGCGACGCGCGTCCTTTTTTGATACTGAAAATTCGTTAACATCGGCTTTCCGAGGGCCTGTCCGACCCTTGGGAAAAGTCCGTCACAACAGCCGATTACACGACCTTGTGAGCCGAGAGGTGCTCAGCGCGTCGCGCGGGCGCCCGCCGCGGCCGGATAGCGCTCCTCGAGCGCGGTCAGTGCGCGCGTCGCGGCGTCCCGGGCGGCGGCGATCAGCGCGTCGATGTCGTCGAGGCCGTTACGCAGGGACGTCATCAGAGCCCGCGCCCGGCCCATCATCTCGTCGAACCCGAAATTTCCCGCCGCCGAAACCATGTCGTGAGCCTCGATCTCGAGCTTGGCGCGATCGGCAGTTCCCGACAGCCCGGCGGCGAAGCGCTGCAGTCGATCGCGCAGCTCGTCCGCGAATTCCTTGACCCGCTCGTGACCGAGAAGACGCTCCAGCTCGACGAACTTGCTGTCGTCGAGGACCGGGCCAGTCGCCGGCGCGGCGACTCCGATCCATTCCTCGAGAGTCCGGAGCAGGGTCGCCTGGTGGATCGGCTTGGCGACGTGGGCGTTCATGCCTGCCGCCCGGCAGCGCGCGATCTCGGTGTCCATGGCGTTGGCCGAGAGCGCGACGATCGGGATCGTGCGC
>DATJIG010000170.1:0-5588 GCA_035493495.1 Alphaproteobacteria bacterium
AGGGCTCGCCGGACCGTGAACCCATCGCCGAGGTCCCGCGTGCGCGGCACGATGACCGCCTCGATATCGGATTGCCGTTCAACCATCGACGCACTCCCTCATGCCGGAACCGGCCGGTCGGGCCAGGGTTCCCTTGCTGCAAATTGTAGCAGCCGGGGCCCGACACAATGGCCAAGCTCTTTATCGATCTCGACGGCGTGCTCGCCGATTTCGATCGCGGTGTCGAGCGGGTGACCGGCAAGCGTCCGGAGCAACTCAAGGTCGCCGAGATGTGGCGGGCGCTGGCGCGGGAGCCGCAATTCTTCGACACACTGGATTACATGCACGACGCCGAGCTTCTTTGGCTTTTCTGCAAGCCGTACCACCCGACCATCCTGACCGGCCTGCCGCTCGGGAGCTGGGCGCCCGAGCAGAAGCGCCGCTGGGTCGCGCGCATGCTCGGCGGCGACGTTCCGGTGATCACCTGCATGAGCCGTGACAAGCCGCGCTACTCCGGGCCCGGGCACGTACTCGTCGACGATCGCGAAAAGGTGCGCGCGGGCTGGGAGGAGAAGGGCGGTATCTTTGTCCACCATGCGTCGGCCGAACGGTCGATTGCCGAGCTGCGGCGCCTTGGGTTCGCGGATCAGCCCGCGGCGTCGGTGTTGCCAAAACGCCGCTGGACACACCCGCCGCGGTAAGCGGCCGGAACCTCCAAACCCGGAAAAGCGTTGGCTTCACAATGAGCACCCGATCATCTCGTCCGAACGACTCGACGCCGCGCGGGCAGCTTGCGGCGCTGCTGGTGTATGATCTCAGCAAGGCGCTGCACGCCGACCGTCAGCTCGTCGACGCGTTCCCGAAGCTCGCCCGTGCGGCGCACGACGATCGCCTGCGTAAGCTCTGCCGCGAGGGCATGGAATTCACGGAGGAGCGGATCGATCGCCTGAACCGGGTGTTCGAACTCCTCGGAACGGAACCGCGCGTGCGCGCCTCGCCGGCGATGAAGGGATTGATTCGGAACGCCCTCAATGCGGCCAGCATCGGCTTCGAAGGCACGATGCGCGATGCCGCGATGCTCGATGCGATCCTGAAGATTTCCCACCTCGGTCGTGCGGGCTATTGGATGGTCTGCGCCTACGCCGAGGCGCTCGGCGATCCTAAGATCAAGTCGATCCTCATGCAGTCCCTGAAGGAGAAGGAAGAGGCGATCGAGGAGATGATGAGCATGGTGGAAGGCGATATCGTGCCCCGCATCCAGCGCGAGGACCGATCGCAGGTGGTGCGCAACGTCGTGCCGCGTGCCCGCCGCGCCCGCAGTCGGAATGGACGCGTGTCGACCCGCCCGCACCGGGCGCAGCAACGGCGGTCGGCCTGAACCCGGCGCGACGGATTACCGTCGCCGAACGCAAAACTATCTTGCGGAAAAACAACTTAACATCGTCATCAGCGGGTCTATGCTGCTCGGCAATAAAAACACGGCGTGACAGGGACGCTGGGCCAACTCGCCCCGCCCGCGCCGGCACAGGGACGAGCACACGGCCATGGCGGAGCTTTATCCGTACCCGCGGTTTTCGCTGACCGAGCGCGACCGCCGCTGGGCGGCGGTCCGCGCCCGCATGCGGGACGCCAAGATCGACGTCATCGTCTGCCCGAACAACACCGGCAACTCCACCGACTTCCAGGCCAATTCCCGCTATCTGTCGCACGTCGGCGGCGGCAGCGACGCCGACGTGGCGGTGGTGTTTCCGCTCGCGGGCGACGTCACCGCGATTGCAACGTCGGCGGCGCCGCGCTGGCCCACCGTCCAGAACTGGACGGTGGATATTCGCGAGGCGCGCCGCAACTACGGCCGCGTCACCGTCGAGCGTCTGAAGGAATTGAAGGTTGATGACGGCCGTATCGGCATCGTCGGCCTCGGCTCGGCGGCGGGCACCCGCACCCCCGAAGGCACCGTCGGCTATCACTTCTGGCGCCAGATCCGCGAGGCGTTTCCGCGGGCCGACCTTGTCGACGCCACATCGCTGATGGCGCACGTGCGGTATTGCAAGAGCGAGGAAGAGCTCGCGGCGCTGCAGATGTCGATGGACCTGATCGAGCGCGCCATCGAGGCCGAAGTCGAGGCGGCGCGCCCGGGCGAGCTCGACTGGCACGTCTGGGCCGCGGCACACTACGCGATGATGAAGGGCGGCTCCGAGATGCCGGTTCACTGCAACTGGGTTTCGGGCAAGAACCCGGTGCGGACGCTGACACGACCGTCGCGGCGGGTTCTCGAGCGTGGCGATCTGATCATCAACGAGCTCGAAGCCTCCTGGATGGGCTATCGCTCCCAGGCGGTCCAGCCCGTGTTCGTGGCCGAGGCCGACCCGGTGCACAAGGAGCTCATCAAGGTGCAGCGCGAGGTGTTCGAGGCCGTGCGCGCGCAGTTGAAGCCCGGCGTCACCGTGCGCGAGCTCTCGGAGCTGGCCGAAGCTACGGGCCGCAAGGCCTCTCCCAAGTCAGGGCCGGCGGCGGGCTGCAGCGCCGATCTCACCATGCACGGTCGCGGCCAGGGCGACGATGGGCCGATCATCACCAGCCACGCGCGCGATGCGGAACAGCTTGCGGTCGCGCTGGAGGAGAACATGGCGTTCATCTTCAAGCCGTCGGCGGAGACCGAATCGGGACCGAAATACATCTGCACCTGGGGCGATACCGTGGTCGTGACGCCGTCGGGCGGCCGTCGCCTCGGCAGGCGTCCTCACGATCTCGCCGTATCGATGCAGTAGGAGGCTCGGATGGATCCGCACGCCAGTCAGGGCTTCACCTTCAGCCATCTCACGGTCGAGGTCGCCGATCTCGACAAGTCCGAAGCGTTCTATCGCGATGTCATCGGCCTCGATGTGCTCGGACGCAATCTCATCGCCGACAACCGGCCGAACTCGCTGCTGGCCATGAACACGCGCCAGCGCGTGCTGCTGGTGCAGGTGCCGAAGGTGCCGCCGTATCCGGCATCGGGCGGATCGATTCACCACGCCTGGCTGCTCGAGATCGATCAGTTCCGCGAGGCCGCCGAGCGGCTCGCGGCCCACGGCTACGAGACCGGCATCGATCCGCGCCAGACCTTCCGCTCGGTCGGCGAGTTCAACATGGACATCATGGATCCCGACGGGAACCGCTTCCAGATCCAGGCCTTCGGCGAGGAATCGACCGACATCCTGCCGTCGGGCGCGGGCGTCGTGACCTTGGGCAAGATCGATGACTTCGCGGTCGGCAGCGTTACGCGCAACGGCAAGGGCCGCTTCTTCCTCGTGCGCAACGACGACGGCTTCCTCGCGATCTCGGTGTGGTGCACCCACAAGAACGGCGCGACCGTGTGGCAGAAGGAGAGCTGGCACTTCTACTGCCCGTTCCACGGCGCGAAGTTCGATCAGTCCGGCTGCTACGTCGGTCGCATGGGCTGCGCGCCGATGCGGCTGCATCCGATCGCAATCGGCGCCGACGGCGCGATCAGCGTCGACACCGACCGTTTCTACGCCCGCGACGACTACGACGCGTCGCAGGCGGTGCCGGCGAAGCCGGGCGCGTCGTTCAAGCTCGACGGCATGACCCTGATGGAACCTGCGGCGAAAGCGGAGGTGTAGCGATGGCGCACGTCGAAAGCATTTCCCACAGCGGCATCTGCGTCCACGATCTCAAGGCGGCGGAGGACTTCTACTGCGATGTGCTCGGCGCCGTCGTCCACAGCCGCGTCAACTTCAAGACCCAGGACGCGCTGCGCGGCCGCTCGGTCCACACCTCGCTGATGCTCGGCGATTACCTGTTCGCGATCATGCTCAGCGAGGACTGGATGAACGTCCCGCCGCTCGAGCAGCTCCGCGGCGAGAATCGCGTCCGCCATGCCTTCTGCATCCCGAAGGCGAAATTCCCGGCGCTTCTCGACTCGCTCAAGCGCCACGACGTGGCGTTCGAAGGCCCCGTCACCCACCCGGATCGCGGGCCGTTCGGCGAATCGGTCTATTTCCGCGACCCGACCGGTAACTTCCTCGAGGTGCTGTGGCGGCGCGACGAGGCGGTGCCCTACAACGAGGTCCAGGCGCTCGGGCACGGAGGCGGCGGTTGAACAAGCCTGAAGTGCCGGCGCGGTTGACGCTGCGCACGATTTCCCATCTCGTCATCGAGGTCAGCAACCTGGATCGGGCGCGGTCGTTCTACGTCGACCGCCTCGGCTTCGCGCCGACCGGCGACTGGCCGGTCGAGGGCGAGCTGTGCCTGCGGTGCCTGTCCGGCCAATGGCTCGTGCTCAAGCCGTCGCCGATGCCGCGGACCTTCGCCGACACCGGCGTACACCAGGCCTATGGCGCCTCGCCGGTCGCGATCGCCGGCATCGTGAACGCGCTGAGCGCGGCCGCGATTCCGGTCCATCGCTATCACGAGGACCGTTCCGCCGAGCGCGACGACAACTGCTATTTCGCCGATCCCGACGGCAACCGGATCCAGCTCGTCCGCCGTGAGACCACGGTCGGTCCCGGCGTCTGCACGATCGACCACGCGGCGGTTCTGGCCTCCGACATGGAGTGGGCCGAGGACTTCTACCGCGACCGGCTCGGCCTGCCGGTCGAGCATCGCGTCGGCGTCAACACCGACGACTACGTGCGTGCCCGGCTGTGGGGCGAGGGCAAGGACGACATGGCGCCGGGCACTCGGCGATGGGACGAGCGCTACCGCGACATCCCCGGCGGCAAGCCCGGTCAGGGCCGTCGCGTGCCGCGCCCCAACATGCAGATGTATCTGCGCACCGGGTCGTCGATCTTCGGCGTCTATCTCGCCACGGCGCACGTGCAGGAGCCGCCGCCGCACCTCGCGATGGGATCTCCGCGTACCGGCTTCGCCGTCGACCGCGCTGAGCTCGATCGCGCGGCCGGATTGCTGCTCGATGCCAACGTGAGCTTCGAGGGGCCGGTCGAGCACGGGGCAAAATCGCCGGTCGCCGCGTCGCTCTACCTGCGCGATCCGTGCGGCAACTTCATCGAGTTGTGCGTCCCGAGGAATGTCTGATGGACACCGATAACGATCCGTATCCGTTGCCGCGTTTCTCGCTCGCCGAGCGCGACCGCCGCTGGGCGGCCGTGCGCGCGCTGATGGCAGAGCAGGGCATCGACGTGATCGTCACGCCCTACAACACCGGCCACTCGATGGATTACCAGGCCGACTCCCGCTACCTGACGCACGTCGGCGGCGGCGGCGATGCCGACATCGCCGCGGTGTTCCCGCTCGAAGGCGAGGTCACGGCGATCGCCACCTCGGCGGTGCCGCGCTGGACGCCGCGGGTGCAGAACTGGACCAGGGACGTGCGCGAGGCGCGCCGCCGCTACGGCAAGGTCGCCGTCGAGCGCATCAGGGAACTCGGGCTCAAGAAGCCGCGCATCGGCATTACCGGTCTCGGCGAGATCCCCGGCACGCGCTCGGCCGAAGGCCTGATCGTCCACGGCATGTGGAAGCTGATCCGCGAATCGTTCCCGGATTCGGACATCGTCGACGCCACCGAGATCCTCACCACTGTCCGCGACGTGAAAAGCGACGAGGAAGTTGAGTGCCTGACCAGGGGCGTGCAGATCATCGAGAAGGGC
>DATJIG010000171.1:0-8242 GCA_035493495.1 Alphaproteobacteria bacterium
CAACGCAGCACCCGGCGGCCGAGAGACAACTCGGCGGCCCAACCTACAACGACAACATCGAGGACCCCGCCGCATGGGGCAAGGCCTTTCCGAAGCACTACGAAGCCTACAAGAAGTCGATCGACATGCAGCGCACCAAGCACGGCGGCAGCGACGCCGTGCCACAGTCGCCCACGAAGGCCGATCCCCGCTCGGTGGTCGCCCGCTCGAAGGTCGAGGAGGATCCGGGCCTCAAGGCCATGTGGCAGGGGTATGCCTTCGCGGAAGATTTCCGCGAGGAGCGCGGGCACTACTACATGCTCGAGGATCAACGGCTCACGAAGCGCCAGGTCGTGGTCAAGCAGCCGGGCGCCTGCGTGAACTGCCATGCCTCGATGTACCTTGCGTACAAGAAGGCGGGCAACGGCGACATCGTCAAGGGCTTCGACAAGATCAACGCGATGCCCTACCAGGAGGCGTCGAAGCTGGTCAGCCATCCCGTCGCCTGCATCGACTGCCACGATGGCAAGACCCTCGCGCTGCGCGTCACCCGCCCCGCGTTCATCGAAGGCATGCGTGCGTACAAGGCTTCGCTCGGCGTCAAGAACTACGACGTCAACAAGCAGGCGTCGACCGCGGAGATGCGCGCCTATGTCTGCGGCCAGTGCCACGTCGAGTACTACTTCAAGGGCGCCGAGAAGAGCCTCGTCTATCCGTGGTCCAAGGGTCTCAAGGTCGAACAGATCGCCGACTATTACGACGAGATCGGCTTTCGCGACTGGACGCACAAGGACACTGGCGCACCCGCCCTCAAGGCGCAGCATCCCGAGTTCGAGACCTGGAACCAAGGTCCGCATGCACGGGCCGGAGTCACCTGCGTCGATTGCCACATGCCGGCGCTCTCCAAGACGTACACCGACCACTGGGTGAGGAGCCCCGTCCTGAACATGGAGCCGGCCTGCGTTTCCTGCCACAAGAAGCACGATGCCAAGGCCAACGCGGAAGACCTGAAGACGCGCGTCTTCGAGATCCAGGACCGGCACTGGGCGCTTCGCCAGCAGGCGATGACGGCGCTGGTCGCGCTGATCGATGACCTGAAGGCGGCTAAGGCGGCGGGCCGCAAGGATGCCGACCTGCAGACGGCGCAGTACCTCCAGCGGCGCTCGCAGTTCTATCTGGACTTCGTCGAGGCAGAAAACTCGACGGGCTTCCATGCGCCTCAAGAGGGCGCGAGGATCCTCGGCGAATCGATCGATCTCGCGCGCCAGGGCCAGCTCGCGCTGCGTGACCCGGCGTTCAAGCCGACGGTGCCGGTGGTCAACATCCCGCCCCCGCCGGCGACGAAGCCCTGAGCCGAATGCCCGCAGATCCGCAAGCGAATCGAGCGTCCGTCCGGCCCGGCCCCGTCGCGCGCACCTGGCGCCGCCTGCGCAGCCCCAGCGCCCGGTGGCCGCTGGCGCTCCTCGTTGGCGTCGGCATCGTGCTCGGCGCTGTCGCCATCATCGGCACCCAGGTGATGGTCCACGTCACCGGCACCGACGAGTTCTGCGGCACGGCGTGTCACTCGATGCAATGGGTCGCCCAAGAGCACCGCGAGAGCACCCACGGCGCGACCCGAACGGGCATGGGCGCCACGTGCCACGACTGCCACATCCCGAGGCACTATCCCGAGCTGCTCTGGTACAAGGCCGCCGCCGGCACCAAGGACGCGATCGGCGAGATGCGTGGCACCATTTCGACGGAGGAAAAGTTCCGGGCAGAGCGCAAGCGCATGGCGGCGCTGGTGTGGTCCGAGTACAAGGACAACGATTCGCGCGCCTGTCGCGGCTGCCACGCGTTCTCCACCGAGGTGCTCGCGAAACAGCAGCAAGTGGCGCGAGAGGCGCACGAGCCGGTGCTCCAAGGCCACGCCACCTGCATCGACTGCCACAAAGGCATCGGTCACCTGGCGCCCTGAACATTCGGATCGCAGCGGAGCAGTCGCTCGCGGGCGACCGCTTCTGGCCAACGACTTGCACTCTGTCGTCCCGCACCCAAACTGCACTGTCGTGCACCTTAGGTGGGGAGTATCCTGGTGGAGCTGGGGGGAATCGAACCCCCGTCCGAAAGCCTTTGTCGGGCAGATCTACACGCTTAGCTGGCTGATTTGGATTTAGCGCCTCGGGTCGCGCAGCAGCACGCTACCCTCGGCACGAGTCACTTGATTTGACTCCCGGCCGAGTGACGCGACCGGAAGCGAGCCAATGTGAATGACCTCGCAGCGATCAGGTTGCCCTGATCACCCAGCCCATCGGCCAACTGTTGCGAGGCTCACCGGTGTTAAGCGGCGAGGGCGTACGAAGAATCGTTCGCAGTTACTTTGATTCCAGTGGATTTACGAGCGAACTGGTGCTCGGCGTGCACTGTTCCGACTCCGAACCCTCGTCGAAGCCAGGTCAGCCCCAAGCCGCTAGTTTAGGCCAGCGGCCGCGCGTTCAAGGTCCGCCGATCGGCCTCGGTCAGGGAGCGAGAGAAAGGCCCGTCTTGCCGACAAAGTACTGCCAGATCGACCTGTCGCCGACGGCTGGGCCGCCCAAGATCACCAGGGAGTCGTTGAAGTACGCGAACGACGCGGCGTGGCGGACCGGCATCTCCCGGGGCACCGGCAACTTGGCGTAGCGCAGGCAATCGGGGGCGTACAGGAGATCGTTGCTGAGGTTGCCTTGCGTGCCGACCGACCCGCCGACGCTGAAACAGCCGTGCGGTGTCTCGAGCACGGTGAAGTGGGTCCGAGGAAAGTCGAACGTGCCCGCGCGCGTCCAGGTGCCGTCCTTCGTCATCGTCCAGATGTCGCTGTATTCGACCACCGTTTCGGCATAGCGCTCGCCCGCAGGCACGGCCTTCAGCCCGCCGCCGACGAGGTAGATGGAGCCGTTGTGGACGACAGAGTTGTGAATCAGGCCACGGCCGGCCCAGGGCGCGTCGCCGACCTTCTCCCAGGCCTTGCCATCGCGACTGCGCCAGACGTCGCGGCGCGACATCGCAACGCAGTCGGGCTCGCCTCCGCACCAGTCCTCGGGCGCCCAATACTGTCCCCCGTAGACGACGATCCAGCCGTCGATCGAGGCAGCATTGGGCGTGTAGCGCTTGCCGAACGGCGCGCCTGAGGCTTCCTGGGTCCAGTGCAGGCCGTCGGGAGACGACCAAACGTCGTCGTTGAGATCGCCGCCGATCACGTACATGCGGTCGTTGTGCACCAGCCAGCCGGCACCGTGTCGACCGGGCCACGGCGCGACGGTGACGAGCTGCCAGTTGATGAGGTCCTTGGTTTTCCAGACTTCGCTCGTCGTCGGACCCAGCAACCAGCCGCCGAGCAGGTACAGATCGCCCTTGAAGACGAGCAGCCCGGCGCCGTCGCGCTGCTGCCACGGCGGGTTGTCGATCGCGCGCCATTGGCCGGGCTTGAAGAGGCCGATGCGCTTGCTCCCGATCGCCAGCTCCTGTCCGGCAAGGACGGTCGTCCCGGCGTACGTCACCTGCTGGCAATTGCCGATCACGTAGATGACGCCTTCGCCCTCCGAAACGTCCGCCGAAGGACAGCCCTCGACGGTGGCAGCAGGCGTCGTCGACGCGCCGTCGCCGCCTCCGCACGCGGCGACGATCGCTCCGATCGCGGCGGCGGCGAGGAGGCGGAGAACGTTGTGCACACGGCGCTATCGGCCGCGGCCGCCCGAATTTGAGCGTGGTGAGCTTTGCTTACGAGTGTGCCGGCGATGGTTCGAGCGCACTCCGCTTGCGTGCGGGTTTGGGCGGAGCAGGCGGCCGGGTCTTCGCCGCCGCTCCGCCGAACAGAAGTTCACCGAACTTCGCCGCGGACTCGTAGAAGGAGTCGATCAGATCGAGCACCTGCGTGACGGCCGGCTGCTCGACGAGCATCCGCACCGCCGCGGGATAGGCGGCGTAGGCGTCGCGCACGGACGCTTCGAAGATCGGGTCGGTCACGCGCCTGAAGTCCCGCTCGACCTCGGCGAAGTCCCCGTCGTCGAGCAACTGGCGTGCGCGCGGGAAGAGGTCGCGCTCTTCGATCGTCATGTGCTCGCGCTGGGCGCTGACGTAGGCGCCGATGCGCGCCGCCAGCTGGGAGTCGTTGCAGCGACCGCCGCGCTTGCGCTCGGCCGCGGCAAGGAGCTCCTGGCCGGCGGCCCCGAGGCCGCGGTGAGCTCGCTCGATTGCCGCGATCTGCCTGCGCAGGCGCGGATCACGCTTTTCGAGCCGGGCGAACAACGCGTCTTCTCGCGGATGGTGGTACGCGTCCGGGTACTCGGTCATGTAGTGCATGACCGAGCGCACTGCCTCGCGGTCGATCGGACGGTCGCGCGAGGCGACGCTCAGCTCGTGATCGAGAGCGTCGAGGAGTCGCGCGGCATACCGGTGCTCGACGAGCAACGCAGCAACGACGTCGTGGGCGGGACTCCTCGTCGGCGTCGTCATGGCTGCTCCTCGTCGGGTCCAATCTAGGGCACACGACGGCGAGCTGCGTTGACGTGCCTCAAACGTCGCCGATGAGACGTGGCAGCTCGTCCGGGCGCGCGATCAGATGGTCCGCCCCCCACGCTTCGGGAGCGTCGCCGGCGCCGAGGTAGCCCCAGGTCGCGACGACGGTCGTCATCGCCGCCGCGCGGCCGGCGTCGACGTCGCGCCGATCGTCGCCGACGTAGACGCACTCGGCGGGCGCGAACTGCAGCCGTGCCGCCGCCTCGAGCAACGGCGCCGGATGCGGCTTGGCGTGCGTGACGGTGTCGCCGCAGATAAGCGTCGATGCCCGCTCTGCGAGCCCGAGCGATGCGATCAGCGGCGCCGCGAACCGCGTCGCCTTGTTGGTCACGATTCCCCACGGGATGCGTTGCTCGGCGAGCCACGCGAGGACGGGCACCATCGCGTCGAACACGCGCGTCTGGCGAGTCATGCGCGACTCGTAGCGGGCGAGAAACTCGTCGCGCAGCGCCTCGTATCCGGCATCGCCGGGAGCGAGCCCGAAGGCGACGCCGACCATGCCGCGCGCCCCCGAGCCGACCATGCGGCGCAGGTCGAGATACGGCAACGGCGTCAGACCGCGCTCGACGCGCATCTCGTTGCACGCGCCCGCGAGATCGGGCGCGCTGTCGATCAGCGTGCCGTCGAGGTCGAAGAGGATGGCACGCGGGCGTGCCGCGAGCCGCGCCGCCGTCATGCTGCCTTGCGGCAAGCGACGAGGTAGTTGACGCTGGTATCGGCGGAAAGTCGATAACGCCGCGTCAGCGCGTTGTACTCGAGGCCGCGCGTCGCGACCGGATCGAGCGCGGCGTTCCGGCACCACGCCGCGAGCTCGCTTGGCCGCAGGAAGCGCGCGTACTCGTGCGTTCCCTTCGGCAGGAGCCTGAGGATGTGCTCGGCGCCGACGATCGCGAACACGAACGCCTTCGCGTTGCGATTGATCGTCGAGAAGAACGCCCAGCCCCCGGGCTTGACGAGCCGTGCGCACGCAGCGACGACCGACTCCGGATCGGGGACGTGCTCGAGCATCTCCATGCACGTCAGGACGTCAAACTGCACCGGCATCTCGGCCGCGAGCGCCTCGACCGCGACCTCGCGGTACGCGATGCCCTGCGTTCCCGATTCGATCGCGTGCAATTGCGCGACGCGCAGCGGCTTGGCTGCGAGGTCGATGCCGAGCACGTCACCGCCGCGCCGCGCCATCGACTCGGCGAGGATGCCGCCGCCGCAGCCGACGTCGACGACGCGCTTGCCTTTCAGCGCAGCGAGGCCGTCGATCCAGTCGAGCCGCAGCGGATTGATCTCGTGCAGAGGCCGGAACTCGCTCTGCGGATCCCACCAGCGATGGGCGAGCTCGCTGAACTTGGCGAGCTCGCGCGGGTCGGCGTTGACGGCCATGCGCCGATCCTATCCACCTTCAAACAAAAAGCCCCGCAGAGCGGGGCTTTTTGATCCAGCGAAGCGCTCTTATTTGCCGCGCGTTCCGACCACTTCGATCTCGACGCGACGGTTCTTCGCGCGGCCTTCGGCGGTCTTGTTGTCGGCGACCGGCTGCTTCTCACCCTTGCCTTCGGTGTAGACGCGGTTCTTCTCGACGCCCTTGCTGACCAGATACGACTTGACGGCTTCGGCGCGACGCACCGACAGACGCTGGTTGTACGTGTCGGTGCCGATCGAGTCGGTGTGGCCGACGGCGATGATGACCTCGAGGTTCAGACCTTGCATCTTGCTGACCAGGTCGTCGAGCTTGGCGCGCCCTTCGGGCTTCAGGACCGACTTGTCGAAGTCGAAGAACGCGTCGGCGGCGAAGGTCACCTTCTCGCTCGTCGGAGCGGGGACGACGGCAGCGGCCGGCGGAGCGGCGGCAGGCGCCGGAGCGGGGGCGGGGGCGGGACGCGGCGCGGGTGCCGGCGCCGGCGCCGGAGGAGGCGGGACGCCGTCGCAGCCTTGCAGGCCGGTCGCGGGCGTCCACACGCCGTCGCGCCAGCAGAGTTCGTTGGTGCCGTTCTTCCAGGGCAAGCCGGTGCCGCTCACCCAGTTGTCCACCGTCTGCGCAGAGACTACGGTGAACGAAGACGCGAGGGCGGCGGTTGCAAAGAGCGACGCCACCTTGTTCAGTTTCTTCATGATTCTCCTCTCCAGGGGGGCAAGTAGTGTTCTGAGTAAAGGTCCGAACTTGATCGGAAAATAACGGCCACCCCCGCTCCGCGGGCGTCGACCACCGACGAACTCATTGTGCCATAGGGCCTTTCTCCGGCCTGATTTTGCCTCGGTGAGTCACGCTCTGAGCGTCGCTTGTTGCGTGGCTGCTACAGCCACGCGCCACTTAGAATCTGATCACGCGCTCGGCTCTTGACGGGCTGCCCGTCGCGATTCAAGAGCCCTCACGAGCCGTCCACATGACTCCATTCGCCAAGGAAACCCTCCCGATCAGCCTCGAGGAGGAGATGCGGCGTTCCTATCTCGATTACGCGATGAGCGTGATCGTCGGACGCGCTCTCCCCGATGCGCGCGATGGCCTGAAGCCCGTGCATCGCCGCGTGCTCTTCGCGATGACCGAGCTCAACAACGACTGGAACCGGCCGTACAAGAAGTCGGCGCGCATCGTCGGCGACGTCATCGGCAAGTACCACCCGCACGGCGACCAATCGGTCTACGACACGATCGTGCGGATGGCGCAGGACTTCTCGATGCGCCACATGCTCGTCGACGGCCAGGGCAACTTCGGCTCCGTCGACGGCGACAACGCCGCGGCGATGCGCTACACCGAGATCCGGCTCGCGAAGATCGCGCACGAGATGCTCGCCGATCTCGACAAGGAGACGGTCGACTTCGGCCCGAACTACGACGGCAGCGAGAAGGAACCGCTCGTCCTGCCGAGCAAGCTCCCGAACCTGCTCGTCAACGGCTCGGGCGGGATCGCCGTCGGCATGGCGACCAACATCCCGCCGCACAACCTCAACGAGGTCGTCGACGCCTGCCAGCACCTGCTGAAGAACCCCGAGGCCTCGATCGACGAGCTGATGGAGATCATCCCGGCGCCCGACTTCCCGACCGCCGGGATCATCCACGGCGTGGCCGGCGTTCGCGAGGGCTATCGCACCGGCCGCGGCCGCGTCGTCATGCGCGCCAAGTGCCACTTCGAGGAGATCGACCGCGGCCAGCGCCAGGCGATCATCGTCGACGAGATCCCGTACCAGGTGAACAAGAAGAACCTGCTCGAGCGGATCGCCGAGCTGGTTCACGAGAAGAAGCTGGAGGGGATCAGCCACATCCAGGACGAAAGCGACAAGTCCGGGATGCGCGTCGTCATCGAGCTGAAGCGCGGCGAAGTCGCGGAGGTCGTCCTCAACAACCTCTACAAGCAGACGCAGTTGCAGGACACGTTCGGCGTCAACATGGTGGCGCTGATCGACGGCCAGCCGAAGCTCTGCAACCTCAAGGACCTGATCTCGATCTTCCTCGAGCATCGGCGCGAGGTCGTCACCCGGCGCACCGTGTTCGAGCTGCGCAAGGCGCGCGAGCGCGGCCACGTGCTCGAAGGCCTCGCGGTCGCGCTCGCCAACATCGACGAGTTCATCCAGACGATCAAGACGTCGCCGACGCCGCCGATCGCGAAGTCGGCGCTGATGGGCAAGAGCTGGGACTCTTCGGTCGTTCGCGAGATGCTCGCGCGCGCCGCGAGCGACACCGCACAGGGCAGCGACGCGTACCGCCCGCAGGGGCTCTCGCCGAACTTCGGCCTGCAGCC
>DATJIG010000172.1:0-13639 GCA_035493495.1 Alphaproteobacteria bacterium
TCCACTCCTCGTACGCGGCGTAGAGCGAATTCACCAGGCAGTCGCCGAACGCGTAGGCGTAGACGTAGAACGGCGAGTGGACGAAGTGCGGGATGTAGCTCCAGAAAAACCGGTAGTCGCCGTCGAGCTTGATCGCCGGGCCGAGGCTCTCGCTCTGCACCGCCATCCAGAACTCGCAGATCTGGTCGCACGACAGCTCGCCGTTTCGGCGGTTGTCGTGAACGCGGGTCTCGAAGTCGTAGAACGCGACCTGGCGCACGACCGTGTTGAGCATGTCCTCGACCTTGCCGGCGAGCAGGACTCGCTTGCGCGCCGGATTCGTCTCGGCGGCGAGCAGCGCCTGGAACGTCAGCATCTCGCCGAACACCGACGCGGTCTCGGCGAGCGTCAGCGGCGTGTCGGCCTGCAGGTGCCCCTGCGCGCCGGCCAGCACCTGGTGGACGCCGTGGCCGAGCTCATGAGCGAGCGTCATCACGTCGCGCGTCTTGCCCTGGTAGTTCATCAGGATGTAAGGGTGCGCCGACGGCACGACCGGATGCGAGAACGCGCCCGATTCCTTGCCCGGGCGGACGTCGGCGTCGATCCAGTTCTCGGCGAAGAACCGCTGCCCCACGTCGGCCAGCATCGGCGAGAACGCGCGGTAGGCGTCGAGCACGGTGGCCTCGGCCTCGTCCCACGGGATCGTCCGTTCCTTGGCCTCGGGCAGCGGTGCGTTGCGATCCCAGTACGGGAGCTGCTTCACCTTGAACCACCTGGCCTTGAGTCGGTAGTAGCGGTGCGACAGCCGCGGGTACGCGGACTTGACCGCGCTCACGAGCGCGTCGACCACGTCGTCCTCGACGAAGTTGGTGAGGTTGCGCGACGACTGCGGGCGCGGGAAATGCCGCCAGCGATCCTCGACCTCCTTGTCCTTGGCGAGCGTGTTGGTGATCAGCGCGAACGTCGGCGCATTGGTCTTCAGCACCGACCCGAAGCCCAAGGCCGCGTCCTTGCGCACCTTGCCGTCGCGGTCCGACAGACGATGCAGGATCTCGGCCTCGGTCATGATCTTGCCGCGGAACGGGAACCGCAGGCGCGCCATGGTCTCGTCGAACAGCCGATTCCACGCGCCGCGCCCTGTCACCGACTTGTCGTGGAGGAGGCGCTCCAGGTCCTCGGAGAGCTGGTGCGGACGGAAGACGCGGACGTCGCGCAGCCACGATGCGTAGCGCGCAAGCCCCGGCGACTTCAGGCGCTCGGCGATGTCCTCGTCGGGGATCTGGTTGATCTCGAGAGTGAAAAAGATCAGGTGCGCGGAGATGTCGTTGGCACGCTCGCGCGTCGTCTGGAAAAAGCGGCTGATCTCGGGATCGGTGACGTTTCCGGCGTAGAGGAGGTGCGAGTACGACATCACCTTCGACAGCCGTTCGTCGATTTCCTCATACGCCGCGATGGAGCTGCCGAGCGCTGCGCCGTCGAGCCCGCCGAGCTTGCCCTTATGCTCGGCCTCGAACGCCTCGGCGGCGGTCGCCGACCGGTCGAGGTCGCGGGCCAGCTCCGGGTCGTTCGGGCCGGCGTAGAGGTGCGAGAGGTCCCAGCTCGGCGCCTTGACCCTGGCGCCCCGCGACGCCCGCAGGGCGGACGTCTTCCGGACGCCTCGTTTGCCGGCCGCCTTGCTCCTGGAAGCCTTCACGGCGTTGCGGGCGGTCTTCTTGTTCGGCTTTTTACGGGGCGGCATGCGGGTCCTCGTCGGAAGCGGAGCGATTGGATATAACGCCTTCTGGATATAAGAGCCGGGCGCCGCTTTGCATAGTGACCACGCGGTGTGACCGCGCCCAGACACGTAATGATCGGGCCCGCCGCAGAGGGGAATCGAGCTTTTGGAACAAACCGGCATCACGGCTGAGACGCGCGATGTGCTCGCGCTGGCATCGCTGCCGCACCAGTTGTTCGCGGTCGCCGCGCGCAAGGGCGACGCACCGTTCCTGTGGGCGAAGCGCGGCGGCACGTGGACGTCGCGGTCGTGGCGCGCCGTCGCCGACGATGTGGCGGCATTGGCGCGGGCCCTGCGGGCATTGGGCCTCGAGCCCGGCGACCGGGTCGTACTGGTCTCCGAGAATCGCCCCGAGTGGTTGATCGCCGACTACGCGATCATGGCGGCCGGGCTCGTCACCGTACCGGCCTACGTCACCAACACGGTCGACGATCACAAGTACATCCTGTCGAACGTCGGCGCGCGCGCCGTCATCGTCTCGACGGCGGCGCTGGCCAGACGCGTGCTGCCGGCCGTCGCAACCAGCGGCACCGTGGCGCACGTCATCCACATCGAGCCGCCGGAGCAGACGCCGACCCTCGCCGCCGACATCCACGCCTGGGATTCGGCGCTGACGCTCGGCCGCGAGCACGCCGAGATCGCGGTGCCGGCCCCCCTGACCCGCCGCGACCGCGCCTGCGTCATCCACACCTCGGGCACGGGCGGCGCGCCCAAGGGCGTGACGCTCAGCCACGGCGCGATCATGAGCAACGTCAAGGGCGCCGCGATCCTGCTGCAGTCGCTCGGCCTCGGCAACGAAGTGTTCCTCTCGTTCCTGCCGCTGTCGCACTCCTACGAGCACACCGCCGGGCAGTCGTTCCCGGTCGCGATCGGCGCCGAGATCTATTACGCCGAGGGCGTCGACTCGCTCGCCGGCAACCTGGTCGAGGCGAAGCCGACCATCATGACCGCGGTGCCGCGCCTCTACGAGACACTGCAATCGCGAATCAGCCGTCAGGTCGAGCGCGACGGCGGCTTCAAGCGGACCCTGTTCCTCACAACGCTGGCGCTCGGCAAGAAGCGCTATCGCGGCACGCTCGCCTGGTACGAATATCCGCTCGACTGGCTGCTCGACATCCTCGTCCGCGCAAAGGTGCGCGCGCGCTTCGGCGGCCGCCTGAAGGCCATGGTGTCGGGCGGCGCGCCGCTCAATCCAGATGTCGGGCTGTTCTTCACCGCGCTCGGCGTGCGCATCCTCCAGGGCTACGGTCAAACGGAGTCCGCTCCGGTGGTGAGCTGCAACCTGCCGACCAAGGTCAAGATCGAGACCGTCGGTCCGCCGATCGACGGCTGCGAGGTGATGATCGCCAACGACGGCGAGATCCTCGTGCGCGGCGAGCTGGTGATGGAAGGCTATTGGAACGACCCGACCAACACCGCGATCGCGATCCGCGACGGCTGGCTGCACACCGGCGACATCGGCGAGTTCGACAAGGATGGTTTCCTGCGCATCACCGACCGCAAGAAGGACATCATCGTCAACTCGGGCGGCGACAACATCTCGCCGGCGCGCGTCGAAGGCCTGCTGACGCTCCGGCCCGAGATCGCCCAGGCGATGGTCATCGGCGACAAGCATCCGTATCTCGTCGCCGTCATCGTCCCCGACGAGGCGGCGATGCGCGACTGGGCCGCGGCCAACGGCGTCGCTTTCGATGCGGCGGCAGTCGCCGCCGATCCGCGCTTCCGCGACGTCATTTCGCGCGCGATCGACGCGGTCAACGGCGAGCTGTCGGTGATCGAGCGCGTGCGCCGCTTCATCTTCGCCGACGAGCCGTTCGCCATCGCCAACGGCGAGATGACGCCGACCCTGAAAGTGAAGCGCCACGCTGTCAAAGCGCGCTACGGCACGCGCCTGGAAGCGCTCTACAAGGCGGAGAAGTAGCGTCGGGCGGCGCCTGCGCTCTTCTTTCATCATTCCCGCACCCCTCTTTTAAACGGACCGCGTGCAAGCGGTCCTAGGTCGGGAATCCAGAGTCGCTAAACTCCGAGTGGCCGCCCTGGACTCCCGCCTATACGGGCGGATTGCACCCCGCCCGTTTCTAAAAGAGGGGCGCGGGAGTGACGCGATGTCTATGTGCGCGCTCGGCATCCGCTCTCCCTGAAAACATCCTTCCGACTCACCGAAACCCTCCCGCCTTTCTGAAGGGCGGGAGGGCTGGTGAGGGGCCGAGTGCGCCAACTTGCCAGGCGGACGCACTCCGTCGTCGGCGGCCTCGGCAGAAGCCGCCTTTGTCGCCCCCGGTGAGGGTCAGTAAGGTGCCACGCTGCGTTTAAAGCGTAGCCGAGCCTACCGATGCTGCCTCGGTCGCAAGTCGCGACGCTGGGTTATGTCGGTACCGAAGGAAGGTGCGTCGCGACCCGAAGGAGAAGCGCCGTTGCCTTACTCAATCCACCAGGAGCGAGCGTGCACGTCCGCATCGTCGTCGCCGTTGTCTTGCGATTCCGATTCATCCGACACCTCCTTTCCTGGTTGGGCGCCGCTCCGATCCCACTTCCGGCCGGACCAATGAGTCCGGAGCGGCGCGATCACCATGCGCGCGTGCGCGTTCGAATGTAAGGGGGCTGTGGAGAAATCCAGCCTCTTTAGGCCCTTGTGGAGAGACGCTGTGCAAAGTGACGAATGAGCGTTTGCTTTCAATGCTCATTCGTCATCCTCGCCGCCCCTCTTTTAAAACGGACCGCTCTCGCGGTCCTTGGGGTCGAGGATCCA
Organism: Alphaproteobacteria bacterium; assembly: GCA_035493495.1. GTDB lineage: Bacteria > Pseudomonadota > Alphaproteobacteria > SMXQ01 > SMXQ01 > DATJIG01. The sequence goes on from DATJIG010000172.1 coordinate 4,503, forward strand.
CGAGTTTCTTTCGCTGCCAAAAACCATGGATGGTCGGCCCCCTCTTTTGGACGGACCGCGCAAGCGCGGTCCTAAGGGCCGACCATGACGAAACAAAAGGGCGCCTCTTGAGGAGCGCCCTTTGCGCTTTTGATGATGCGGCTCTCGCCGCCTCAGACCTTGTGATAGGCGCGGTACCACGCGACGAACTTGGGGATGCCGACGCCGATCGGCGTGGTCGGCGCGAAGCCCAGGTCGCGGCTGATCGCCGAGATGTCGGCGTAGGTTTCCTTGACGTCGCCCGCCTGCATCGGCGCGAGTTCGGTCCTGGCTTTCTTGCCGCAGGCTTTCTCGATCGTGGCGATGAAATCGAGCAGGTTCTCGGCGTTGTTGTTGCCGATGTTGTAGACGCGGTGCGGCGCGCCCTCGCCCTTGGCCGGCGGGCGGTCGAGCGCCGCGATTACCCCCGCAACCACGTCGTCGATCCAGGTGAAGTCGCGGCGCATGTCGCCGTTGTTGAAGACCTTGATGGTCTCGCCGGCGAAGATCGCCCGGGTGAAATCGTAGTAGGCCATGTCGGGACGGCCCCATGGTCCGTAGACCGTGAAGAAGCGCAAGCCCGTCTGCGGGATGTTGTAGAGATGGCTGTAGGCGTAGCTCATCAGCTCGTCGGCGGCCTTGGTCGCGGCGTAGAGCGACACCGGCCGGTCGACCTTGTCGTCGACCGAGAACGGCAGCTTGGTGTTGCCGCCGTAGACCGACGACGACGATGCGTAGACCAGGCTGCGAAGTCCCGGCAACGCGCGCGCCGCCTCGAGCACGTTGAGATGCCCGACGAGATTCGACTCGGCATAAGCTTGCGGGTTCTTGAGCGAGTAGCGCACGCCGGCCTGGGCCGCGAGATGGACGATTCGGGTGATCGCGTGGCGCACGGTCACGTCGGCAAGCGCCTTGCTGTCGGCGATGTCGATGCGCTCGATGACGAACCTGGGCTGGCTCCGGAGCTGCGCGACGCGCGCGTCCTTGAGCTTGACGTCGTAGTAGTCGTTGAAGTTGTCGACGCCGACGACGCTTTCGCCGCGCGCGAGCAGCGCCTGGGATACGTGGAAGCCGATGAACCCGGCGGCGCCGGTGACAAGGACAGTCATGGACTCGCGTACCGTTTCATTGCGTCCGCCGTCGGTATACAGCAAAACCTCGTTGCGAATCATCAAGTTCCACGCGCGCCGAAGGTACGAATTCGCGATGTTCGCGGAAGCGCGCCCCTCCCCGACCGTGTAATCTCAGGTCCATGAACGCTCCGTCACCAGGCGTGGCGATTCCCGCCGCGCAACGCCTGACAGCCGATTCCGGCATTGCCCACCTGTCGTGCGGCGAGGCCCTGGTCCGCGCGCTGCTCGATCAGCGCCGCGCCGACGCGGCTCGCGGCTGGAACACCGCCGGTTTCGTCTCGGGCTATCGCGGCTCGCCGCTGGGCCGTCTCGACCAGACTCTCGAGAGCGCGGAGCGGATCCTGCGCGACCACGCGATCACCTTCACGCCCGGGATCAACGAGGAGCTGGCCGCGACCGCGCTTTACGGCGCCCAGCAAGCGGCGCTGTTCCCGGGGGCCACCACCGACGGCGTGTTCGGCCTGTGGTACGCCAAAGGCCCCGGCGTCGACCGCGCCGGCGACGCGCTGAAGCACGCGAACTATGCCGGCACCGCGCCCAAGGGTGGCGTGGTCGCGGTCGCCGGCGACGACCACGAGGCGTCGTCGTCGACATTGGCGCACCAGAGCGAACCCGCGCTGATCGCCGCTCACATCCCGGTGCTGGCACCGTGGGACGTGCAGTCGGCCTACGATCTCGCGCTTGCCGCCATCGCCGCATCAAGGGCATCGGGATTCTGGATCGGCCTCAAGCTCGCGGGCGACGTCGCCGAGGCCTCGGCGACGATCGCGGTCGGCGCGCGCCACGGCGAGTTCACCATGCCGCCCGAGTCCGACGTTCACATCCGGGCACGCGACCGCGCGCTCGATCAGGAAAAGCGCCTCGCCCTCAAGCGGCTTGCGCTGCACGAGTTCGTCCGCGCCAACAACCTCGACAAGGTCCACGGCGCCCATGGCGCCGCGCGCCTCGGCATCGTCGCCGTGGGTGCGTCGTGGGGCGAGACACGCTCGGCGCTGCGCCGCCTCGGGATTTCGGACTCCGATCTTGCGCGCCTCGGCATCCGCGTTCTCGTTCCGGCACTGGTCTGGCCGCTCGAGCCCGAGACCCTGGCCGGCTTCGCCGAGGGCCTCGACGAGATCGTCGTGATCGAGGACAAGCGCCCGCTTGTCGAGGGCCAGATCAAGGAGCTGCTGTTCAACGCGGAAAAGCGTCCGCGCATCGTCGGCAAGCACGACGAACGCGGCATGCCGCTGCTGCCGGAGACGGGACGCATCGGTGCCGAGCGCATCGCCGCGATCCTTGCCCCGCGCCTCGGCCTCGCCGCGCCCGCGCGCGCGACATCGGCACCACGGAAGGACGAGCCGCGCCGCACGCCGCACTACTGTCCCGGTTGCCCGCACGCCACCTCGACGCGCACGCTCGACGGCAGCCAGACGCTGGCCGGCATCGGCTGCCACACCATGGCGCTGTGGACCGACGCCAACACCTCGTCGCTGGTGCCGATGGGCAACGAGGGCGCGGCGTGGATCGGCCTTTCCCCGTTCGTCGACCGGCCGCACGTGTTCCAGAACCTGGGCGACGGGACGTTCGTCCATTCGGGTATTCTCGCGGTGCGCGCGGCGGTCGCCGCCCGCGTCAACATCACCTTCAAGCTCTTGTGGAACGGCGCGGTCGCCATGACCGGCGGCCAGGAGCTCGACGCACCGCTCACGGTTCCTGCGGTTGCCCGCGAGCTCGCCGCCGAAGGTGTCGCGCGCATTGCCGTCGTCACCGACGACCGCACGCGCTACCGGACCGAGGACCAGTTCCCGATCGGCACGCACGTCGTCGGCCGCGACGAATTCGAGATCATCGAGGACGAGCTTCGCGACACCAAAGGCGTCACCGTCCTGATCTACGACCAGGCGTGCGCCGCCGAGCTCCTGCGCAAGCGCGCCCGCGGCGAATCGCCGCCGCCCGAGCGCCGGATCGCCATCAACGAGCGGCTGTGCGAGGGCTGCGGCGACTGCACCGCGAAGACCAACTGCCTCGCCGTAGTGCCGGTGCAGACCGCATTCGGCGAGAAGCGGCGCATCGACCAGGACTCCTGCACCCAGGACCTCACCTGCCTCGAAGGCATGTGCCCGGCGATCGTCACGCTGGACGGCGCCCGGATGAAGCGCAACCAGCGCGCGACTCTCGAAGTCCCGGCACACCTGCGCACCCTGCCCGACCCGGAGGCGCAAGCCCCGGTCGCGGCGATCCTCGTCGCCGGCGTCGGCGGGCGCGGCGTGGTGACGACGGCGCGCATCCTCGCCCGCGCCGCACTTCACGACGGCCACGCCGCGGCGGTGCTCGACCAGACCGGCCTTGCCCAGAAGGGCGGCGCGGTGCTGTCGCATGTCCGCGTCTCCACCGGGACCGCGCCGCCGCCGCGCATCGGCGCGGGCGACGCCGATCTCGTCCTCGGCCTTGATCCGCTGGTGACCGCCGGCGCGCGGGCGCTCGACACGGTGGCACCCGGCAGGAGCCGCGTGCTGCTGGCGAGCGAGGCGGCCCCGACCGCCAAAGGCGGCCGCGATTCCCGCGCCCGCCCCGACGCCGTCGCCCTGGTGGCGACCATCGCCGAGCGCACCGGCGAGACGCGCATGATGGCGCTTCCGGCCGAGAGCATCGCACGCGCCTGCGCCGGCCGCTCGATCGCCGCCAACCTCGTGCTCCTCGGCTACGCCTACCAGGCGGGCTGGCTGCCGTTCACCAAGGGCGCGCTGCTGTCCGCCATTGCCGAGGACGGTGACGACATCGCCAAGCGCGAGGCGTTCCTGTGGGGACGCCGCGCGTTCGTCGATCGCGCGGGCGTCGAGGCGCTCGCCGGACTCGCGCCGAGAGCGCCCGAGCCGCTCGCGGATCTCATCGCGCGCCTCAAGGGCGAACTCGTCGCCTATGAGGACGAATTGCTCGCCGCCAGGTTCGAAACGCTGGTGAACACGGTCGCGGACGCCGAGCGCGCCCGTGCGCCGCGCGCGAGCGGTCTCACCGAGGCGGTCGCGCGGAACTACTTCAAGCTGCTCGCGGCCAAGGACGAGTACGAGTCGGCACGGCTGCTGACCAGCACGGCGTTCCATTCCGACATCGACGCGGCGTTCGTCGGCGCGCGCCTCCGCTATCACCTGACACTGCCGGGTGCATCGCACAAGGTCACGCTCGGGCGCTGGGCATATCTGCCGCTCAAGCTGCTCGCGAGCGCGCGCAAACTTCGCGGAACCGCGTTTGACCCGTTTCGTTTTCGTCGCGTGCGTGTCCTTGAGCGCGCGCTCGTCACCGAGTATGAAGAAGGCGTCACGCGCGCGCTCGATGCGCTCTCGCCCACGACCCACGACATCGTCCTTCGGCTCGCCCGGCTCCCCGATGCGATCCGGGGCTTCGGCGAGGTCAAGGAACGCTCGGCAGCCGCGGCCCGGCTGCGGCGCATTGAGCTTCTGAGCGCGCTGGCTCCGGTTGGGGCGTCATCCGTCGCCGTCCCCGCCGCGTAATGATCCGGCCCATCGGGCCGCCAACTTTCCGGCCTTCGGGCCGCCACGAGGAATCAGCGATCCATGGCCTCCCGCACACGCTTGCCGCGACGACCGGGCACGCGCGTGAGGGAGAGGGCCGCCAGGCGATGAGCGGACGGTTCGCCGCGGCCTTCGCGCCGATGCGGGTCGCAGGCTATCGCGACTACACCATCGGCTCGACGATCTCGCTGGTCGGCACCTGGGTGCAGCGGGTGGCGCAGGGCTGGCTCGTGTGGCAGCTCACCGAATCGCCGGCATGGCTCGGCGCGGTGTCGTTCTCGACGCTCGGCGCGCTGATGGTGATGTCGCCGATCACCGGCGTCATCGCCGACCGCATCGACCGCGTGAAGATGTCGCGCATCGCCCAGACCATGATGCTGGTCCAGTCGCTGATCCTGGCGACGCTGGTGTGGACCGGCTGGGCCAATCCATGGCTGGTGCTGGCGCTCGCGACCTATCTCGGCGTCGGCCACGCCTTCCACACCTCGGCGCGGCTGTCGCTGGTGCCGAACCTCGTGCCCGCCGAGCTGCTGGCGCCGGCCATCGCCATCAACTCGGTGATCTACCAGCTTGCGACCTTCATCGGCCCGGCGATCGCCGGCGTGATCATCGTCCGCTTCGGCATCTCGTTCGCGTTCACGGTCAACGTCGCGACGTTCGCGATCTTCCTGTTGATGTTGACGCGGGTGAAGCTCGCCCGTCACGAGCCGCCGGCGCCGCGCACGGGCTTCCGCGCGGCGATCGCCGAGGGCTTCCGCACCGCCGCGGCGCACCCCGGGATCCGCCCGCTGCTGATAGCGTTGCTGGTCAGCACCTTCACCGTCCGCGCCGTGGCCGACCTGCTGCCGGCGTTCTCGGCCCAGGTGTTCGAACGCGGCGCCGACGGCCTCGCGTGGCTGACGTCGATGTTCGGTCTCGGCGCCATGCTCGGCGGCATGTGGCTGACCCAGCGCGGCCACATCGCCGGACTGACGTCGGTGGTGGTCGGTCACATGGGCGCGGTCGCCGTCTCGCTGCTGCTGTTCGTTGCCACCGACTGGTTCCCGTTCGCACTGATCGCGCTGGCGGCCGCCGGCTGCGCCACGCTGGTCAACAGCACCGGGACGCAGACCCTGATCCAGACGGCGGTCGCCGGCCACGTGCGCGGCCGTGTATTGTCGGTGTTCAACCTCATCCTGCAGGGTAGCCCCGCGGTCGGCGCGCTCATCATCGGCACGATCTCGGAAGCGCTCGGCCTGCGACTGCCGATCGCCGCCGGCGCGCTCCTTTGCCTCGTCGCCTGGCTGTGGGTGCTGCCGCAGCGCCGTACCGTCGCGAAGGCGATGGAACACCCGGTTCCGGTCTGAGGCCCGCGATGCTGTCCGCCTTCCAGAACATGTTCGGCGTGCTGACGCAGCGCAATTACGGCGTCAACTCTGCCGGCTACGTGCCGGCGCTGATCACGTTGTGGGCGCAGCGCGTCGGCGTCGGCTGGCTCGCCTGGAGCCTGACGCAGTCGCCGACCTGGCTCGGCCTGATGGCCGCCGCCGATCTTCTCCCCGCCGTGCTGATCAGCCCGATTGCCGGTGCGCTGGTCGACCGCGTCCACCCGCTGCGCATGACCGTCATCAGCCAGGTGGTCGCCGCGGCCCAGGGCATCGCGCTGTGGGTGATGACGGCGCTCGGCTGGATCGACATCTGGTCGCTGTGGGCTCTCGCCATCGTGCTCGGCATCAACAACCCGTTCACGACGTCGGCTCGCATGAACCTGCTGCCGCTGATGGTGAAGCCGCAGGAATTCCCGACGGCGATCGCCATCAACTCGACCCTGTTCAACCTCGCGCGCATCATCGGCCCGACCGTGGCGGGAACGGTGATCGCCGCGTGGGACGTCGATCTCGTGTTCCTGCTGAACGCGATTGCCCAGCTCATCTTCCTCGGCACGATCTTCCTGATGAAGCTCCTCCCCGCGCCGCCGATCCCTCAACGCAAGGACGGCGGTGTGCGCGGCCTCATCGCCGACATCCACGAGGGCATCGTCTATTCGTTCCGCCACGCGGGCACCGGGCCGCTGTTCGTCATGCTGGTGCTGACGGCGGTCTCGAGCCGGCCGGTGGTCGACATGCTGCCGGGCTTCGCCGACGAGGTGTTCAAGCGCGGCGCCGCCGGCCTCGGCTGGCTCGGCTCGGCGATCGGCGCGGGCGGCATCCTCTCCGCGATCTGGCTCGCCGCGCGCTCGAGCACCGCCGGGCTCACCCGCATCGTCGCCGGCAACTCCCTCGTCGTCGGCCTGGCGCTGGTCGGCTTCGCGCTGGTCCACAATTTCTGGATCGCGCTGGTGTTCCTCGCGATCGCCGGCGCATCGATGGTGATCAGCGGCGCCGGCACCCAGACGCTGCTCCAGTCGTCGGTCGACAACGCCATGCGTGGCCGGGTGATGGCGCTCTACAGCCTGCTCTATCGGGGAATGCCCGCGCTCGGCAGCCTGATCATGGGAATGGCCGCCGAGGTCATCGGCCTCGAGGCGGCGGTCGCGGTGGGATCGGTTCTGTGCATCGGCACGTGGTGGCGAATGCGCGGCCGCGAACGCGCGATGGCCGAGGCGCTTGAAAAGAATCCCGGCACGCGCTGAGCGCGGCCGGGACTACCGTTCAAAATCGAATGCGACGATCAGTGCTTGTGGCCGGCCTTGTCGGGAGCGTTCTTGTCGGCGCCACTCTTCTCTGAAAAGGCCTTGAGCTTGTCGGGGCTGGCCTCGGTCTGGTTCTTCTTCTTCCAGTCCTCGTAGGGCATGCCGTACACAAGCGTGCGGGCATCCTCGTAGCCGAGCGTGACGCCGCGCTCCTCGGCCGCCGCCGCCATCCACTTCGACAGACAGTTGCGGCAGAAGCCGGCGAGATTCATCACGTCGATGTTCTGCACCTCGGGGTGCTCCCGGAAGTGCTGCACCAGGCGCCGGAACGCGGCGGCCTCGATCTCGGTCTTCTGACGTTCGTCCATCGTCGATCTCCTGAAAAGCGCGGTCTTCCGAGGGTTGCGCAAGCGTACCACGGTACGCCGGCGCACGCGACGGGTTGCACCCCGTCGCGCTGATCTAAGAGAGGCGGCACCGTGCAAGGTGCCGCCTCGCGCGGCTTTGCGCCACGCCGCGCACTCCGTATATAAGCGCAATGCTTCCGAAACGCCCGTCCGCGCGCACCGCGGTCACGGCCCTGCTCGGCGGGGCGCTGCTGATCGCGCTGGCGCCGATCTTCGTGCGTCTGTCCGAGGTCGGGCTCACCGCCACCGCGTTCTGGCGGCTGGCGCTGGCGACGCCGATCCTGCTCGCCTGGGATCTCGCGCATCGCGCCCACGGTGGCGCCGCGCTGTGCCCGAATGTCCCGGAGCTGCGCCTGCTCGCGCTCGCCGGTTTCTGCTTCGCCGGCGATCTCGCGAGCTGGCACATCTCCATCGCCATGACCTCGGTCGCCAACGCGACGCTGCTGGCCAACGCGGCGCCGATCTTCGTCGCCGCCGCGGCGTGGCTGTGGCTGCACGAGCATCCGAGCGCGCGGTTCGCCGGCGGCCTCGCGCTCGCCGGCGTCGGCGGCGTGCTGCTCGGCATCGAAAGCGCCGCGGCCGGTCACCGCCAGGTCGTCGGCGACCTGTTCGGACTCCTCACTGCGGTGTTCTACGCAGGCTACATGGTGGCGGTGAAAGTGCTGCGCGGGCGCTGCGCGACGTCGATGGTGATGGCGGGCTCGTTGCTGATCGGCGCGGTACTGCTTCTGCCGCTCGCGCTGGCCCTCGGCGAGACGGTGCTGCCGATCACGATCCACGGCTGGGCGATCCTGATCGCGCTCGCGCTATTGTCCCAGGTCTGCGGTCAGGGATTGATCGCGTGGGCGCTCGGCACGCTGACGGCGAGCTTCTCCTCGCTCGCGCTGCTCACCCAGACGGCAGCCGCCGCCGCGCTGGCCTGGGTGCTGTTCGGCGAGGCGTTCACGGTCCTGCAATCGTTCGGCATCGCATTGGTAGTTGCCGGAATCGTTATTGCGCGTGATCGCGACGGCCAGTCTCATCCTCTGGCGTCCGGCGAGCGCGGCGTGTAAGGTCTGCCCCCATGCGTCGTCAACGCAATGCCAAGATTGTAGCCACCCTCGGCCCATCCTCGTCCACCGCGGCCGAAATCGAAGCCCTCTTCCGCGCCGGTGCCGACGTCTTTCGGCTGAACTTCAGCCACGGGGCGCTCGCCGATCATCGCGAGAGGGTGGAGCATATCCGCGCGCTGGAATCGAAGTACTTCCGGCCGGTGGGTATCCTCATGGATCTGCAGGGGCCGAAGCTCCGCATCGACCGGTTCAAGGACGGGCGCATCCTGCTGCGCCGCGGCCAGCCGTTCCGCCTCGATCTCGATCCGGCGCCGGGCGACGAGAACCGCGTCACTTTGCCCCATCCCGAGGTGTTCGCGGCCATCCGCCCGCGCCAGACGCTGCTGCTCGACGATGGGCGCATC
>DATJIG010000173.1:0-16144 GCA_035493495.1 Alphaproteobacteria bacterium
CTTCTTCTCGTCGACCGGCAGCACGCCGGCTTCCGAGGCGAGGATCACCTCGTCGTCGGTGACGACGTAGCGCGCCGGGCGCAGGCCGTTGCGGTCGAGCGTCGCGCCGATCTGGCGGCCGTCGGTGAAGGCGATCGCCGCCGGGCCGTCCCACGGCTCCATCAGCGCCGCGTGATACTCGTAGAAGGCGCGGCGATTCGCCTCCATCAGCGGATTGCCGGCCCACGCCTCGGGGATCAGCATCATCATCGCGTGGGCGAGCGAGTAGCCGCCGGCGACGAGGAGCTCGAGCGCGTTGTCGATGCACGCGGTGTCAGACTGATTGTGCGGAATCAGCGGCCACATCTTGTCGAGGTCCGGCCCCAGGAGGTCGGACGACAACGAGCCGCGGCGCGCGGCCATCCAGTTGACGTTGCCGCGCACGGTGTTGATCTCGCCGTTGTGGGCGAGGAAGCGGTACGGGTGCGCGAGCCGCCACGACGGGAAGGTATTGGTCGAGAAGCGCTGGTGGACGAGCGTCAGCGCCGAGACCGTCAGCGGGTTCTGCAGGTCCTTGTAGAAGGTGCCGACCTGCGGCGCGAGCAGCAGGCCCTTGTAGACCACCGTGCGCGTCGAGAACGACGGCATGTAGAACTCGGTGATCGTCGGCAGCTTCTTCTTGTTCGCGAGATTGGCGAGGCTGTTCAGCGTCTGCTTGCGCATCGCCAGGATCTTGCGCTCGAACGCCTGCTGGTCCTTGAGCTTGGGATTCCGGGCGACGATCGCCTGCCGGATCACCGGCATCGTCTCGATGACGCGCGCGCCGAGACCGGTGGTGTCGGTCGGCACGTCGCGCCAGCCGACCAGCGTCTGGCCCTCGGTCTTGATGAAATGCTCGAAGTGCTTCACCGCCACGTCGCGCGTCTTCTCGTCGCGCGGCAGGAAGCACATGGCGACCGCGTAGTGGCCCGGTTGCGGCAGCTTGAGTCCGGCCTTGTCCGCCCAGTCGCGCAGCAGCGCGTCCGGAGTCTGGATCAGGCAGCCCGCGCCGTCGCCGACGAGGGGATCGGCGCCAACCGCGCCGCGGTGATCCAGGTTGACGAGGATCTGCAGACCGCGACGGATGATGTTATGGGACTTCTGCCCCTTGATGTTGACGACGAACCCGACGCCGCAGGCGTCGTGCTCGTAGCTGGGGTCGTACAGTCCCTGTGCTTCGGGCAAAGTCATCGCAATAGCCGTTCCAACCAGCGAGCGGTTTTCAACCCGTCCGGGCGAACCCGGGTGGGCATTCCAAGCGAAAATGAAACCGGCTCGCACGGGGGCTGACCCCAGCCGCGGCCGGCCTCTTTCTATATGGCGCAAACGCGGCGCAAAAGCGACTCGCATTGCCGCGAGGCGGCCATTCGCGCCACGGATACCCCCGGCAAATAGGTCCCAAGCGGACCTATCGCCAGAGGGTGCGGCACGAGTGCTCCTCGTGCCGCATTTTGTCTCAGACACCCATGCGGCGGGGCGCACCGCCGCGGCGGAACTTCCGCGACGGCTGAGCGGCTCCCGCCGGGCGGCCGTATGCGGCTGCGCCGCCATTGTCGCGGCTGCGGTCGTGTCCGTTGTCGCGTCGGGCCTCGGCGTGCGAGGCCGCGCCGTTCTGCGGGCGAGCCTGGCCGGAGCGGTCGCGGGGCGGGTGGCGGTCACGCTGCTCGTTGCGGCCGCCTTCGTGGCGAGCGCCCTCGTGACGGCTGCCTTCGTGACGGCTGCCGTTATGCCCGCCGTGCCCGTGCCCGTTTCGAGCGCCGTTGCGGCCGCCATTTCGGCCACCGTCGCGGCGACTCTGACCGTGACGCTTCGGCCGCTCGTCATGCTGGCCTTCGGCGACGCGGGCTTCGGCGCCGGGCACCCGGCGATCGGTCGCCGGGATCTGGCGGCGGATCAGCTTCTCGATGTCGCGCAGGTACGCCCGTTCCTCGCCGTCGCAGAACGAGATCGCGACGCCGCTCGCGCCGGCGCGCGCGGTGCGGCCGATGCGGTGGACGTAGCTCTCGGGAATGTTCGGCAGGTCGAAGTTGATGACGTGGGTCACGCCGTCGACGTCGATGCCGCGCGCGGCGATGTCGGTGGCGATCAGCACCTTCGTCCGGCCCTCCCGGAACGCGCCGAGCGCCCGCTCACGCTGGCTCTGGCTCTTGTTGCCGTGGATCGCGGCCGAGTCGATGCCCGTCGATTCGAGATGGCGGACGACGCGGTCGGCGCCGTGCTTGGTACGGGTGAAGACGAGCGTGCGGCCCATGTTCGCGTCGCCGAGAATCTCGGCGAGCAGGCTCCGCTTCTGCGGGGTGTCGACGAAGATGACGCGCTGGTCGATGGTCTCGACCGGCGTCGCGACGGGCGTCACCGCCACTCGCTCGGGGTTGCGCAGCAGTTCACCGGCGAGCTGGCCGATCTCCTTCGGCATCGTCGCCGAGAAGAACAGGCTCTGGCGCTCGGCCGGCAGCATACGCACGAGCTTGCGGATGGCGTGGATGAAGCCGAGGTCGAGCATCTGGTCGGCCTCATCGAGGACGAACAGCTCGACCTTGTCGAGCGAGACTACGCCGCTGCCGGCGTGGTCGAGCAGGCGGCCCGGCGTCGCGACGAGGATGTCGACGCCGCGGGCGAGGCTCTGGATCTGGGCGCGCGGCGACACGCCGCCGAAGATCACGGTGGTGGAGAGCCGGAGATGGCGGCCGTACGCCTTGAAGCTGTCGGCGATCTGGCTCGCGAGCTCGCGGGTCGGGCTCAGGATCAGCGCGCGGCAGGAGCGGCGCGGCGTCGGCCTGGGATCGGCGGCGAGGCGGTTGAGGATCGGCAGCGCGAACGCCGCCGTCTTGCCGGTGCCGGTCTGGGCGATGCCGAGCAGGTCGCGGCCGGTGATGACGTGGGGGATTGCCTGGGCCTGGATCGGCGTCGGCGTCTCGTACTTCTCCTCGGCAAGCGCCTTCAGAATCGGCGCGGACAGGCCGAGGTCATTAAAAGTGGTCACTCGTTTATCTCTCAATAGGTCGCGTTCGCGGGAGCGGCCAAAAGCGGCTCGCGCGCGGGTTCGCGGGTTGGAAAAGACCCCGCGTTACCTGGGCTGTTCCGAAAATTGGGAAGGTGAATTCGGCAGGACGGACACCCTGTTGGGGCCGGTTACGCGACCTCTGCCACCTGTGACCGCCATGCGGTCGGGCGGTATATGGCGGCGGGGGCGGGAAAAGTCAAGGAAATACGAGGCATTGCCGCCCGACCTTATGATTTCGCTGCGCTAACGCTGTGGCTCGGCGTCAGCTCCGGTGGTGGGCGAAACGCTCGCCGAGCCACAGGCCGGCGACCACGGCGGCGGCGAACAGGGCGGGCTCCGCCATCGGCCAGACCAGGGCGGCGATGGCGGTGCCGGGGCACAGGCCGACGAGACCCCAGCCGACCCCGAACGCCGCAGCACCCCCGACCAGCCGCAGGTCGATGTCCTTCGCCGTCGAGGTCACGAACGTCTCATGGAAGAACGGCTTCGAGCGCTGCAGCGCCCAGCCGTAGCCGAGCACCGTCACCGCCACCGCGCCGCCGAGCACGAACACCAAGGTGCCGTCCCAGGTACCGGTGCGGATCGCCGCGACATCGAGGAACGAGAGGACCTTGAGCGGATTGACCACGCCCGACACGGCGAGGCCGAGTCCGAACAGGAGCCCCGCGCCGAGCGCCACCAGTGCATTGCCGATTCGCTCCATCGTCGTCATCCGAGGACCCGCGTGCGGAGATAGACGGTGAGCATCGCGACCGACAGGAAGATGATCGTCGCGACGATTGAGCGTGGTGAAAACCGGGCGATTCCGCACACGGCGTGTCCGCTTGTGCAGCCTCCGGCGACGCGGGCTCCGAAGCCGACGAGGACGCCGCCGATGACCAGAACCGGCCAACTCGTCGCGAAGACAGGCGTCGGGGCCCAGTCCGCGGCGCGCGCGATCGCCGCGCCGCCGACCAGGCCGAGAATGAACAGGGCACGCCACACGCGGTCGCGCGGGAAGCGATCGATCAGGCCGGTGATGATTCCGCTGACGCCGGCGATGCGGCCGATGCCGGCCATCAATGCGAACGCCGCGAGTCCGATGAGAACTCCGCCGATCAGTCCGGCGAGCGGCGTGAAGGTCGTGGGCATGGATATGGTTCCTTGGGCGGTGAAGCTATCAGATCGCATTGCCCATGCAACGCCGTTCCCGCTTTGACCCGCGCTCCGTCCCTGCCGATAATTCGCGCGGGCACGGGTGCCCCAGGGAGAATGGAATGGCGGTCGTGTACGTGGCCAGAAGTACGGCGTTGCAGAAGTGGGGCGCCGAGGTCGGGGTCACCAAGCACCTGTTCAAGATCGGCGTCGCCGACAGCGCCGAGGCGGCGGTGAAGGCGCTCAACGAAGCGGGCTGCGCCGGCGCCGCCGACTGGAAGCTCGTCGCCAAGGAAGCGACCGATGCCGACATCGACGAGGCCCGGGCGGTCGAGCGGCTCGCCGCCCGCGAGAAGATGGTCGATCCCAACCTCTATCCGCGCCTCAAGGGCGAGCGCGGCGTGGTCAAGGTGAAGCCCGCCAATGTCGAAAATCACCTGATGGTGAAGAAGGCGCTCGAGGGCCATGAGGACATCGCCATCACGATCACGCCCGCCGTGATCGGCGCCTACCTGATTGCCAACGCCTTGCGTTGATGCTCTTTTTCCGTCCTGGAAGATATGGTTAACGGATCGTTACGCTAACGCGAATTTGAGCCCCCTCTAACGCAGTTGTGAGTCCGGCCTCCGCCGTTCCAATGCTAGCTGTCTCGCTGGGCTTGCGGAGGGGCAGGCCAGCGCTTCGGGGGCTAACCATTCTGTCCAGAATCACCATAAAACGCGGGCCTAGCGCCGCCGCTCGTGGGACGCGTTGCCGCCCATGACGCTCGACGATATCCGTTCACGGGTCGAGCGCGTGGTCCTCGACCGCGTTGCCCGGTGGAAGGCGACGCCCGTCGGCCTGCGGGCGAAGCTGGTCGCGTTCACCTGCGGGCTGATCGCGCTGGTGGTCGCCGTCGACCTGATCGTCGGCGCGTCGCTCGAGAGCACGCGCAGCCGCAGCTCGGCCGCCGTCGCCCTGACGGAGCTTGCCGACGGATTCGCGGCGACGGTCGCCGAGCGCATGAACGCCGGTCACGTGCAGGAACTGGTCTCGATCTCGCACGCGGTCGCGCTCGGCAGCGACGTCGACGACGTGTACGTGTTCGACCGCGAGGGCACGATCGTCGCCCGGGACGAAACCGGCAAGCACCCGGTTCCTTCGGTGACCGAGCCCGCGCTGATGCGCGCCATGGTCGATCATCGGTCGGTGGCCTTCATCGAGGGCGACACGGTGACCGCGGCGGCGCCGATCGTGACCGACCAGGCGACGCTCGGGTACATCGTGCTGCGCGGCACGCGCCACGACAGCGCCTCGAATGGGGCCGCGGTGGTCGCGCTGACCGCGTTCCTGCTGCTGCTCGGCGCGGCTGCCGCCACCGCGTTCAGCGCCTCGCTGATCCGTCCCCTCAAGTCTCTGACGGCAGCCACCGGCCGGATCGCCGCCGGCGACCTCGCGAAGCCCGCCGCCATCGACAGCACGGACGAATTCGGCACGCTCGCCGCGTCGATCAACCGGATGATGGCGCGCACCGCGGACTCGCTCACGGCGTACCAGCGGCGCGAACGCGATCTTACCGCGGGCCGCGAGCGCGCCGAGGCGGCGAGCCTCGCGAAAAGCGAGTTCCTCGCCCGCATCGGCCACGAACTGCGCACCTCGCTCAATGCCATCGTCGGCTTCTCGGATCTGCTGTCGGGCCCGCGCAGCCGCGCGATGGGCGACAGGACGTTCGCGACCTACGCCCGCGACATCAACCGTGCCGGCCGACACCTCCTTACGCTCGTCACGAACATCGTCGACTACGCCCAGACCGACTCCGGGATGGCGGCGCTCAAGCAGGAGATCTGCGATGCCGAGCAGCTCGTGCGCGGGATCGCCGAGCCGCTGGAGCGGGTGGCGGAGGAGGGCGGGATCGCGCTCACCGTCGAATCGACGTCGACGCTGCCGATCATCCGCTGCGATCGCGAGCGGCTCGGCAAGGCGCTGGCGAACCTGATGAGCATCGCCATCAAGGGCACCCGCGCGGGAGGCTACGTCGCGATCACCATCGCCGAGGACGGATCCGAGGCCATTATCATCCGCATCGCCGACAGCGGCGCCGGCGCCCCGTTGGCGTCCGACGCTGCCGGCGTCCGCAGCGACTCGGGCACGGCGCTCGGCCTCGCATTGGCGCGGCGGATCGTCGAGCAGCACGCGGGCGGGTTCCGCGTCGAAAGCTATCCCAGCATCGGCACCGTGGTGACGATCCGGCTGCCGGCCGTGTCTCCGGATTCGCTGCCCCCCGAGCTCAACCCGATGCGGGCGTCCTGACCCTCGACGGCGGGGTGCCGAGACGGCAATATCGCCTCGCCGCGACGTCGTCGCGGTCGAGCGTCCTCATCACCGTAAGCCGAGTTCCGATCCGTGAGCGAAGAGTCCGCGGCGCCGACGCCGCTTGGCGCAACTGCCTACCTCGCCGCGGAAGGCTTCGAGCGTGAGCTCGAGCACGAACTCGCGGATCGCGGCAGCGCACTGACCATGGTCCTCGGCCGCCTGATGTTCGCCCCAGGGCCACACATGCCATGCGCGTGGGCGGCGAACGCCTGGTTCGATCCCTTGCGAATCCCGATCCGCTCGATCGCGGACGGCGCCCAGCAGCTGCGGGACATCCAGCGCAACTGGGCGCTTTACTCGGCGTCCTTGCACCGCCGCGCGGCGCTGATCGAAGAGCGTCTGCCGAAGGTCAGCGCCAAGCCGCTGGTGTTTCCGGCCCCGGCGCCGACCGCGCCGCTCGGCTCATGGACGCTGTTCGATGCCGAAACGATCATCGCGGCGGCGAAGTGCTCGAGCCCGTTTCCCAACGGCGAGGCGCGCTTTGTCGAGGACCGCGCGGGCCCACCGAACCGCGCCTACCTCAAGCTGTGGGAGGCGCTGACGCGGCTCGGCGTCACGCCGCGCGCGGGCGAGACGTGCGTAGACCTCGGCGCCAGCCCCGGCGGCTGGACCTGGGTGCTGGCCGGGCTCGGCGCCGAGGTTCGCAGCGTCGACAAGGCGCCGCTGGCACCGGCGATCGCGGCGCTATCCAACGTGCATACCGTCAAGGCGAGCGCGTTCGGGCTTTCGCCGCGCGATCTCGGTCCCACGGACTGGCTGTTCTCGGACGTCATCTGCTATCCGGAGCGTCTGTACCGGCTGATCGACGCCTGGATCTCGGCGGGTGCCTGCCGCCGCATCGTCGCGACCGTGAAGTTCCAGGGCGCGACGGATTTCGACTCGCAGAAGCGGTTCGCCGCGATCCCGGGCGGATCGCTCGCGCACCTTCACCACAACAAGCACGAGCTGACCTTCTTTTGGGACGCGGACCGCGCTGGAGCGGCCCGCTAGTTGAGGAACCCGGCGCGCTGACACGCGGCCTCGCTCAGTGGCCGTTTCGCTCCGGAGGAACGAGGGCGGCGGGAACGTCGATCCCGATCTCCCGATAGTAGCGAAGCGCGCCGGGGTGCAGCCACAGGAAGCGGTCGTTATTGATGTTCTCGGGCAGGGTCTCGCGCGCCGAGGCATGCATCTCGGCGAGCTGGCGCTGATGAGTGAGCACCGCGCGGACGATGGCGTAGGCGAGGCTGTCGGGCATCGCCTTGTTGGCGATGGCGATGTTCCACATCGCCACCGTCGGCTGGTCCTGGTTCAGCGACCTGTAGCTGCCGGCCGGAACCGTGAACGGGCTGAGGAAGGGATTCGACTTCAGCAGCGTCTCGCGCTGCTCGTCGGTGAAGGCAAAGATGCGGATCTGCTGCGTTGCCTCGAGATCGGAGATCGACGGATTGGGTAGCCCGCCCGCGAACGTCACCGCGTCAAGGCGGCGGTTGATGAGTTCGCCGGCGAGATCGATGTACTGGCCGGAGCGGGCCGAAACGCGGATGCCGAATTCCGCGAACCATTTGGGGAAGTAACTGGCGCCCGTCGCCGTGGGCGGCCCCAGCCCCACCGTCTTGCCGTCGAGGTCGCGCAGCGAGGCGATCCCCGACTTCTTCAGAGCGACGATCTGGAACGGCGCCTCGTACATCGGGAACAGACCGCGGATGTCGCGGTGGGTGACGCCCTTGTTGATCTCGAGGTCGCCGTTCCACGCGTCCCACGCCGGGCCGAGAGTCGTCATGCCGACATCGATCTGGCGATTCTGCACCAGGACGAGGTTCTGTGTCGGACCCTGGGTGTTCTGCGCCTGCATCGGAACGCCGACGTAATCGCGCACGAGCGTCGCGATGCCGTTGCCGTAGACCGAGAAGGTGCCGCCGACCGAGGCCGTGCCCAGCGTGAGGTATTGGGGCCAGCCCGTCCGGTCTTGCGCGGGCGCGGAGGAGCACGCGAGCGTCATGGCGACGAGGGCGGCGACGATGTGTCTCATGTCCAGCCTACGGCCAACGCTGGCGGGATACGATGCAGGTCCCGCCGGCGGTTCGCCTCGCGGACTTGCGTGACCTGTCGGCTGCCACTTTACACGCGGGCGAGGGGAGGGAAAAGGCGTGGGCTTGTCGCCGGTGCCGCGACTGCGTAGGGTCTCACCGCCCGCGGCGACGTCGCGAGGAGCGACGCGACAGGATCGAGAATAGACGTATGAACAGTGCGGTTTTCACCAGAATGCTCGGCCGGCCGCTGGCGACGGCACTGGGATGGGCCATCGTCGCTACGCTGGTTTCGATCGCCATCCGCTTCGGCATCGTCGAGCACGAGTTCTTCCGTCGTGTGTGCGGGGACGATCTCGCTCTGCCGCTGTGGTGCTGGCCGCGCCAGGTGATGATCATGGTGTTCGACTGGTGGGTGTTCGGCGCGTTGAGCGTGCTGTGCGCACTTTACGCGCTGGTGCGTCCGGACAGTCTCCGTGTGGCGACCGCTGCGGTGATCTTCGGCGCGATCGGAGTTGCGCTTTACAACGCCGGGCCCGCTTCGGTGGGCCTTGTGCTCGGGCTGACGACGCTGGCACGCGAGCGCATCCGGTAGGTTCGGACGAAGTCGAGAATTCGCGGCAGCGCGAGTCCGATCGCCGTCGCGGCCCAGGCGAGCGCCTGGGTGTTGCGCGGAGTCTCGTTGATCACCGTGGCGACCGCAGCGAGCGCCAGCGCCAGCGCCAGCACATGCGCGGGCCGGTTGCCGTCGCGCGGCACGCGATCGCCGGACAGCCACAGCAGCGCGAACGACAGGGCCGGGACGACGTAGACGAACGTCGGGAAATCGCGGTAGCGGCCGTCGCCGAGGATCGCCAGCGCCGTGGCAAGGGCGAAGACCAGGATCGCGGCCTCGACGCTCGCGCCGAGGAAGCTGCGGGAGGCGAGGAAGCGGCGCGCGGCGATGGCGTCGAGCACGTCGTCGAACGGCGCCCGCAACGTGATCGTCCCGTGGTCGCCGCGCTCGAGCACAGTGCGGATTGCGATGGCCGCGGCCATCGCGGAGAGGCCGAGACCGGTCGCGGCGCCGACCCAGTCGAACGGCGAGCGCGCCGTCTCGGCGATGTAGATCGCGTGCCCCTCGAGCCCCGCGCCGGCAACCGCCGCGAACAGCGCCGCGAGCGCGGTCCAGCCGGAGGGCAGGGGCAGACGGCGTCGTCCGTACATGCCGGCGAACAGCACCAGCACGCCGAGGCCGGCGCCGACCCACCAGTGAGTCCTCCACTCGGGATCGTCGCTGACCGGGCCCGCGAGCTCGACCTTCGACCTGCGGTTGGAATCGTAGAGGCCCCAATGGCCGCCGACCGTCCCCTCGGAGACGCGCTTCCACGGCTGGTCGAAGGCTTCGATGAAGTTGTAGCCGACGCCCATCTGGCTGCTCATGGCGACGAACTCGCGCAGGAACCGGGTCTGGTCCGACGGGCTCGGGCGCGCGTCCTCGCGCATCCGGCCGAGGCTCGGCCAGCCGATCTCGCCGACGAACAGTTTCTTGCCGGGAAACGACTCCTGGACGTGCTTCAGGACCTGGGCGACGTGTTTCAGCGCCCCGGGGACGGCGATCGGCTTGTCCTCCCAGTAGGGCAGCATGTGCACGGTGACGAAATCGACGTCGGCGGCGAGCGACGGATAGCGCAGCCAGAATTCCCATACGTCGGCGTAGGTCACCGGCACGTGGACGGCGGCCTTCACCTGGCGGATGTAGCCCTGCAGGCGTTCGGGCGTCTGGTCGCGGCGGAGCAGCACCTCATTGCCGACGATCACCGCGGAGACCGTGTCGGGGTAGCGGTTGGCGAGCGCGATGATCGATGCGACCTCGCGGTCGTTCTTTGCCGCCTCGACGCCGATCCAGCCGCCGAGCATCACCTTGAGGCCGTGCTTGGCGGCGATCGGCACCACCTCGGCGAGGCCCTGGTCGGTCGAGTAGGTGCGGACGCACGCGGTGTGCGCGGCGAGGATTGTCAGGTCCTCCTCGATCTGCGCCGGAGGCACGACGAAATTCGTGTCGAACGGCGTCTGACCGTCGCGGTAGGGCGCGTAGGACAGGCAGGCGAAGCGGCCGTCGGTGAGCGCCTCGACCGGTGCCGGGGGCAACGGCTGCGGGCGCCCGTAAAGCCACCACGCGCCGAACATCGCGACCGCGCCGCACGCGAATGCGGCCGCCGTGAGCACGAGCGACTGGAGCTGCTGACGCGGCGTCATTACCGACGGGGACATCCGATCCGGTCGAGGCGGGTGGACACAGGCGCTATACTGCGCGCCGTCCTCACCATTGCCGCCTCCTTACAATCGCCGCTCATGAATTCCACTCGATGAACTATCGCCACGCCTATCACGCCGGGAACTTCGCCGACGTCGTGAAGCACGCCGCGGTGGCGCTGATCCTCGACCACCTCAAAACCAAGGACAAGCCTTTTTGCGTGGTCGATACCCATGCGGGGCCGGGCCGCTATGACCTCCTCGCCGAGGCCGCCGCGAAGACCGGCGAATGGCGCGGTGGCATCGGCCGTCTGTGGGGACGCGCGGGGCTCCCGCCGGAGCTCGGGCCCTATCTCGCCGCGATCCGCCGCGTCAACCGCGCCGGGGTCGGGGCCCTGCGCTGGTACCCGGGATCGCCGCGGCTGGTGCGGATCCTGATGCGGCCGGAGGACCGGCTGGTCGCGGTCGAGCTGCATCCGGTCGACGCCCAGACACTGCAGCGCGAGTTCGCGGGCGACGCGCAGGTTCAGGTCAAGCGCATGGACGGCTATCAGGCGCTGAAGGCGTTCCTGCCGCCGCCCGAGCGCCGCGGTCTGGTGCTGGTCGATCCGCCGTTCGAGGTCACCGACGAATTCGAGCGCATGGTGAAGGGACTCGCCGAGGCGCGCCGGCGGTGGGCCCAGGGCATCTTCGCCTTTTGGTATCCGATCAAGGATCTCGCGCCGGTGCGGGTGTTTCATGACGCAGTGATCGCATCGGGGGTGCGGCGCGTCGTCGCGGCCGAGTTCACGGTCCGGCCCGCGGTCGATCCCGAGCGTCTCAACGGCTGCGGGCTGCTACTTATCAATCCGCCGTGGACGCTGGCCGACGATCTGCGTCGCGTGCTCGCGCGACTCGAGGAGCTGCTAAGCGACCCCGGACCCGCGTCATCCCGCGTCGATCAACTGGTCGGCGAATAGGCGAATCGCGCTTCCGTTTTGCGCGCGGGCCGGGCTATACAGGCCGGGCACCCGGGCCGGGTGCGCGCCGGAGGCGTGGCATGATTGTGGTCTACACGCGCAGCGAAGGAGCGATCTCGCCGTCGGGCGTCGTCGAGCGGGGCGAAATCTCGGACGACGTGGTGTGGATCGACCTCCTGCGCCCAACTCCGGACGAGGAGCACGCCGTCGAGCGAGCGCTCGGCATCGAGATGCCGACCCGCGAGGAGATGCGCGAGATCGAGGTCTCGAGTCGCCTGTACCAGGAGGGCGACGGCACATACATGACGGCGACGGTCATGACCCGGGCCGAAACCGAGATGCCGGAGTCGGCGGCGATCACCTTCATCCTCGCCGGCGACTGCCTCGTCACCCTGCGCTACAACGAGCCGCAGCCCTTCACCACCTTTGCCCAGCGCTGTCAGCGCCAGATGCTTCTGCGCGCGTCGGGCGAGATGGTGCTGGTCGGGTTGCTCGAGGCGGTGGTCGACCGCGTTGCCGACATCCTGGAGCTGGTGGGCGCCGACGTCGACCGGCTGTCGCACGACGTGTTCGCCTCGGGCAAGCCCGACAACGCCGAGCCGCCCGACTTCAACGACATCATCCAGCGTATCGGCCGCGACGGCGACCTGACCTCGAAGAGCCGCGAGAGTCTGGTGTCGCTGACCCGCATGCTGACGTTCGTCACCACCAAGACCGAGACGCCGGCGCTGCGCGAGGCGATCCCGCGCATCGCCACGCTGTCGCGCGACGTCCAGTCGCTCGCCGATCACGCGACGTTCCTGTCGGGCAAGGTCAACTTCCTGCTCGACGCGACGCTGGGCATGCTGAACATCGCCCAGACCGACATCATCAAGATCTTCTCGGTGGCGGCCGTGGTGTTCCTGCCGCCGACCCTGATCGCCAGCATCTACGGCATGAATTTCGAGGTCATGCCGGAGCTCGGCTGGCCCTACGGCTACCCGGTCGCCATCGTGCTGATGGTGGTGTCGGCGGTGCTGCCGTACGTCTACTTCAAGCATCGCCGCTGGCTGTAGCCCGGCGGACTCTCAGAACGACGAATTCGGCTCCTTGAGGAACGCGATTTCCTCGCGCGTCGAGTCGCGCCCGAGCGCCTCGTTGCGGTGGGGAAAGCGGCCGAAGCGGGCGATGATCGCGCGGTGCTGGACCGTGTACTCGAGCGATTCGGGGTGGCCGAGCGTGGCGACGAGCGCCACCGCGCGGTCCTGGACGTCGAGGCGCTCGGAATGCTCGAACGGAAGATAGATGAACAGCCGTTGGACGCGCGTGAGTTCGCGGTCGAAGCTGCGGTTCACCGCGTGCTCGGCGGCGGCCAGCGCCCGCATGTCGGTGGCGAAGGCCTGGGCCGTGCCGCGGTACATGTTGCGGGGGAACTGATCGAGCACGATGGTGAGCGCGAGGCATGCGAGCGGCGTGTGCCGCCAGTCGTCGATCGCGCCGTGGGCGGCGGCGCGGTGCAGCGTCCCGAAGCGGTTGCGGATATCGTCGTCGAAGGCCGGATTCTTGCCGAACCAGACGCTCGCCCGGGTGTCGAAGTCGTCCCCCGCCACGTCCCCGAACCAGAACGCGATCACGTCATCGGGTGTGGGCAGGGGCTCGATCATCGCGGGCTCATCGACCGATCAGCCTGCGTCCGCCGGTGACGGTCAGGATGCCGAGCAGCAGGAACACCGCCGAGCCGTAGAACACCCAATGCGGGTCGGCGTGCTCGACGAGGGCGCCGTAGATCGGCGGCGCCAGCGCGCCGCCGACGTTCTGGCCGGAGAAGACGAAGCCGAACACCTTGCCCGAGGAGCCCGCCGGAGCGACGTCGCGCACCATCAGGTCGCGCGCCGGGCGGATGACGCCGAGGCAGAAGCCGGCGAGGCCGAAGGCGACGACCAGCAGCACGTACGGCATCGGTACCGCGGCGATGAGCGCGATGACGATGGCGGCGGCGGTGAAGCCGAGTGCTGCGAACGTGTCGTGAGGAATGTCCTTGTCGGCGACCAGGCCGCCCGCCAGCACCGCGAAGGCGCTCGACAGCATGAAGGCCGACAGGGGAAGGCCCGCGAGGGCCTCCGGCGTTCCGAGCTGGACCAGCGCCGAGACCGAGAACGCGCTGATGCCGTTGCCGGCCAGCGTCGCGATGGTGAAGAAGAAGAACAGAAGCAGGACCGGGCGCGACAGCAGCACCGAGATGCCGGCGCCGGTGTCGTCCTTGCCTTTGGTCTTGGCCGGCGCGCGACCGTCCTCGCGCATCACCCGCCACTGGCTGAGCAGCAGGCACATGACGGCGAAGCCGAACAGTGCCGCCGCCATCATCGCCGTCCGCCAGTCGGTCGCGACGGCGATCGGCAGGATGATGGCGGGACCGACGGCGAAGCCGATGTGGCCCGAGAAGGTGTGGACCGAGAACGCACGGCCCATGCGGTCCTTGCTGACCGACGCGTTGAGGATCGAGTAGTTGGACGGATGGAACACCGAGTCGCCGGCGCCGCCGAGCACGACGAACAGGAGCAGGATCCAGAAGTTCGACGCGAGGGCGAACAGCGCGTAGCCGAGCACCATCACCATCAGGCCCGCCATCAGCATGATCTTGGCGCCGAAGCGGTCGACCATGAAGCCGATGGGGATCTGGGCGACGCCGGTCGCGACGTAGCGGGCGGTCAGCAGGAACCCGAGGTCGAGGTAGGACAGGCCGAGGTCGGCGTGGATCAGCGGGAACAGCGGCGGCAGCACCATCATGTAGAAGTGGCTGACGAAGTGCCCGCCGCAGACAAGGCTCAGAACCTTGAAATCCCGCCGCGGCATCGAGAGCGTGGTGCTGGCGTCCATCACTGACCCGAAAGTTTCTGGGAGACTTCTGGCTGACTTGGGGCGAAACGAAGGAAATGAAACAATGCCCCGAGGCAAGTGTTGGTGATTATAAACGCCAAATCCGGAGGCGAAAGGCGGCGCCGATCGGGTGCTGCAAAAAATAATCGGGGCCAAAAGAAAACGGCCGGAGTCGCCTCCGGCCGTTTTCCGTCACGGTGCGCTCGGCGCCGTATCGTTCAGATCTTGTAGCCCGCGCCCTGGAGCTGCTTCGGGAAGATCTCCTCGACCTTCAGGTGGCGCTGCGCCACGCCCTGCTCGTAGCACCACCTGGTGAACGCCTCGAGGGTGCGGCGGTTGGGCTCAATGCCGTAGGGGAAGAAGTCCGAACCGAACTTCTTCTTCCACTTCTCGGCGGTGTCGGCGAGCCACGGCACCGGGAAGCGCGAGGCCGTCATCTCGAGCGCGCGATAGACGCTGTTGTCGCGCGCCTTGGTGAAAGCGGTGAGCAGGTTCTGCGCCACCCATGGATTCTCGTCGAGGATCTGCTTCCGGATCGCGATGATGTGCATGATCGGGAAGATCTTGGTGCGGTCGTAGTATTCCTCTTCGGCCTTCTGGTAGTCCTCGTAGACGCGAACGACGTTGGGATCGCGCTTCTCGAAGCACTCCGGCGGATGCGCGGAGAGGATGGCGTCGAGCTCGCCGGTCGAGATCATCTGCGACAGCGACTTTTCCGGCACCGGCGTGACCTTCACGCCCTGCGGCAGGTTGAGCTTCACCTTCTCGATGCGGCCCGGCTGGTTGACGCCGGCCTGGTACCAGTCGATGTCGGCGAGCTTGAGGCCGATGTCGTCGACGAGATAGCCGCGGGTGTAGACCGAGGCGGTCTGCGCCCACTCGGGCGTGCCGACCTTCTTGCCCTTGAGGTCGCGCGCGTCCTTGATGCCCTTCGAGCGGTGCGTGTAGATGTTCGAAATCCGGAAGACGCGGGACGGGAAGATCGGCAGGCCGATCACGTCGGGGCGGTCGCCCGCGACCTGGGCGATGAACTTCGCCATCGACATCTCTGAGACGTCCCATTCGCGGTTCAGCACGAACCGGTAGAAGATCTCCTCGATCTCGAAGTTGAGGTAGTTGACGTCGCAGCCCTCGACCCGGATGAGGCCCGACGAGAGGTCGCGCGTGTGGTCGTAGTCGCTGGTAGCGATGGTCAGGCGAAGCTTGCTCATGTGGATCCTTGGCGTCTTCGGCGGGGAACGGACGCGGAGGCGCCCGTCGGTGAGGTGAAGGGGCGGGTAACAAAGACCCCGGTCAGCGGGCCGGGGCGTGGCAAAAAACTACCCGAAGTTCCGGAAAATGGCGACGGGGAACAACCGGCCGGGATCCGGCCGGGAGATGGAAAAAGGGCCGGAACTCGCGCTCCGGCCCTTTTGTCTACAGTTGGGTTACTTCGCCATCCCGGGACCCGAGAACAGCAGCGACTTGATGACCAGCGGCACGACGTTGGTCGGCCGGATCATCTCGCCGATGTCGACGTAGTCGAACTCGCGGAGCTGGACGCCGTCGACCGAGACGATGTCGCCGGCGACGTCGCA